>CAJQPR010000090.1 GCA_905480255.1 uncultured Woeseiaceae bacterium | reverse complement strand
AGACAAACAGGGTGTTCTGTGACGCATGACAACGTACGAGCAGTCGATATGCCGTAGGTTCCACATAGTGTCTGTCGTGAACCTGGTCGTTCTCGGCGAGCGGTACTGTCTGTCTTATCAGTAGTGCCGCGGAACGTTGCTTGAGGAAAAAATCTATGTCTGAAAAAGCTGCGACTGTGGAATTCGGCGTAATCAGCGATTGGGATATTGAGTCTGCGAACGACGAAAACTATGTGCAGTCGTCTGACTCTATTGAGATTGATACCCAGCTTAACTGGCCGCTAGTTGGTTGGTATTTCTGTGTATCTCCGAGCAATGGTGCCGATTAGCCCATGTTGCTATCGGTGTGTGCTTAGTCATCATGTTTCGTCTTTGCCGTGACAAGGTAGACAACTAAAGCAATTACACCGTATATATTTGCTTACCTATGCGGGCCATAAGGGTGAGGCTTGTCCTGCTTTTCCCATTCACCAGTTTTGTCCATATAATTCACGCGGCTTGAACATCAGACCGCACCCACAGTGCCCCTTGGCGCTGTCCCTCCGTGGCTGGAAGTTTGAGGCCCTTTTTGATCGTGGGCATTCCCCGGTTCAGGGAGTTCTTGCCGAACCCTGGCTCGCATGAGAATACTAACGGTCTCTTGCGAAAGTACTTTCCAATGGGGATGGGTTTCTCGAACATCTATCAAAACAGTCTGAATGCGTTTGCTCCACGAATTAACGAGCGACCGAAAAAAACGTTAGACTTCAGAACGCCAGCCCACCGATTTGACCAATGTCTTGCATCGACCGGTTGAAACCGCAACCCGAAGTGGCCGGTCGCGATCGTTTACTGAATTGCGTGAATGACAGTTCGTATGTTTTCTTTTGGCGTCTGCTACAGCCGAAAGTAACACCACTGGAGACCACATTGCCTGACTATATTCGAAGCGTGAAAATCCTTGTTTGTGTGGCTGTTCTTGTTGCGTCTGTTCCTCTTGCTGTGGCTGCGCCAGGAACTGATGGCAAACCCAATATTGTCCTTGTCTTGATGGATAATTTCGGTTACGGCGAAATTGGCGTTTACGGTGGCGGCGTTTTGCGCGGGGCACCAACGCCCCGAATTGACAGCATTGCCGATGAGGGATTCCAGCTAACCAACTTCAATGTCGAAGCGGAGTGTACGCCGTCGCGTACCTCACTGATGACTGGTCGTTACGGGATACGTGCACGGCAGCGGCCTGACGGTCCTCCGAGAGGTATATGGTGGGGCATCACTCAGTGGGAAATTACACTGGCTGAGATGCTGTCGGATGCCGGTTACGCGACCGGAATGTTCGGGAAATGGCACTTGGGAGACACCGAGGGGCGTTTCCCTACAGACCAGGGTTTCGATGAATGGTATGGAATTCCGCATTCATCGGATCGAGCCTTCTGGCCGGATAGCGATAGCTGGCAGGAAGGGGCACACCCGGATCTCGAGTTCACCTACGTGGTGTCGTCAAAACGAGGTGAAACGCCCAAGAACCTGGAGGTGTACGGTCGCGAAAAGCGTAAGACTATCGACCGGGAAATCACCGATCACGCAATTGATTTCATCAGGCGCAAGGCCGAAGCGCGGCAGCCTTTCTTCGCTTATCTCCCCTACACGCAAACCCACGAACCGGTCGATGCCCATCCCGACTATAAAGGCACGACCGGAAACGGAAGTTTTGCTGATGTTCTCGCACAAACGGATGCCTATGTGGGCGAACTCCTCGATACGATCGATGCGCTCGGGCTCAAAGACAACACTATCTTCATCTTCACATCAGACAATGGTCGCGAAGGCATAACGAGGTCGTTTGGATTTACCGGGCCATGGCGAGGAACCATGTTTTCTCCGTATGAAGGCTCATTACGTGTTCCTTTTCTGATCCGGTATCCTGGGAAAATCCCTGCCGAACAAGTTTCGAACGACATTGTCCACCTGGTAGATGTGTTTCCCACCTTGGCGAATTTCGTTGGCGGCGATATCCCGCAAGATCGAATTATGGATGGTGTTGACCAATCGGATTTCCTGATGCGTAAATCTGAGAAATCCGCTCGAGAATCGATCGTCATCTACATCGGTAACGAGCTTTTTGGTGTGAAGTGGCGCAATTGGAAAATGCTCATCAAGGAAATCGATGAAGAGAGCTATGCGATCCAAAAAATGGCCTATCCATCGATCTACAATCTGATCGTCGACCCAAAAGAAGAAGAACCTGAGAACTTCTACCTCGATGACACCTGGGTAGATGCTCCTTTATGGCAAGTTATAGAGGATCACGAATCGTCCATCGAAGAAGACCCTGGCGCTCCGGGCCCTTAGGTAACTCGTCAATATGTATCCGTTCGTGCCCGCTCGCGGCCGTTTGGACAGGCCTCTACAAAACGGACCATTCAGTTAAGTCCTACCCTGCATGTCTGACCGTGATTGCGGCATTGAAGTCGAATCGCCAAGACAGGGCCGCATTCTCGTTGCGTTGTTGACCATCAATGCTCCTATGTTCCAGTGCGGATAAAGACCTATCACATATACGTATTATTACGTATGATGCCGGCTGCCATACCGGTGTTTCTGGAATTGACCAAACACAGCACGAAATTGCTGGCACGAAATTTCCAGACGCAAATAAACGATAAGCAAAGGGGAATAGAGAATGAAACTACGTCATGTATTAGTTGGATTGGTTTTGACAGGGTTTGCAAGTATCGCCAGCGCCGACCTTGAAGCGTGGACGGACTATGAAATTGGCTCGGTCCTTTCAAATGTTACGACGGTCAAAGTAGATTCCAACATGATCGACAAGTACCTGGAAGGGCTAAAAGCTACGTGGGCACCTGCGAATGACGTAGCGGTCGAATTGGGTCAGATCGAAAGCTACGGAATTTATGTAAGTGAACTGGCGAACAGCGGCGATTTCAATGTGATTTTGGTTGTAAGAATGAAGGACGCTGCGGACATGCAACCAGACCAGTCAGAGTATGAAGCCTTCATGAAGAAATGGGGCGAAGAGAACCAGAAGCTATCCGACAAGGTAGTTATGACATACCCGGATATTCGTACAATTACCGGCGAGTACTTGATGCGTGAAATAACATTCAAGTAAAGAAAATCCGGTTTTCTTAATTGTTTTGGAAGGGCCTTCCTGATTTTTCAGGAAGGCCCTTTCTTTTACCGCGGTTTTCCTGATCGTCTCTATTTACTCCGATACTTCCCCAAACCCCTCCGGCGGCCTTCTGTGCATGGTCTTCTGCTCATACGCATAAGCCAGTTCTATCAAAGTTCCTTCCGCATACGGGCGGCCGGCAAACTGCAGGCCGGCAGGTAATTTGTTTTGCCAAAAACCCATAGGCACCGTCACTGCCGGTAGGCCGGCATCCGGAACCAACCATTGGCTGTTATCACCGCTATATTCCTCCACTGCTGCATCAATAGGCGCAGGCGGATTCGACCAGGTTGGGTAGATCAGCGCGTCCAATCCGGCCTTATCCATAGCCTCAACGGCATTGGCAAGTAGCTGATTTCGTGCCGGATTGTTGGGCCAGGTTGAACACGGCGGCTCCCAGTCGTCGGGTACGACGTCCAATGGAAACTCGGCATAGAAGTTGAAATTCTCTACGGACTCGGGAGCAAGTTCCCCGGTATCGAGGACTTTGTTGACATCCAGAAACGGCGCATCCGATAGTGTCTTAAGATACTGGCCAACATCGTATCTGAAGCGCCCACACCAGCCGATTGATTCGGTAATGGCGTTGAAATCAGTGATTTCCACCGGATCGATAATTATTGCCCCAGCTGCAGCCAAATCGGCAATGGCAGCGTCAAAAAGCGTGAGAATCTCGTCATCCGCGTCTTCATGATCAACGAGGAACCGGAAAACACCGAGACGCTTTCCTTCGAGCCCATCTGCGTTCAGGAACTTCATGTAGTCCTTTTCTCGCTTGTTGGGAACGGTTAGCGGGTCAGCAGGGTCGTCGCCGGCGACAACATTGAACAAACGGACGCCATCCTCGACAGTTCGTGCCATGGGGCCGGCAATATCGCGATCAAAAGCCAGGGGAATGACACCATCACGGCTCGTCAACCCGATAGTGGATCGAATTCCAAACAGTGCCAGGTGCGATGAAGGACCGCGGATGGAATTTCCGGTATCGCTGCCCATACCTGCAACACCCATACTGGCAGCCACACCCGATGCGGTTCCGCCCGAGGAGCCCGCAGGTACGAATTTGGTGTCGTACACATTGGCAGTTCGACCGTAGGAGGAAGACACTGTTTGCCGGGGGCTAAAAGCCCACTCGGCCATGTTCGTCTTGGCCAAGACGATTGCACCCGCTTCACGGAGTTTGCGAATCATGAATGCGTCGTCGGGAGGGTAGCTGTCCTTCAGTGCGATAGAACCGCCGGTGGTAACCATGTCGTGGGTATCGAAATTGTCCTTGATCAGGAGAGGTGCGCAGAACAGGTCGGGAAGGATTTCGCCGTTTTGCAGCGCACGATCCACTTGCGTGGCTTTCTCATTGGCCTTGGGGTTGATGACAGTAATGGCATTGATTCCCTTCGCCTGGTCATACTTCTCGATGCGATCGATATACCCCTGGACTATTTCAACGCAAGATGACTGGCCAGATTTGATCGAGTTCTGGATGTCGGCAATTGTCGCTTCGACCAGCATGAGTTTTCTTTCCGGTTCGGCGTGACAGGCAGAAATCAGAACCAGGGCGACGACGAAAGCACATCTT
Organism: uncultured Woeseiaceae bacterium; assembly: GCA_905480255.1. Lineage (GTDB taxonomy): Bacteria > Pseudomonadota > Gammaproteobacteria > Steroidobacterales > Woeseiaceae > SZUA-117. The sequence continues at coordinate 2,221 of CAJQPR010000090.1, read as the reverse complement.
GCGAAATGAACCATGGTTGATCCTCGGATGCTTGCGAGCTATGTGGCGAAAAAACGCCTGTAGGGCAATTCCTGGGGTAGTGCTATGCGTCCAAAAAAACAGGCCGAAAATATCAATGAACGCCAAGATTACGACGATAGTCGCCGTACTTGTCGTTCTCGCGTTCTGCAGTGCATCAGAGTCTGACTTACGATGCCGAATCAGCGTTCTGACATTTATCCTTGCGCCCACAGCCTCCGCATTTCTGAGACCGCTCGGCTGCATCGGGGTCGTGTTTTTCAAGCCACAACTGGAAGGCCGCCCAGAATGCGCACAGGCTGACGATGGCGAGGAGTGCAAGAAGATGGGTCATCAGTGACTACGTTACATCCTTCAGGTTGTGCTGAACAGCCCGGCAAATCCCATGAATGCCATCGATAATATGCCGGCGATGATCAGGTTCATCGCCGTGCCCTTGATGAGTGCCGGAATATTGGACAACTCGGATTCTTCACGCAGGCCGGCAAGCAGCACCATCGCGAGAGTGAAACCGGCACCCGCGCCGAGGGCGTACACGATGCCTTCCCAGAATCCATAGCCACGATTGGTTGCGAAAATGGCGAGGCCGAGAATGGCGCAGTTCGTGGTGATCAATGGCAGGAAGATCCCCATTGCCCTGAACAGTGCAGGGCTTAGTTTCTTGATCAGCATTTCAATGAACTGCACGGTGCTGGCGATGACGACGATAAAACAGATCAGCCTGAGGTACGGCGCATGGATCAATACGTAGGTATTCAGGATCCAGGCACAGACCGCGGTGACCAGCATCACGAAGGTAGTTGCGAGACCAAGCCGAGCGGAGGTTTCCAGTGAGCTGGAAACGCCGAGGAACGGACACAGTCCGAGAAAGTAGGTCAGCACAAAGTTATTGACGAGTAGCGCGCTTATGAAAACCCAGAGGAGATTATCCATTAGTCGCTACCTCTCTCTGCCGCGGCCACATCTTCGAGGAACTCATCCTTTTTGAATTTGAACCAGTTGAAAAACAGCAGGATTACGCCGAGCGTCAGGAAGCCGCCAGGCGGCAGGATCATGATGACCCAGGGCTCGAAGTTCTCACCGAAGAGCTTGACTCCGAATAGAGCGCCATCTCCCAGTATCTCCCGCACAGCGCCGAGCGAAAACAGTGCCAACAGGAATCCGCCAGACATGCCCAGCGCGTCCATTACTGCCAGCTTGGTAGGGTAGCGGGAAGCAAATGCTTCCTGCCGTCCGAGTATCAGGCAGTTTGCAACGATCAGCGGAATGAACGCACCGAGTTCCTTGTGCACTTTTGGCACAAGTGCGAGTAGCGTGTAGTCGGCGATGGTGACAAAGGTCGCAATGATGATGATGAAGCAGGATATTCGCACCTGCTTCGGGATTACGTTGCGGAAACTGGATACCAGGAAACTCGATCCGACGAGAACGAAGAAGGTCGCCATCCCCATCGCAATTGCATTGATTGCCGAGTTTGTCACCGCGAGCATCGGGCACATGCCGAGGACCTGGACGAACACCGGGTTGTCTCGCCAGATTCCTTTGATGAACTCTTCGTAGGACTCGTTTTTCTTCATTGTCCCGCCCCGGTATCTGCTGACTCAGATAATTCGAGAGGTGGCTCCGATCCAGGCGCTGGCAACTGGCCGGACCACGCAGCGTGCGTTTCATTGATGATCCGGACGATAGCCTTTGCGGAGATGGTTGCACCGGTGATCGCATCAATCTCGTTGGGCTGGCTTTTTGTGCCTTTCTTCACCGCCACGATTTCCGGTTCGATGGACAGCGCGCTGAAGCCAGCGACGAACTCTAAATCCTTGTAGATCTTGTCCCCGAGCCCCGGCGTTTCGCGGCTCTCGAGAACTTCCATCCCCACGACCATCCTCTGCTCGGGCTTGTAGCCATAGAGGATTGCGATTGTGTCCTGGAAACCCGGGCCCGCAGCTGGCATCGCGTAACCCACGAATTCGCCCTGATCATCGTAGCCGCCATAGATGACGGGCTCATCCTTGTCCGCCGCTTCTACGACGACGAGCTTGCTGTCCCTATACACGAGCGGCTGCATCTGGGCTACCCCGGGCAGCACTTTAAAAACGGCTGCGCGTAATTCGCGGGCCTTGTTTGCCGTGATCGTGGGCAAAGTGGATTCGTAGATTCCAATTATCGCTATGCCGGATACCAGCCCGGCGATCGCAAGCGTCAG
>CAJQPR010000089.1 GCA_905480255.1 uncultured Woeseiaceae bacterium | reverse complement strand
AAATGGCAGTCTACAGAATTACACGTTTTGCCGCGTCTGATATGGATAAGGTAGGAGAGATCACGGAAAGTATGCGCGATGTATTAACAAGTATCGGCGCCGACTTCATTGACATCGTCTCATATGGGAATGGCAAAGGCGTAGTCATCGCCAAATACCCAGATCAGGCAACAATGGATGCTGCTGCTGAAACAGCCAGGAAAGCATTTGCCGACATGATTGAAGCAGGCGTAGTCGATGGGGATTCAGTACATCCACACACTGGCGAGGTCTTAAATTCTTTCTAAGACCAAGTAAGCAAAACAACCTGTAAAACGCGGCGAATAAGAGTCGGAAAATATTAAAAGCAGCCGCGAATTCTCTTAAAGCAGGAATTTACAGGCGACAGGTCAAGCGGGGACTGCAGGACGGTCCCCGCCGAAACCAACAAGACGCGGGTAATGCTGGAAGACCCTCTGGAACCGATTCAGATGTCTTCAGGTCAGGACTGAAACCTTTGGGCTCAATACCACACTCGCCCCGCGGCCCTGATCAAGAGAGCCGCCGGAGCAAGCTTAGAACTGAATGGGAGCGGGGCACGTTTGCAAAAATCGTGGATTTATATGCAGAGCCGTTTCCTTTGATAGCCCGATGTCCGCTTTTCCCGAAAGCGGTCATTCGATTAGCCGAAAATCAGGGGTTTCGAATGGCTGCTAACGGCCAGAAGCAGTCCCTGACGTGAAGCGGTTTACTGTGATTTCTCTACATCCACTTCCGCAATTATTGCTTCAATCTCTCTCTGGAATTCTGGCGACCATTCGAATGCATCGTAAACAAATGACGCCAACGTCCTTCGCTCGAAATTTCGCTTGATAGCGGCGCGCAACCTCGGCCAGTTACCTTCAGGCATGAATCCCATCTCATTTTGATAGTAGATATTGTTCCACTGCTGCCACATTGACAATGCATGCATAATGCCAGCGCGATACTCCAGTTCGGTCAATACGCCTGCGGATTCCGGTATTTCAATTGACAGGCGCGTAACCTCATCTTCCGGGTTTATGCCCTGAATTCTTAGCTCAGCAGCCAGGGCTTGTGTATTGGCAGCCCTCGCACTAAATGCCTCGGCAAGAGTCGTAGTACGTGCCTGATAGGAGGCCGCCAACGCAATATCCTGAGACTGCTTAAGTTGAAGCCCAACAAAGATCAACGATGCAACAATTGCAACAATACCGACTATCTCAGCGGTATCTTTCCAGTTCTTCTGTGCCATTAGTTCGACTTTATTTCGCTGGTGTGAAAAATTCTGTATGTCCGCTTTGGGTCATTAGCAGCCGTTCAACACGATAATACCTGAACGACTGCTTTCGCGGCTATAGCGGTCATTCGCCGTTCGTTTTTCCAAACCCAAGTATCTCAACGTCTGCTTTCATCAATAGCAGCCGTTCAGCTATTTCCTCATGACCGGCTGCTTACGGCCAAAAGCGGACAATCATGCACTGACACTTTAGGCCCTTCGCAGCCTGCTGCTTACTCGAAACCACAGAGGTTTGCTCGAGAATCAAGCCTATTCAGGAAACGCGGCAACGTGCTCCGCGTCGATGGCCGCGTCGTACCAATCAGCTCGCTCCGACCAGAAAATATTTCTTACAGTTGGATTGCTGGCAAAAGCCTCATTCAGTACTCCAGCTTGAACGATAAGTGACTTGCCAGTTTTCGAAACGTAAGGGAGGCCAGAACCGCATTCTGTGCAGAAGGCATTCGAAATGTCGCGACCGGGTAGGTCAAATCGCTTCACGTATTCCTTCCCCTCCGTCCAGCGAATGTTGCCGGGATCGGTGAAAAGATTCGACGCATGTGCCGACCCTGTGGCTCTTTGACATTGATCACAATGACACAAATTAAGCTGCTGAAAATTGTCGTCTACCTCAAAACAAACGGCACCGCATAGACAGCTACCTGTAATCGTCTTCATTATTTTTCTCGAATTTTCTAGCTGAAATTTGTCGGATTGGCGAGCGCCCACTTTGGGTCAAGAGCGGCACCTCAAAACAGTTTGAATACTATCATCTGAATGGCTGCTTACGGCCGGAAGCAGCCTTGCCCACGACTGCCACCGGCGTTTCACGATTGGTGTGGCTAATATTAAAAAGCGCTCTTCCACTGTTCCGTGTCGATGAACCACCTTTCCTCGTGAACTTTGTCACCGGTGAATCGGAACAATACCGACAGTTGTGAGCCTGGGATTTTACTTGACTGCCAATCGATTATTGAAACTACCTCGCTTCCGTCCTCGATATTACGTAGTCCTGTAATCTCAAAACCTGGCGGCAAGATCTCGCCTAGACCATCCAAAGCGGTACGGAATGCTTGTCGCCCCTTAAGTACATCCGCCTGTCCCGGCATTATGAATGTCATATCTTCTACATAGTCCGCCACTAATGCGTCGAAATCTCCCGCACCGACTGCATCCCACCCTCTTTGTACGATATCTGAAAGGCTCATTTTTCTTATTTCTCCCTTACATAGCTAATAAACTGGTATGACCGCTTTGGGTCGAAAGCAGCCTCTCATCAGTTTAGCAGCTCAGTGGCAGCTTTCGACCAAGAGCGACCGAACTGAGGAAGATGATCTTCCTGCACTGGAAAGGTACTCGTATCTATATACTGACCCCAATCTTCCAGATGGGATATTCGCAACATGGCCGGAGTCGAGGGGCGCGTAGCACTTGTTACAGGCGGGGGTCGAGGCATAGGGCGTGCGACGGCAGATCTTTTGGCGTCACGCGGCGCTCAGGTGATGTGCGTCGGACGAAGCAGGCAGGAACTGGAGGAAACCGGTCTCGAATATTCGGTGGCAGACCTTGGAACCTCGGAGGGCTGTGCCAATGCGGTTGCAGATGCCAGGCAACGGCTGGGGCCAATTGAGATTCTTATCTGCAACCATGGCATCGGTTCAGCACACGAGCGGGTTGTCTGGGAACAGGATCCAGACGTTTGGCGCGAGTCGATGCGGGTCAATCTTGATGGGCCGTTTTATCTCTCGAGGCTTGTGATGCCGGAAATGATTGAACGCCAATACGGGCGCATGGTTTACACAAGTTCTACGGCAGGCCTGGTCGCCGAACATGCAGGAAGTGCATATAACAGTTCCAAACATGGGCTGCTGGGATTAATGCGTTCGGTTGCCCTGGATGGCGGGTCTTACGGCATTACATCGAACGCTGTATTGCCCGGCTGGGTACGCACCGAAATGGCCGAACGTTCGGCCCGTCACGAAGCAAGAGATCGCGATATTACGGCTGAGCAAGTGTGGGAGGAACGAGCCGCACTGTACCCTCCTGGCCGCGTTGCCACGCCAGAGGAAGTGGCAGAGATGATCGCATTCCTGGCGTCTGAGGAGTCCAGCGGAGTAAGCGGAGAGGCAATCAGAGTTGCGCTTGGGAGCGTGTGGTAAATCGTAATTATTCTTGAACTGGTCCTGGCCAGGATCACAATCGCAAAAGCAACTACGGGTCTACGGCGGCGTCTCAGTAGTCTGGCAGCCCGGTGGCTGCATTCGGCCAGAAGCAATCATTCGAACGAATGAAATAGAGCCAATTTGACCAGCTGCTTTTCTACCGAACGCGTTGACGAATTGGCCGTTGATGCATGCAAGAAACTTCTGGTATTTTCATTGCGATTCTTTGGGCCGAGTCCAACTTTGTTTGGTCACATCTACACTCGAACTATCACGTATACGACTGAGTTCATTGAAAGAGTTGATAGTCACTTTGCATGCGCTGCAGATATATCCCCAAAATTGAATTCGTGCAAAGCCTGCGTATAATATTCGACCGTCAAGCCTGACCTACCCATGCGCGTCGTCGCAGCGCATTTCCATCTTTTCTGGTTAATGCACTGTAACTTCGGCTAACGCAATCACCCTCATGCATGGGTCCAGCGCAGCATTCACGCGCATTTGTAACTTCATTGACTGATCAGAAGGAACCGCAGCATGTTAGCTAATACATCCTTGGGAGACCGCATCGCAATCGGGCGCATTGCAAAAAGTTATTCGGAACAGCAACTGGCGCAGCGACTGGGGGTTAACACCGCGACCATCGAGAAGTGGGAGTCCGGAGAAAGCAAACCGCGCTCCAACAGAATCGACCAGCTCTCGGGAATTCTCAATGTGCCATTAACCTGGCTGGTGGCCGGCACCGATTCGACAGCAGATGTAGGCACGCCGAACACCTCGGAAACCAAACTAATCGAAGAGAAACTCGAGAAGGCCTCGCAGCTGGTCAATCAACTGAGTTTTTTGCTGGCAGAACTGCAAGGCCAAACGCGCCGTGTACAGCGCGATATTGACGCGGAATAACCCGTAAAGACGTTGCGTCGTCGCAGACATTAGTCTGCGGCAAACCGAATGTCTGCTTTGGGTTGCAGTTTCAACTGATCGACGCACTCCAATCGGCTGGTTTTCGTATTCAGATTTTGGAACAAGGCATACGACCAATTGCGTAGATGAGTTGACTGCCCCGCCACAAAAAAAGGGCAAGACCTACAGGTCCCGCCCTTTCCGGCCTCAACTCCAAGGAGTTTGAGGCTGGCCCGCAATGATTACATTGCAGGCCGAATCACGCTAATTAAGCCGGTACGATATTCTCTGCCTGGGGACCTTTTTGGCCCTGAGTAACAGTGAACTCGACTCTTTGACCCTCAGCCAACGTTTTGAATCCATCGCCTGAA
>CAJQPR010000088.1 GCA_905480255.1 uncultured Woeseiaceae bacterium | reverse complement strand
CTGGTGGCTGATGCTGAAGCGAGTTTTATGATTGCCTGAGCCGGTTGAAGGTGTTTCAGCTGGGGCACGGGAGTCCTGACGGTGATACCTGAACTCTGAAAATCCTACAGTCGGGGCGACGGGACTCTAACGGTATCTCCTGAATTGTCGCTATCCGCGCGGACCACCGTTTCTTTTTCGATATCCTCACAGGCCTGAAGCAGGACCTTGTGCAGGCGTCTCAGTTGCACGAACGACAGGCCCGTCAAGTCGAGCGTCGATAACGCGTTGACCGCCTTTAGCGATATGTCGTGGCCATCCGTTTGATGTTGTGCTGTTTCTGACATAGTCGGCCCAGTCTAGCAATCGAGGTGCGCTGCAAGTGTGATGGCGGTCACGGTCGTGCTAGCATCGCCGCGTTTTTAATGCTTCAAGCGGAGCCACAAATGCCACTACCAGCGATCCTTCAAGGAAACCTTCGAATTCCCGTAATCGGTGCACCGATGTTCATCGTATCTGGCCCCGAGCTGGTGATTGCGCAGTGTAAGGCCGGGATCGTCGGTTCCTTTCCCGCCTTGAATGCCAGGCCGCAAACAATGCTGGACGAGTGGCTGATTCGCATCAAAGACGAATTGGATGAATACAAAGAGGCAAACCCGGATGTGCCGGTGGCGCCTTATGCGGTTAACCAGATAGCTCACATGAGCAACGACCGTTTACTGGCGGACATGGAGACCTGCGTGAAGCACCAGGTGCCAATTATCATCACAAGCCTTCGTCCACCGGCAGAAATAGTCGAAGCCGTTCACAGCTATGGTGGGGTCGTTTTTCACGACGTTATTAATTTGCGCCACGCAATGAAGGCGATGGAGCAGGGCGTGGATGGAATCATTACGGTCTGCGCCGGAGCAGGGGGCCACGCGGGCACCACCAGTCCATTCGCGCTCGTCAAAGAAGTGCGCGAAGCATTTGACGGCACTATCATTCTTTCGGGCAGCATGAGCCAGGGCAACGATGCGCTTGCGGCGCAGGCGATCGGCGCTGACCTGGCCTACATCGGGACGCGGTTCATTGCGACAGAGGAAGCGAACGCCCCGTCCGGCTACAAAGAAATGATCGTTGCCAGCAAGTCTGCAGATATCGTCTATTCGTCACTCTTTACCGGAGTCAGCGGGAGCTACCTCAAAGGAAGCATCGAGAATGCCGGCATGGATCCCGAGAACCTGCCGGAGGCCGACAAGAGCAAGATGGATTTTGGCAGCGGTGGAGGCTCTAAAGCCAAGGCCTGGAAAGACATCTGGGGGGCCGGCCAGGGTGTTGGAACTGTCCACGACATTCCATCAATAGAAGAGCTGGTACTCCGCATGGAGCGCGAATACCGGGATGCGGCTGACAGGCTCGCACTCTAACCAGAATACAGATAGCGAAAACAGGCTGTCTTCAATTAATCCGGTGATGCCAACACGGTCAGCATGTCTGCCCGCACGTTCGATTTTCCGGTGCTCCGGTACAATGCTGTTCCTATGGACCTGATTGCTCTTGCCATTCCCTTTTTTTTGCTGGCTCTGCTGCTGGAGCTGGCAATTGACAAATTTCGTGGCACTGGCCTGTACCGGCCAAATGACGCGATCAACAGCCTTGGTGCGGGCGCATTGAGTACCACAACGGGATACTTCACCAGGTTGATGCCCGGGATCATCTGGGCCTGGGTGCTGCAGGACTTCGCCTTGATCGACGTCAACCCTGAGTGGTTCGACTTCTCGCCCCAGGGTCTCGCCCTGTGGGCGCTGGCGCTCGCTGGCTTCGATTTCTGCTACTACTGGTCACATCGATTCGGCCACGAGATCTCCGTTCTGTGGGCCTCTCACGCGGTCCACCACCAAAGTGAGGACTACAACCTGTCCACTGCGCTGAGACAGACCAGCACCGGCTTTCTTTTCTCCTGGATCTTTTACCTGCCTTTATTCCTGCTGGGCATGCCATTCGAGGTTTTTGTAACCGTCAACGCGCTCGACCTTATCTACCAATTCTGGGTTCACACGCAACTGATCAACAAGCTCGGCTGGATGGACAGGGTGTTTGTGACGCCATCAAATCACCGCGTTCATCACGCGCAAAACGAAATTTACATCGACCGCAACTATGGCGGCATCCTGATCCTTTGGGATCGCCTTTTCGGCACTTACCAGGAAGAGCTAGACGATGAGCCGGTGATTTTTGGGGTACGCAAGCCACTCGCAAACTGGAACCCGATCTGGGCAAACCTGCAGGTTTATAACTACCTTCTCTTCGATGCAGTGAGAACGAAAAGATGGCGGGATAAATTCGGTGTATGGTTTCGGCGTACCGGGTGGCGGCCTGACGATATTGAGGCGCTTTATCCGAAGCAAAGCGCCGATCTCTCGGCCTTTCAGAAATTTGATCCTCCGCTAAAGCCGGCGGCACGCCGATACGTTATCGGGCAGTTTCTGGTCGCGGCGGTTGGCATCCTGTGGATCGGGAGTCTGTACGCAAACGAAGGTGCGGCGGCAGTTTTGCTGCCCTGCCTGATGCTATGGGCAGCTCTTTACGGTCTCGGCGTGGTCAGTGAGGGCAGGGACTATGCAATCCAGTTCGAGATAGTTCGTTTGCTGGTACTTGTTCCGGCAGGCTTCTTCCAGATGGCGCGGACGGGCATAGTTGGGGTGGAAAACATAGTGCCGGGTTGGGGGATTGTTTTGTCCTATGCCATAATCTCAGGCATCGCTCTGCTCACAATGAAAGAAGATAAAATCCCTATAAAACAATAATTTATTATATTTTATTGCCAAGTTACATCACATTTTTTTCGATCGCCGTGTCCACGTCTCGGTGCGTCCGAACAATGAGATTCCGATGAACCCCCGGAGTTTGAGCGTATCGTTGTCAACCAGCGTGATCGTGCCTTTATAGGTGTTCCCGCTATTTGGGTCGTACACCCGCCCGTCGGCCCAGCGACCATCGCTTGCATACTGAAATCCGCTGAGAATAGTGAGTCCTCTGAGTTCGCGAGAGCGCAGTTCCTCATTCGGGTTCTCGATATCGAGGCGTGAAGGCTTTTTGTTTTGCGGATCATCCGGTGACCCCACGATATGGCCCCGTAACTCTGAATCGACCACGATCAATTCAATCCAACCCGTGTGGTCCCCGTTAAGCCAGGTTCCTTGAATGACAAGCTCATCCTGCGCGAGCAGTCCTTCTGCCAGCAATCCAATTGCGAAACAAAGCATGAAACGTCTTGCCACGACAGGGCTCATGTCCTTCAGGAATCATCGCCCGGAAACGACAACCCGGGCATTCCTTCGAGGCTTTCGCTGTTGCGATCACGCCGATACTTCGAGATGTCCTCTTCTGATTGCTTGCTGAAGTAGTTGTCCAGCGAATCACGATGCTTTTTGAATTCATACAGGGGAACGCCGAAGCCACAGGAATCGATGATTCGCTCGACATCAACGCTAATGATATTTCGCGCCGCGGGCATTTCGGGGAATTTCGCAAGCATCTCCTCAAAGCCTTCGTCGTGCGGTTCGAGTACGTGACCAAGACCATAGAAGCGAAATATTTTGGGCGGCCCCTCGAACGCGCAGAGCATTATCGTGACGCGCCCATTTTCTTTGATATGGGCAACGGTCTCGATCCCGCTGCCTCCCGTATCAACATAGGCGATTTGCCGCGGCCCGGTGACACGCAGACAATCCAGCCCTTTCGGCGAACAGTTGATCAGGCCGTCGGCGGCAGACGGCGCTGTCGATACGAAGAAGACATGCTGGCGCCCGATCCAGTCCTGAAGGCGCTCATCGAATTCCGTATATTCTTTTCCCATACCCATATCCTCAATCGACTTCGACAACATTCGGATAGCATAGATGCTGCGAAATAAAATCTCACTACCTGAAGCCCGCCGTGTCGCGCTGGCAGCCCAGGGATTTGATCGCAGCAGGCCGGCGTCGACTATCAATTCCGGGCATATTCGGCGAGTGATCGAACGCCTCGGTCTGCTGCAGCTCGACTACGTAAACGTCCTGATTCCGGCGCACCTGATGGTACTGTTTTCAAGACTCGGGCCATACGATACGTCCCGATTCCACAGCCTGGTTTACCAGGGCAGGAATTTCACTGAGCAATGGGCCCACGAAGCGTCCATCGTCCCATCAGACCTCTGGCCTGTGCTGAAACACCGGCGGGAAGATTATCGGCCCTATCCCAACAGCCCGATCATGAAGCTGAAAGGGAAGGCCAAATACCTCAAAGAAGTATTGGAAATAACACGCCGAAATTCGCCGGTGACTGCGCAGGACATGCCCGACTTCGAGGGTCCGAAACGAAAACCAGGTGACTGGCACCGGTCGGTTCCGCGTTGGGCCCTGGAATACCATTTTGGCCGCGGGGATGTTGCCGTGGCGAATCGACTCCCTAATTTTCAGCGTGTCTACGATCTGCCCGAGCGGTTGATTGACGATCACCATCGAGAACGAACTCTGAGCAGGGCCGGGGCACAACGTGAGTTGCTTCGGCGGGCCGCAATAGCCTCAGGTGTCGCCACATTGCACGATCTCGCCGATTACTACCGGATGTCCCCGAGAGAAGCGGCGCCACGCCTTGTGGAACTCATTGAGGCTGGTGAGGTTGTCGAGGTCGCCGTCGATGGCTGGTCCGCGCCTGCCTACCTGGCAAAGGGAGCCAGATTTCCCCGGAGTATTTCAGGCTCATCATTGCTTTCACCATTCGATCCGGTTGTCTGGTTCAGGCCCCGCGCGGAACGACTATTCGATTTTCACTATCGGATTGAAATCTACGTGCCCGCAGCGAAACGGAAATGGGGCTACTACGTCCTGCCGTTCCTGCTTGACGACCGCATTGTGGCACGGGTCGATCTAAAAGCAGATCGCAAGAACTGCACCTTGCTCGTATTAGCGACTCATGCAGAGAGCAACATCGATGAAGACCGAACTGTTTCGATGTTGGCCGGGGAGCTCAGGCAGCTTGCAGATTGGTTGCAATTGGAGCGCATTAAAGTATCGAGGCGAGGGCCGCTCGCGAGAAGGCTTGCTGATCATGTGCGAGAGGCGGGAATCTAGCGAGTATATTCGTCGATCACTTCTTCAATCGCCGCGGAACATACCACACAGAAGTCCTCGGTCCGAGTAAACATGATGCAATTCTGCTCTGACCGGTAATAGCCTTTGGACTGATACAAAGCACCTTCGAATGCGCCGATCGCATCCGCGTACGGCGCTTCGGAAAACATGCCTTCCACTATGATTTGGTTGTCGGCGAATAGTTTGTTCATTTCTGACTCAGCCACGTTTTCCGCCCGCATGTTCGCGCGTCGTGCCTGGTAGGCCAGGGAATGCTCTTCATACGCATCTTTCTGCCAGGGCGTTGGCAGTGGCGTACCGGCTTTCACCAGGTGCCGCCATTTAAGGTTATCCGGGTCCAGCAGGGCGGTGACGTTGGGCTCGTATGGTTCAACCAGTTCTGCAGGCGCCTCATATGCGACGGAACTGGTGTAGTACTCATCTGCAAGGCCGGCAAAGTGATGTGCGAATTCGTGCACAAACAGGTAACCCGCCCACTCACTGTTCGCTGCCGCCGTGCTAAATAACCCATAGATACCACCGCCGCCATAGGTATCGCTGTTGGTCAGTATCTCGACAAAATCATAGGGGACGGAAGACGCTATGCGCCGCCAGGCATCATTGTTATTCGTCAGGACGTAACGTTCACTGCGAAACGCATCGTATGTCGCACCGACGGGAGAGTCCCGGTAGGTGCCGGTTGACGGTCGCGAAACACCCGACTGATTCGCAGGCGGGGCGAGGGCCCATACGTTGAAATCCTCACGACGCTCACGAAAGGGCGACGTTGCAAACAGCAATTCGGTCAGTTCGCGCGCCTTTTCAATGAAGTCGTTTTGCTCATCCGCGGTATAGCCGTCACCCAGCAACAGCACGTCTACCTTCGTGGCCGGATCACCGTTAACTTCGATACCAACAACATAGTCAGCGTATGCCGCCGACTCCTCGTGAACCAGGTAATCATCAGGATCAAGCCGGATGCGCCAGATTTCCCCGAACTCGTTTCGTGCGTCACGCTTTTTTAAGACAAGATCAAATTCGTCTTCCTGATTTGGAATGCGCAGCGACTCATGAAAGGTTCGATTCATCTGCCGTGCTTCACCCGTCGTCTCCCATTCGCCGTAGATGCTACTGAAGCTTCGCGACCAGGCAATATCTCCGGATGCCGGGTCCACTACTTCGAAGGAATATTTGCCGCGCAATGTCCGGTCGACGGG
>CAJQPR010000087.1 GCA_905480255.1 uncultured Woeseiaceae bacterium | reverse complement strand
GTCGACATGGCCGTCGGCATAATAATCGGTGCCGCTTTTGGCAAAATTGTCAGTTCATTCGTCAGCGATATCATCATGCCGCCAATTGGCATGATTATGGGCAACGTCGATTTCAGCCAGCTGTTCATCAATATTTCCGGTGGGGAATACGCAACGCTGGCTGCCGCAAAGGAGGCGGGGGCGGCAACGATCAACTACGGAGCGTTCATCAATACCGTGCTGGATTTCGTGATCGTCGCTTTTGCAATATTCATGGTCATTCGCGGCATGAACAACTTGAAGCAAAAGGAAGAAGAAAAGCCCGCCGAGCCGGCGAAACCCTCCGAGGAAGTATTACTTCTCCAGGAAATCAGGGACGCTTTAAAGAAAGGATAGGGACGTAGCTCATTCGCAAAATAAAGGGGGCCTGTGGCCCCCTTTATTTTTTGTGCAAGGGTTGATCAGTCACCAGACCAGGGTGCCATGCCTTTCTGGTGCGCCGTCTTTGCCAGGAACGCCCACATGTGTCCGGCATTGGTATAGAGGTTATTTCTGAATTCCGGCAAACCTCCATCGCCGCTTGAGATACGATTCCTTATTCTTGTACGGCGCGATCGACTGAATTCTAATGAAAATTATTCCAACCAGGGATCCACCACCTCGTTCCCTGACGTGGCGTGCACTAACAACATGAATCTCCCTCCTGAATTGGCGGGCATTTCACATCACCGTACGAGCAGAACACACAACAATGACCGGCCTGTGGCTTTAGCAAAGCACCGCAGCCTTTACAATCATAGTAGTACTGACAGGCGTTGGTGGGCATCTCCTCTTTGACCTTGTGGCCACATTCAGGGCAGGTCAAGGTAGAGAATAGCTCAGTTTCCTGTTTGTTCATTTCAGGCTCCATAACTCGACAGAGCGTGCCGGGCGCGATTCTCTTATTATAGAGTCAATGCAATAATTCGCTCGCCGTAGCAAACCACCAGGAAATTTCATGAACAGATCCTATTCCAGGCGTACTGCAATATTGATTTCGTGCTTCTTTCTCGGCTCCACGGCGTTCGCCCAGAGCCTGACCTCCGCTGATACCGCCGGCGTAATCAGTGTTGTCGATGAGTACCGAAGCACCCGGGAAGCCACCATCGTCAACGATTTTGTCGAACTCCTATCTCTGCCAAACGTCGCCGTTTCCTTAAGCGATATGGAACGAAATGCTGATCACATCGAGAGCTTGCTTGAAACGAGGGGTTTTACGATCCAGCGACTGAGCGCAGGTGGCTCACCTTATGTATACGCCGAACTCTCCAGTCCAGGTGCCGCAGAAACGGTGCTCATATACGCCCATTTTGATGGTCAGCCGGTGCAGGAGGAAAACTGGGCCTACCCGCCATTCTCCCCCACCCTCCTCGATGCGCCGATTCAGGCTGGCGGCAAAGTGATTGACGCTGCAAATGTTGAAGGTGCCTTTGATCCGGAGTGGCGTCTCTATGCGCGTTCAGCGGGCGACGACAAGATGCCGATCATTGCACTCATTCACGCGCTGGATGCGATGGCCGCAAATGACATTGAGTTGTCAGTAAATCTAAAGCTGTTGCTCGATGGCGAGGAAGAACGGGGATCACCGACAGTTGGCCCGCTCATAGACCAATACGGTGAGTTATTTGATGCGGATCTGCTGCTTTTTTGTGATGGCCCCATGCACCAGTCGCGGCAAAAGCAGATTGTGTTTGGCGTCCGCGGATCAAAAACTCTGGATATCACAACCTATGGCGCGACCAGACCGTTGCACTCCGGCCACTACGGCAACTGGGCGCCTAATCCGGTTATGCAGATGACGTATTTGCTGACCAGCATGCGTGATGAGTCCGGACAGATACTGATCGATAACTACTACGACGACGTAACGCCATTGACCGAACTCGAACGCGACGCGATCGCGTCGATGCCTGATGTCACCCAATTGCTTCAGAATGAGTTGTCTATTCATACGCCGGAAGGCGATGGCGTACGTCTCGAAGAACTGATTACCCGACCTGCCATCAATGCAAGAGGAATTGTTGCGGGTGGAGTAGGATCGAAAGGTCGAAACATTATTCTTTCGACAGCGACTGCTTCACTGAATCTTCGCCTGGTTCCCGCGCAGCGGCCCGAAAGATTACGGGAGTTGATTGAAGCCCATATGGTGAAAGAGGGATTCCACATAGTTTTTGAAGACCCCGACGAGGAAACCCTTCGAGCTCATCCCAAAGTTGCCAAACTGGACTGGCGGGGATCGGGCTATCCGGCGCTAAGAACTGCGCTGGACGATCCGGCCGCACTACGCATGACAAACCTGATGCGATCAATCGCGCCGGACCTTATCGTCACTCCGACTATGGGTGGCAGCCTGCCATTACACGAATTCGGCAGCCGACTATCAGCTCCAATCATCATCCTGCCGCTGGCCAACCACGACAACAACCAACATGCCGAGAATGAGAATATTCGGTTGCAGAATTTATGGGACGCGATTTCGACCTATGCTGCCGTGCTGGCGAATTACGGGAATATGTAGTCAACGGAAAGGACGATCCTGTACCGACCCAAATCCATGGCCAACGATCAAAGCTTCTACGGGTTTGGGCACAACTAGTGTGACTGTTTTTGCCTGGCCAGGTATTACGGGGCAATAGGGGCAAATGGCTCGCAAGTAATCTCGCCCTTGGTAATCGTGACGAAGCTCGACTCTGGTACGGGAACCCACTCCGCCTCGAGATTGCTCAAAGGCTCGGAAACAATTGCGCGTGCGTCCCGGGAAAACCGGCCAGCCTCGGGCGCAATTTCCATGGTCGCATCGCGACTTGCACTGTGAAACAGTGATCGCGAATTGCCGACTGTCGAATAGCGGACTGCGAACAACGATTCGCCGTCACTGATCCCAAGAGTCATTTGCAGCGCATCTTCAATGCCGTGCTTCTCGGCCGCATGTTCGATGAAACCTGCCATACGTGATATTCCCGTACGTACATCGCCCTCCATACCAAAAGTCAGCGCGAGCAGGAACATCAGTTCGGAGTCAGTCGAGCCGCCGATATGCGGGAATAATTCAGGCGAGATCGCAAACGCAAGATCTCGATGCAGCCTGGCGAACTCGTTGATGAGCCCGTTGTGCACGAACAGCCACTTATCGTGACTGAACGGATGGCAATTTGTCCTCTGCACCGGGGAGCCGGTCGTTGCCCGGACGTGTGCCAGAAACATCGGCGATTCGATCTGTGCGGCTTGCGCCTGCAGATTCCTATCGTTCCAGGCGGGCCGGATGTCCCTGTAAACACCCGGCACGTCACGCTTGCCATACCAGCCAATGCCGAAACCATCACCGTTTGTTGTGCTGGAAGAGTCCGAGGCGCACAGGCTCTGGTCGATAAGTGAATGATCCGTCTTGAACAAAACCTCATCGAGGAGAATGGGTGCGCCTGAGTAAGCAAGCCAACGACACATAAGAGTCTCCTTCAAATTTCTTTTGTGGACGGTTTCGTGAGTTTGCGCACTCCATGTGCCGTTGGCAAATCAGTCAGGGGGCTTACGGCCAATGCCGAATCAATTCGGATATACCCACAGCCGGGCGCCGCAATTCGCAGGAGCAAGGAACAACACAACATTCCTGTCCTTCAATACGGCAGACCGACGTAGTTTTCTGCCAGGGCCACTTGTGCCGCGTGTGAGGACTTGAGGTAGTCGAACTCTGACTGCTGGATTCGCTGATCGAACGCTGAACTTTCGGGGAACTGGTGCAGCAGCTGCGTCATCCACCAGGAAAAACGCTCGGCTTTCCAGACACGCGCAAGCGCTTTTTCAGAGTAGGCCTGGAGACCACCCTCATCGTCATCTTTGTAGAAATCGACAAAGGCTCTGAACAGGTAGTGGATATCGGACGCGGCGAGATTCAGCCCCTTCGCACCGGTCGGTGGCACGATGTGTGCTGCATCACCTGCGAGGAAAAGGCGTTTCCACGACATCGGTTCGCAAACAAAGCTCCTGAGCGGTGCAATCGACTTCTCAATCGACGGCCCGGTCACCAGCCCGTTGGCAACGTCCGTCGGCAAGCGGGACCTGAGCTCGTCCCAGAAGCGATCGTCGGACCAATCGCTGATGTTGTCCTCAAGGGGACACTGCACGTAGTAGCGACTGAGCATCCGCGAACGCAACGAACATAGTGCGAAACCGCGGTCGTGCCCGGCGTAGATCAGCTCGTCGGCAACCGGAGGTGTCTCGGAGAGAACCCCTAGCCAGCCGAATGGATAAACCCGTTCGAAGGGACGGATAATTTCCGCGGGCAGCATGCTCCGACTGACACCGTGAAAACCGTCACACCCAGCGACGAAGTCGCAATGGATCGCGGTTGTCTCTCCGCCCCTGTCGAAAGTCACGAAAGGGCTGGTCGCGTCGAGTTCATGCAGCTGGACATTGTCCGCTTCGTGAATCACGACTCCATCCATGGCATCACGTGCCTCATACAGATCTCGCGTGAGTTCTGTCTGGCCATAGACGGTAACGACATCGCCTTCGGTCAACTCGTCCAATGCAACGCGTAATGACTCTCCACGATAGGCGATCTCGACGCCGCCGTGCTTCTCACCCTCCCTGTGGAGGCGCTCCGCAACCCGCGCCTCTTCCAGAAGGGCAACCAGACCTGACTCCAGAACGCCTGCACGAATGCGGCTCAAGACATAGTCTCGGCTGCGGCGCTCGAGAACAATCGTCTCGATGCCGTTCAGATGGAGAAGCTGTGAAAGCAGGAGGCCGGACGGACCGCCGCCGATGATCGCAACTGAAGTGGTCAGTCGCTTATCTGCCATCATGCACTCCGAAACCGGTATCGGGTCGCACTATGCCTGAACAACGCGCTGCCATTCGTATGCCTTGCCTCCATGTAGATCGTATCGCCAAATGACATGAACGGCGTGACAGGCTCGCCTGCATCCACCATTTCAATGCTGCGACGTTCGCTAATGCAGGGCGAACCGACCTCACGATAGTTGTCATTGGATACCGCCCCCGAGCCAATGATTGTGCCAGCACACAGCGAGCGTGTCGCGGCAGCATGGGCGACGAGTCATTGAACAGACCAGGGGCCAGGCTTTCTGTTTCCTGCCCCGCACCTAGCTGCCAAATTGCTGTTCCACTTCATGCAGAACACGATAACAATCAATCACTTGTGCGACCGATGAGTTCGGTTCGCGGCCGTCACGGACCGCCGCGAAGAACTCCCGATCCTGCAGCTCGATCCCGTTCATCGAGACATCAACCTTTGACACGTCGATCGGTTTTTCATAGCCATCAACCAGATCGTCATAGCGCGCAATGTAGGTGCCGTTGTCACAGATATAGCGGAAGAACGTTCCCAGGGGACCATCATTATTGAATGATAAAGATAAGGTACAAATCTTGCCGCTCTCCGTCTTCATCTGGATCGACATATCCATGGCGATGCCGAGTTCGGGATGGCGCGGTCCTTCCATACCGTTGACGTGGACGATCTTCTCGCCGGCCTGGTAGCGAAACAGGTCGACCGTGTGAGCAGCGTGGTGCCACAGCAGGTGATCCGTCCACGAGCGCGGCTCACCCGCCGCGTTAATGTTCTTGCGGCGGAAGAAATAGGTCTGCACATCCATCTGCTGGATACTGATTTCGCCGGCAATGATCTTGTTATGAACCCACTGATGCGACGGGTTAAAGCGTCGCGTGTGCCCGCACATCGCCACCAAGCCAGTCTCCTTTTGCTTTTCGAGCACAGCCTCCGCGTCGGCCAGGGAATCGGCTAGCGGAATTTCCACCTGTACGTGTTTGCCGGCGTCCATGCACTGAATCGCCTGCGCCGCATGCATCTGCGTAGGCGTACACAAGATTGCGGAATCTACGCCGGGTTGTTGCAGAGCCTCGGCAAGGTCCGTCGTCGCGTGAGGGATTCCGTATTGGTCCGCGATCGTCTGTGTAGGCTCGAGCTCTCGGCCGACAACAGAAACACATTCCACACCATCAATGTTCCTGATGCCGTCAAGGTGTTTCTTACCAAACGCGCCGGCACCCGCCAAAACAACTTTCATATATTTACTCCGCTCTGTTAAGAGTTTTCCAGTATCAGGTGTCCAACTGCAGTGTTGGAGGCAGGCACGTGGTAAAAACGGTACAGCTCCTTAACATTTTCATTCAGAGCACCGCGCATGATCATCCACATCACCAACTCTATGCCTTCCGACCCGGCTTCACGCACGTAGTCAATGTGCGGCAACTTCGCCAGGCCTTCCGGATCATTAACGATGCGCTCCAGAAAATCCTGATCGAACTCGCTGTTGATCAGCCCGGCGCGAGGCCCCTGCAGCTGGTGACTCATGCCTCCCGTACCCCAAACCTGGACGTTGAGGTCGTCGTCGAATGACTCGATGGCACGACGCAGCGCTTTGCCCAGGTTGTAACAACGCTGGCCGGAGGGCGGCGGATAGACAACGACATTGACGGCAAACGGGATTACCTTGCAAGGCCATGCTTCGGGCTGCCCAAACATCAATGACAACGGCACGGTCAAGCCGTGATCGACTGTCATTTCGTTGACGACTGTGAGATCGAAGTCATCCTGGATCACCGACTGCATGATATGCCAGGCAAGCTCGGGGTGACCCTGAACCCTGGGAACTGGCCTGGGACCCCATCCTTCATCCGAGGGCGCAAATTCTTCAGCACAACCAATCGCGAATGTCGGGATCAGGTCCATGCCGAACGCCGACGCGTGATCGTTATAGACCAACAAAATGACGTCGGGCTTCTCTTTCTCAATCCAGTTCTTGCCGAACTCATAGCCCTTGAACAATGGTGCCCAGTAGTCATCCTGTGTCTTGCCGAGATCTATCGCCGCCCCAATCGCCGGAACATGTGAGGTCGCGACTCCTGCCGTAATTCTTGCCATTAGCCCTCCTCGCCGACGTAACGATTGCCATCGGGGGACCGTCCGCCATTCAGCATCATCTGCCTGTATTCATCACGTGTCTGCCCGGTCATCGACGATGCGGCCTGCTCGAAGGATATGCCGTCTGATGAGAAAATCTTGGACAGGAAATACACGTTTCCGCCGAGCGCTATCATGCGGTTGTAATCGCGATCGAGCACAGCCTGCTTCTGGTCTTCAGTCATACGCCACTCATCCAGGTAAGCGCGCTCACCTGAAAGGAAACGCTCGCGGTTCTCTGCCTTCATCAATGACATACAGAACTGATTCAGGTGATAGCCCTGGCGGGCCCGTTCCGCGTCAAAAATAGTCGTACCAGGCACATCTTCATAGGGTTTATCGAGCGCCATTAGCAATTCTCCTCTGGCCAGTAAAGCCGCATGGGGTTGTCCACAAGCAATTTGTGTTGCAGTTCTTCGGCAACCGCGATTTTCGGAATGTAGTCAACAAGCTTGCCATCGTCCGGCATGTGCGATTTCAGGTTTGGATGCGGCCAGTCGGTGCCCCACAGCACGCGGTCCGGAATTGTCTCAACCACAC
>CAJQPR010000086.1 GCA_905480255.1 uncultured Woeseiaceae bacterium | reverse complement strand
GCGCTGGCCTGAAATGCCAGGTTCCTTCCCAATCTCGCTGATTTCGTCAGTGGTCAGCCGGGCCGCCTGGTTGAGGGCCTGTTCGAGACGTTCCCGCCGGATAGGTTTGAGTACGTAGCCAATTGCATTGGCCTCGAAAGCATCGATCGCATACTCGTCATAGGCTGTGGTGAAAACCACGGCCGGGGGTACCGCCGTCTTGTTCAGGTGGTGCGCCGTTTCTATGCCATCCATGCCGGGCATTCGAATGTCGAGCAGAACGACGTCGGGATTCTCCCTCGCCGCAATCTCGAGCGCTTCATGACCGTTTGCGGCCTCGCCGGCCACCTCGTGTTCGCCTGTGTCGGCGAGGAGTTGTCGCAGCCTGTCACGTGCCGGCGGCTCATCGTCAACGATGAGAACCCTCATTGCCCGCCCTCGCTGTATGGAAACCTGAGCTGCACCGAGTATTCGCTGTCTGATTCCTGTACGTCAACCATTGCCTGGTGACCATAAGCCAGCTCAAATCGCTGGCGAATGTTGGACATAGCCATCTTGTTGCCGCCCGTTTTTCGACGCTGGTCCGCGGCGATCGGATTGCTGATGCGGATGTCGAGAGCATCGTCAACACGCTTGCCGGAAACGGTCACCTCGCCGCCTTCCGGGAGCAGTTCGATGCCGTGATAAATGGCGTTCTCCAGAAGGGGTTGAATCGTCAGGCCGGGAATCAGGGCGCGCATTGGCAATTCGGCCACATCCCACTTGACCCTGAGCCGGTCGCCGAGCCTGAGTTTCTCAATTCGCTGATAGATGGCGGCCGTTTCGAGTTCCTGTTTCAAAGTTGTCCGTTCACCGGTTGAGTTGAGATTTGCCCGCATGAGATCGGCAAGGTCCTCGACGGCCTCTTCGGCTTGTTTCGGATTGCTTCGGGTCAGAGACGCAATTGTGTTCATACTGTTGAATAGAAAGTGCGGCCGAATCAGGGCCTGCAATGCGCTGATTCGCGATTGCGCTTCCAGAACGATGCTGTGGCGCCACTCACTGGATATATAGAGATAACGCATGGCCAGCGCGATCACGATCGAGCTGGTCGCAAAGGTGCGTATCAGGAAGCCACCGTGGGTATCGTCAATAATTACGGCTTGCCCGAAAATGCGGGTCAGTTGCCAGGTGACTTCGGCAAGAAACGCGCTCATGACGAGCAGGACGGCGAAGCAGACAACGAAGGCGCGCGTATTTCCCTGCCGTTCAGCCCACGGGCGGATCATGCACAGAATGCCTGTGCCCGGCAGCGCGAGCCACAAGATGAACATCGACATCTTGGAAAGTTCGGTCAGAAAGGTGCCGGGTTCGAAAGACACCAGCGTCAGGAGGATAGCGACAAGCAGGGCGACCAACAAAATAACGAGCACCGTGCCCGGGGCACAGAAATCAGGCAGGTATGCCTGTGATTGCTTGTTGTCGACTTCCGTTGCTGAGGCCAAGGATGGTCCTCCTCACAAGTGAAGTCGGCATTGTAACGCGAGTGAGGCGTGACGGAGGCGGGACCCCGTCACGTATGCAGGATGGGAACCCGGTCCGTCTAAGCGCTCAGGAAGTGCAGTATTCGGTTACCTGGTCTTCAACCCGCTGGCGTGCTGCAAGCGTCTGTTCTTCGTCCAGATAGACGCGCTCACCGGCTTCATCTTCCCGATAAAGACGACGGGAGGTTGCGAAGGTCAGCATCTGCTGGCGATAGGTCGCGCATCTCTGTTCGCGTTCCGCGGCTTCCGCCCGCAGATCTTCAGGTGACGGCCCATCTGCCGCTGCGGCGGCGGCCGCTTCTGCAGCTTCGGTCCTGGCAGTGGCGCGCGCAGCGTTTGCCGCCTGGATTCTGGCCGGATTCGTCGGTTGTGAAACAAGCGCCATGCGTTGTGGTTGCGCGCTCTCATCAGGCCGGTCACCGTAATTAACGTTGCCATCCGCATCGGTCCACTTATATATGTCGCCGGCGAAAACAACACTCGTTGCAGCGAAGGCGATTAGCGAAGCTGTTGTTGCGATGATTTGCTTCTTCATTTGACAATCCCTCGTTATATGCCCGGATCTTTCATGCCCGGTATTATGCCTTGAATAGAATTAGACCATGCGGACAGGAGCATTGGAGTGACCATTATCACAGGAGATTTTGTGCGCTGATCGGCAGTAAAACGTGGGCCCGAATGCCCGCCGGGGTCGATCGCGCTAAACCACTGTGCCCATGAGGTTTTTTGGCGATCTGATACGCCGCCGACGCAATTGGGATCTTACATAATCGGCGGCTAATCACCTTAAATGGTCATTATCGACCGTTTTAAAGAGTGATTCACTCGGCATTCGTAAACTCCGGATAGGCCTCGAGGCCGCATTCGTGTCCGTGTGACCGCGCTGCCGGCCGAAGCCATTAACCTCGGTCGCAGTGATGCCCTGAATACCGATGTCCGCGACTGCTCCGCGGACAGCATCGAGCCTGAATGGTTTGATGATCGCCGTAATCTTTTTCATTCCTGTTCTTTCGTCGCTATTGTTTGCGGTCGCACACCGAAGCGAACGGTCCCTGAGTGCGTGTTTGCTGTGTGCTGCACCGTATTGTTGGTGCCAGCATGAATTCAGGTCGATACACATTGATTCACTACTGGCGTTTCAGAACGGACTGCGGTATCAACCGAATATGGCGAAAGAAACGATAGACAAGCTGGCGAAAGCACTCGCGGAAACGCTGCCCGAGGGACTGCGCTCGGTCAGAGAGGACCTGGAAAAGAACTTCCGTTCTGTACTGCAGGGCGGCATAGGCAAACTCGAGCTGGTGACCCGCGAGGAATTTGAGGTGCAGCAGGCGGTGCTCGCACGGACGCGCGAGAAGCTCGATGCGCTGGAATCAAGGCTGGCTGGCATCGAGACAAAAAAACCGGCAAAGAAAAAAGCGGCGAAGAAAAAGACGGCCAAAAAGAAAACGGCGAGCAAAAGCAAAACGGCGTAGTTCGCAAAACACCATTGCCAGGGAGCGGCGATGACTGACACCCAATCGATCATCAACTGATATGGGTCTGGCGATTCTCAGGAGCCGGGCGCAGATCGGCGTTGCGGCGCCGCCGGTTGCCATCGAGATATTCCTGTCCGGCGGCTTGCCGAAATTTAACGTCGTCGGCATGGCGGAAACCGCAGTTCGGGAAAGCAAGGACCGGGTGCGCGGTGCCATCATGAGTTCCGGATTCAAGTTTCCGCAGGAGCGCATCACTGTGAACCTTGGACCGGCCGACATGAAAAAGACCGGCGGTCGATTCGATCTGGCCGTTGCGCTCGGAATCCTGTCTGCGAGTCACCAGGTACCTGACAAAGATTTCGAACAGTTTGAGTTTTACGGCGAGCTGGCGCTTAACGGCGAGCTGCGGAGAATTCCCGGCGCTTTGCCGGCGGCGATCAAGGCGGCCGACGCCGGGCGCCCAATTATCGTCCCCGCTCTGAATGGCACCGAAGCCGCCCTTGCCGACGGTGAGGTCTATACGGCGAGGAGCCTGCTCGAAGTAACCGCCATGCTTCGCGATTTCAAAAACAGCCGGCACAAAAAACCGCTGGCACCGTCGGGGGAAATGTCCGGTCCGGTCAGTGGTCCTGATCTGGCAGAAGTACGTGGACAGCAATTCGCCAAACGTGCGCTGGAGGTCGCCGCGGCCGGCGCGCACAACATCCTGTTCATCGGTCCGCCGGGTACCGGCAAGAGCATGCTGGCGCAGCGCTTGCCGCAACTGCTTCCTGTGATGAGAAACGAGGAGGCGATTGAAACGGCAGCCGTCGAGTCTGTATTGGGTCATGCGATCGATCCGTGCACCCTGTACAAGCGGCCTTTTCGGGCGCCACATCACACAGCGTCAGCCGTTGCCCTGGTCGGAGGCGGCTCCGACCCGCGTCCCGGGGAAATTTCACGTGCACATAATGGGGTTCTGTTCCTGGATGAGCTGGCGGAATTCAGCCGGCATGTGCTGGAGGTGCTGAGGGAGCCGGTCGAAAGCGGCAGGATCACAATATCAAGGGCCAACGGCCAGGCAGACTACCCGGCCAGCTTTCAGCTTGTGGCCGCAATGAATCCCTGTCCCTGCGGCTATCACGGCGACAAGCGGGGAGATTGCAGATGCAGCGCCGAGGTCGTGCAGCGATATCGCGGCAAGATTTCGGGCCCGCTTCTCGATCGGATTGATATCCATATCCAGGTGAACCGTCCTTCAGTGGAGTTGCTGCGTCCCGATGCCCCGAAAGGCGAACCAAGCAAACAGGTAGCGAAGAGAATCCGTGTTGCCCGGGAAATTCAGTTTGAACGCGCCGGCAAGACGAACGCTGCTTTAAATTCCACCGAACTGGAAAAGTTTGTCCGGGCCGACAAGGCGAGCTATGCATTGCTTGAACGGGCTGCGGAGAAACTTGCGTTGTCTGCCCGGGCTTATCAGCGAATACAGCGAGTGGCTCGAACGATTGCCGACCTCGCCGGCGACGAGTCAGTAAGGGCTTCGCACATGGCTGAAGCGTTGAGTATGCGACAACTCGATCGTGGGAATATCTAGTTGCCCGCCTCACTGACCATGAAATCGACTGCGCCCTTCACTTCGTCGTCTGACAGGTCGAGACGAGCGCCTTTTGGAGGCATGTAGCCGAATTGCCCGGTGTAGCCTTCAATCGCATGCTGGTAAAGCGTGTCGGTACCCTGGGCAATTCGAGTCTCCCAGGCCGCCGGGTCGCTGATCACCGGCGCTCCACCGACACCGCTGCCATGACAGGCAATACAGGCTTCGTTATAGACCTGCGGGCCGGACAAAACGGTAGCAACCGGTTCGGTTGCAGGCGCCTGGCTCACAACCGGATCTCCTGCGGCGGCTTCCTCGCCGGGCATGTAAACCTGACCAAGCGGACGTATACGATCCGCAACCGCGGCCTGGTATTCGGTCGTGTCTGCCGTATAAACCCCTTGTGTAAGGTCCGACAATTTCATCACACCAACAAAGATCACTAGCGCGATAATGGCCAGCACGCCGATCACCAGCGAATACATGTCGAAGAATTTCTGGTCCCGATTCAAGGTCCTGCTCCGGAGAATGTTTGATTAGTCCAATCCGGCCTTGGCTGGCCGGGGCGCGCATTATATACCAACAAATTTTTTATTCGAGGTCCGTCGAGAGCCATTTGTCATCGTTCCTGAACGTCAGGCTGCGGACTTCGGCGCCGGTCGAAATGTTCACGTGATTTACCTGCTCCGGGAAGACGTCCCGCAGGATGCCGTTTTGTACGGCGATGCGAGTCGGGAGCTCTCCGTTGTACTCCTGGTAGACAAGAATGTAGTCGCCATCTAGTTCGGCACCGACGAGTGCCAGTGCGAGTGGCGCGCCGATTCCGTCATCCGTGACACTTGCGATGATAAATCGCTCCTCTACATAAAGAGCCAGCCTGGCGCGGCCTTCCAGCTTGTCGAGAGTCAGGCTGCGATCCCCGTGCACGGCAATAACACCTTGCTCTGCGTCGTGGTTGTGCAGGCGGTGTATGACCTCGATATTCCCGGTCGTCGGGCTCGTCTTGATCGTCGACAGACTGCCGGGCTGCCGGTCAGCGTGAGACAAAGCCGCGATGCAGAGCATCGCGACTGCTGCCGCACTAGTTCTGAGCGGGTTCGAGAGGAACTGCTTCGTCTGCGTCATCTTCGCCGCCCTTTGCTTCCCGCAGGGTTCGCAGCATGTCGGCCATCATGTCGCGCGATTCGTCATCTTCCTTGAACAGCTCCAGTCGTGACTGGTCGACTCTGCTCGGAAAGTGATTGTTGGAGAAATCGGCATCTGCGGTTTCACGGCGAGGGTCAACCTCGATAGAAACGATTTGCTTGTCACGAATCAGCATTTTCGACACCGCGCGATGGTTTCTGCGCCAGATTTCCGCCGGAATCATCATGAACTCCTCGTCGCCATCAACGTCAGTTAGCAGCAAAGGTAGTGGCGACACCAGCCCGCCGATGTTGCTGAAATCGATGAAGTAGACATAGTCATCTTCGACAACAGCACGCTGCAGCGCTGCGCGTTCCCAGTCTTCAAGACCTTCGATCAATGACGTGTAATTGTTTCGGTCTGCATTGGTGACCGTGTACTCGTCATTCTCGTTATAGAAATCGGCAAGTTCAGGGAAGCGCTCAAGGCGCGTTACCCGTCCCTCTTCGCGATTTCGAATCTGTCCCAATGTCTCGGGAATCTCCCGTGCCCGTTCCTGTCTGTTCAGGTCAAATTCGACATCCGGGTCCCTGCTGGAAACCTTGTATTCGCGCATACCCGTTATCGCAACGTCTACGTGGTCGGTCGAGTAATACCAGCCGCGCCAGAACCAGTCGAGGTCGATCCCGGACGCGTCCTCCATCGTACGAAAAAGGTCTGACGGTGTTGGGCGTTTGAATTTCCAGCGTTGCGCATACTCGCGAAACGCAAAATCGAAAAGCTCACGGCCGAGAACCGTCTCGCGCAGTACTACCAGCGATGCAGCAGGCTTCGTGTAGCCGTTAGGTCCAAACTGCAGGATTGCATCAGACTGCGTCATGACCGGCACCTGGTTCTCGCTGGTCATGTATTCTGCGATGTGCTCCAGGATGCTGTAGTTCTCACGGTGATTGTGGAAGTTCTCTTCCCATTCAAGTTCCGCGAGATACTGCAGGAAGGAATTGATTCCTTCGTCCATCCAGGTCCACTGGCGCTCATCGGTGTTGACGGTCATTGGAAAATAGATGTGGCCGATCTCGTGGATGATGACGCCTACGAGGCCGTGTTTTGCTCGGCGCGAATAAGTGCGGTCGGGCTTGGAAGCCGCATCGGGATCGTTTTCATCTGCTTCAAACGGCTCTGGACGTCGGCCATTGAAGGTAATCATCGGGTACTCCATGCCGCCGCCTTCCCAGGCGTTTACTGACTGTGCGGTCGGGTAGGGATAGGGAAACGAGAAACGCGAATACACTTCGAGCGTATGCACAACCGAGTGAGTGGAGAACTGTGACCAGAGCGGCTCGGCCTCCTGCGGATAGAAAGACATGGCCAGCACTTCGTCAAACTCGCCCCCTTCCTGGCGATGGATCATCGCGTCCCAGATGAACTTGCGCGAGCTCGCCCACGCGAAGTCACGAACGTTGTCGGCTTTGAATACCCATGTCTTCGTATCGGTCGTTCCTTCCTTCTCGTTTTCGATTGCTTCCTCGGGCGTCACAATGAACATCGGCTTGTCGGAAGAACGGGATTCATCGAGCCTGCGACGTTGTTCGGAGGTCAGGACCGCGGATTCATTTTGCAGCTCGCCGGTGGCCGACACGATATGGTCGGCAGGAACGGTGATCTCAACTTCGTAATCGCCAAACTCCTGCGTGAATTCACCCGCTCCCAGGAACTGCTGATGCTTCCAGCCGTTGTAGTCCGTATAAGCCGCCAATTTCGGAAACCACTGCGCGAGGAAATATATATAGGTGTCGCTTTCCGGGAAGTGATCGTAGCCGCCCCGTCCGCCAATCACTGATTCCTCGATAATGTTGAATGACCATGCGATTGAAAATGTCGCGTTCTGTCCGGATCGCAACGCCTGCGGCAGATCAATTCGCATCATCGTATCGACGATTGTGTACTTGAGGTCCCGGCCGCGGCTGTCGGTTACAGATTCGATTTTGAAACCGTGGTCCACATCGGCATTGCGCTGTGCCCGGGCCAGCGCGCCGTAACCCAGGATGTCTTCACTGGCCGTTTGAGTCATTCGCGCTCTGGATCCGTCGGCGAACCGGTTTTGATCCAGCTGGACCCAGATGTAACGCAATGTGTCCGGAGAATTATTCTTGTAATCAATCGTCTGAGTGGCGCTGATGCTTTGATTCTCTTCGTGCAGTGTCACCTTGATCTTGTGATCTGCCTGCTGCTGCCAGTATTGCGTACCGGGCGCGCCTGAGGCAGTCCGGTAAACGTTCGGTGTTGGCAGATCGACGTCCAGCTGACGAAAAGCGTCGTAGTAGTCGCCCTTGGTCTGTCGAATGGCGTCAGCAAAAGCGAAGTCGGCAGTCAACAGCGCGACTACCAGGAAGATGGACTGAAAACGCATTGGGGGGTCACTCACATCGTTGTATGACGGGGCCGGTAATGTAACAAAAAAGGGCCTGGAACTGAGGATTTTTGCCGATCCTCCGTCTCGCTAACCGACCGTAGATTCAGTTTTGACTGCAGCTTTGGAAACCGGCTTGATACTGCGGCTTCAGTTTCAGCTGAAACCCGTGGGTTGCGCTAAAAACCGGGGTCGAACCGAGGTTTTTCAATGGCAGCCAGCTTTTCCTTCCGGGCGCCGATCGAATCTACAAAAGATCAAAAACCTCGGTTCGACCCCGGTTTTGGACCCCGGTTTTGCGACCCCGGTTTTGGCATCGTCGTCACGTTTCTTTTGGTTTCAACAGAAACCCGTGGGCTGCGCTAATCCCGGATTGCAAAGGCCTCTGGCCGGTGAGAAAGTGACCCGTCGACTTAGAAGGAAAGATATGTGTTCAGAACGAAAAGCATGCTTTTACGATCAACAATGCGATCGCGGCGTTTGAGGAAGACATCAAGGGTACCCTGACACCAGGTAAATACGCGGACATTGTTGTGCTGTCTCAGGATCTTCTAACCGTCGAGGAAAACAAGATCCCCGACACCACCGTGGACAT
>CAJQPR010000085.1 GCA_905480255.1 uncultured Woeseiaceae bacterium | reverse complement strand
AGGCAGTTTGCTGAACGAACCGTAAGCTCAAGCTCGTCAACCGGACGCAGGAGAATCGGATCCACCTGATTCTCGGCTTGCGCACCGACGCCTTCTTCCTGGCCCTGCAGGTCGACGAAGACTGACAGCTGATCCTTCAGGATGCTGCCGGCGCGGCGGATTGCTTCTTCCGGATCGATCGTGCCATTGGTTTCAATATCGATCAGCAACTTGTCAAGGTCGGTCCGCTGTTCAACGCGGGCCGCTTCGACGTTGTACGTCACGCGAACGATCGGGCTGAAGGACGCGTCCAGCTGCAGACGACCAATCGGGCCACCCTGGTCTTCAAATGACGGACGTTGTGTTGCGGGGCGGTATCCCCGTCCGCGCTCGACCTGAAGGATCATGTTCAACTCACCAGCCTTCGTCAGATTGGCGATAACCAGATCAGGATTCATGATTTCAACATCATGGTCCAGCTGGATGTCGCCGGCCGTAACGGGGCCGGGTCCCTTCTTCGACACGCGCAGCTCAGCCGTGTCACGACTGTTCATCGTGACGGCAACCTGCTTGAGGTTGAGAAGAATGTCGACGACATCCTCCTGCACGCCTTCGATGCTCGTGTACTCATGGAGTACGCCCTCGATCTCCGCTTCCGTAATCGCGGCGCCCGGCATAGACGACAGCAGAATACGACGCAGCGCATTGCCGAGCGTGTGGCCGAAGCCGCGCTCAAACGGTTCGATAACAACTTTTGCTTGCAGATCATTTACCGGCGTTACTTTCACGACGCGCGGCTTCAGAAATTCGTGTACTGATTCCTGCATGGGGATTTACCCTCCGATTACTTCGAGTACAGCTCGACGACTAAGTTTTCATTGATGTCGGGGAGAATATCTTCTCTGTCCGGCAACGACTTCAAAATCCCAGCCATCTTCTTGGCGTCGACTTCTACCCACTCGGGCAGGCCGACCTGGCTCGCAATTTCCAATGCACTTTGAATACGCAACTGCTTCTTCGCCTTTTCACGAATAGTGATTGCATCTCCTGCCTTGAGTTGAGCCGACGGAATGTTAACGACCTTGCCGTTAACCTCAATGCTTTTATGACTAACGAGCTGACGCGCTTCAGCGCGCGTCGAGGCAAAGCCCATACGATAAACCGTGTTATCGAGGCGGCCTTCCAACAGACGCAGCAGGTTTTCACCCGTTGAGCCCTTCAGCTGCGCAGCACGTTTGTAGTAATTGCGGAACTGACGCTCTAGTACGCCGTACATACGACGGAGTTTCTGCTTTTCGCGAAGCTGTAACCCGTAGTCCGACATGCGCGGGCGGCGTTGGGTCGGGCCGCCCGGAGGTACTTCGAGCTTACACTTCGACTCGAGTGGACGTACGCCACTCTTAAGAAACAGATCCGTGCCTTCGCGGCGGGACAGTTTGCACTTTGGTCCTAAATATCTTGCCATTGTTCAGCCTCTACACGCGGCGTTTCTTGGGCGGACGACATCCGTTGTGCGGAATCGGCGTCACATCCTCAATACTTTGAATACGGAAACCCAGGGCGTTCAGGGCGCGAACCGCTGACTCCCGGCCCGGGCCTGGTCCACGAACACGCACGTCGACGTTCTTGACACCAAACTCGAGGGCAACCCGGCCCGCCTTGTCTGATGCAACCTGCGCCGCGAACGGAGTGGATTTACGCGATCCGCGAAAACCACAACCGCCGGCCGTTGCCCAGGAGAGAGCATTGCCCTGCCGATCCGTGATAGTGATGATCGTGTTGTTGAAGGAAGCATGGATGTGCGCAATTGCGTCAACGACATGCTTTTTAACCTTCTTTTTCTTTGCTTCAGCCATTTAAGACTTACCTCTTTATCGGGCGCTTCGGTCCCTTACGGGTCCGGGCGTTTGTACGAGTGCGCTGGCCGCGCAGCGGCAAACCACGACGATGACGGATACCACGGTAAGAACCGAGGTCCATCAGGCGCTTGATGTTCATCGACGTCTCACGACGCAAATCGCCTTCGACTGTGAAGGCCGCAACCGCCTTACGAAGCTTCTCAACTTCAGGCTCCGCGAGATCCTTGACCGGTGTGTTTCCTGCAACACCGGCCGCCTCGCAAATCTGCTGCGCGCGTGTATTTCCAATTCCGTAAATAGACGTCAGTGCAATCACGACGTGTTTCGTCAACGGAATGTTTATGCCTGCTATACGTGCCACTTAAAAATCCTCGTAATAACGCGGGGCCTAGCCCTGGCGCTGCTTGTGCCGTGCGTCAGTGCAGATCACTCGCACAACACCGTTGCGGCGAATAATTTTGCAGTTTCTGCAGATCTTTTTAACTGATGCTCTTACTTTCATGAGCTGTCTCCTAAACGCTGACGAATCAGCGTGCTTGTCCACCCCGGCCGTAGTTGCGCAGGTTGGCTTTCTGCATCATGCCTTCGTACTGGTGACTCATGGCATGTGCCTGCATTTGCGACATGAAGTCCATCGTGACAACAACCAGAATCAGCAGCGAAGTGCCACCGAAACTGAACGGCATGCTCGGATAGAACATGCGGACGAATTCGGGCAGCAGGCAAACACCCGCTATATAAATGGCGCCCCAGAACGTCAGTCGCGTCAGAACCCTGTCGATGTACTCTGCGGTGTGAGCGCCCGGCCGGATGCCCGGCAGGAAAGCGCCCGCTTTCTTCAAGTTGTCCGCTGTGTCCTTTGAGTTGTACATCAGCGCCGTGTAGAAGAAGCAGAAGAAAATAATCATTGCTGCATACAGCAATACGTAAACAGGCTGGCCGGGACCGAGGTTTGCACCAATGGTCTGCAACGCGCGCTGCGCCGCATTTGGATCGGCTGCCTGCCCGAAAAACTGTGCGATCGTGGCCGGGAACATCAGGATGCTCGAGGCAAAAATCGGCGGGATAACACCCGACATGTTGATTTTGAACGGCAGGTGCGTGCTCTGCGCCTGGAACATCTTGCGGCCCTGTTGTCGCCGGGCATAATTCACCGTGATGCGACGTTGTGCCCGCTCCATAAAGGTAACGAATACTATTGCCGCAATACCGCCGAGCAGCATCAGGATCGCCGTGATCGCAGCCATCTCACCATTGCGCACGAGCTCTGCCGTACCGGCAATGGCCGCCGGAAGACCTGAAACGATGCCCGCGAGAATGATCATCGAGATACCGTTGCCGATACCCCGTTCTGTGATTTGCTCACCAAGCCACATCAGGAATACTGTGCCTGTAACCAGCGTGATGCACGCCGTGATCAGGAACGCCGGACCCGGATTAACAACAAGGCCAACCTGGTTCTGCAGCCAGCTTGCCGCAGCGATCGACTGGAAGCTCGCCAGAGCAACCGTGCCATAGCGTGTGTACTTCACGATCTGGCGGCGACCCTGCTCACCTTCCTTACGCAACTGCTGGAGCTGAGGAACGATGTGGCTCGCCATCTGCATGATAATCGATGAAGAAATGTACGGGACGATGCCAAGGGCAAAAATACCAAAGCGTGACAGCGCGCCGCCCGAGAACATATTGAACATGCCTAGCAAGTTGCCCGACTGCTGCTCGAAGAAATCAGCCAACGCAACCGGATCCACGCCGGGCACCGGAATAAAGGTACCAACGCGATAAACGATCAACGCGCCAACAAGGAACAGAAGACGAATCTTTAATTCGCCAAGCTTGCTCGCTTGCTTCGCCAGTTCGGCCGGATTTTGTTGGGGCTTCTTCGCCATACTTTGTTCATTCGCGCGTAAGACGCGCTCCTAAATTAATCTTCGATGGATCCGCCAGCTTTCTCGATCGCTTCGCGTGCACCCTTGGTGACCGAGAGACCTTTCAGCTTCACAGCTTTCTTGATTTCGCCCGACTTGATGACCTTTACCTTGGTCGCAAATGCCGGAACGAGGTTAGCCTTCTTCAACGCATCAATATCGACGACGTCTACTTTCGGCAATTCGAGCTCGTGCAAACGCAACTCCGCCGAATACTTCGCCATGCGTGAGCGGAAACCCACCTTTGGCAAGCGACGTTGCAGCGGCATCTGGCCACCCTCAAAGCCGACCTTGTGGAACCCGCCTGAACGAGACTTCTGTCCCTTCTGGCCACGACCACTGGTCTTGCCCTGACCGGCGGAATGACCGCGGCCGAAGCGCTTGCCTGCTTTTTTTGCACCCTTAGCGGGTGAAATATCGTTAAGACGCATGTCAGGCTTCCTCTACCGACAACAGGTACGAAACACGATTGATCATCCCACGGTTCTCCGGCGTATCGTTGACCGTAACGGTCTGATGCATCTTGCGGAGACCCAGGCCGGCAACACAGGCTTTGTGGCTCTTAAGCCGCCCGTTCTTGCTTTTGACCAGCGTGACCCTTAGCTCTTTTGGCTTCGCCATGATCTTGTCTCTAAATCTCTTGGGTAATGATCCCGGCCTCAGGCCAGGATCTCCTTAACTTTCTTGCCGCGCTTTGCAGCAATGGCCTGCGGCGAGTGAATCTCCGACAGTCCCTTGATCGTTGCACGAACAACGTTGATCGGATTGCGCGAACCGTAACTCTTGGCGAGCACATTACGCACGCCGGCCGCTTCAAATACTGCGCGCATCGCGCCACCGGCGATGACGCCAGTACCTTCTGATGCCGGCTGCATGTATACCAACGTCGCACCGTGACGGCCCTTCTTGGCGTATTGCAGCGTGTCATTGTTCAGGTTGACGTTGATCATGTTGCGGCGAGCAGCCTGCATCGCCTTCTGGATCGCAATCGGCACCTCACGTGCCTTGCCGTACCCGAAACCAACCTGGCCCTGACCATCGCCGACAACCGTCAGCGCTGTGAAACCAAATTGACGACCGCCCTTGACTACCTTGGCGACGCGGTTGACGGTGACCAGCTTCTCAATAAAGTCATCGCCAGCTTGATTCTGTTCGTTTCTTGCCATGTTTTAGTCCTGGCGACAAAGCCGCCAAAAGCCCTCTTAAATTAAAAACTCAGAACTTCAGGCCCGCTTCGCGGGCAGCGTCGGCCAGTGCCTTGACACGACCGTGGTAACGGAAACCGGAGCGATCAAACGCAACTGTGTCGATGCCGGCCGCTTTCGCCTTTTCAGCGATGCGCGCACCAACAATGACGGCCGCTTCAACATTTCCACCACTTTTGATTCCCTTGCGAACCTCAACCTCGAGCGTCGACGCAGAGGCCAGAACCTGGCCCTCTTCAGGGCCGAGAATCTGCGCATAAATATGGCGCGGCGTGCGGTGAACACTCAGGCGGTTCGCTTTGAGTTCGCGAATCTTCGCGCGGGCCCGGCGGGCACGACGCAAACGATTTTGTTTCTTGTCCAATTTCATCGGTATCTACCTAATTATTTCTTCTTCGCTTCCTTGAGCTGTACGCGCTCATCGGAATAGCGAACGCCCTTACCCTTGTAGGGCTCCGGCGGCCGGAAGCCGCGAATCTCGGCTGCAGCCTGGCCAACCTT
This sequence comes from uncultured Woeseiaceae bacterium, assembly GCA_905480255.1. Lineage (GTDB taxonomy): Bacteria > Pseudomonadota > Gammaproteobacteria > Steroidobacterales > Woeseiaceae > SZUA-117. Next base: position 5,178 of record CAJQPR010000085.1, on the reverse strand, counting down.
CTGCTTGTCAGCGCCCTTTACCACGATCTCAGTCTGGCTCGGCGTTTCAATCGTCACGCCTTCCGGCGCCTCGAATACGACCGGGTGTGAAAACCCGAGCGACAGATTCAGGCTTTTACCCTGCGCCTGTGCACGATAACCGACACCTTTCAGCTCCAGCTTTTTCTCGAATCCCTCAGAAACACCCTTCGCCATGTTGGCGATAATGGCGCGCATCGTTCCGGCTATCGCAGTCGAGAAACGCGAGCCCGAACGCGGGGCCAGTGTCAGCACGTTCTCTTCCTTCGTGAGCTCAACCTCGGAATTCAACTCAAGCGATAGCTCGCCGTTGCCACCCTTCAGCGTGACAACATTGCCGTCTTGCTTGAACTCAACACCTTTCGGCAGCTCAACCGGTTCTTTCGCAACTCTTGACATAGTTCTGTCTCTTCTTAATGAGGATCAGCATCAGCTAACGATGCAGAGAACCTCACCACCAATACCTTTCTCACGCGCCTGGCGGTCGCTCATTACGCCCGCCGACGTCGAAACGATTGCAACACCAAGCCCGCCCAATACCTTCGGCAGGTCTTCCTTGCCACGGTAAATACGCAACCCGGGACGGCTGGCACGCTGGATCTTCTCGATCACGGGCACGCCTTCGAAATACTTGAGCTCGACCATGAGCTCTTTCCCTGCGCCTTCACCATCGGTCGCGAAACCAGTGATGTAGCCTTCGTCTTGCAGTACTTTCGCGATAGCTTCCTTGGCTTTCGAGGCCGGCATCGAGACGGCAACCTTGCGTGCCTTCTGTCCGTTGCGAATGCGCGTCAGCATATCTGCGATAGGATCGGTCATACTCATGTTCTGTCTCCGGCTACCAGCTGGCTTTTGTGAGGCCGGGAATTTCGCCATTCATGGCGGCTTCACGCAGCTTGTTACGACCAAGGCCAAACTTGCGATACACGCCGTGCGGACGACCCGTTATCGAGCAACGAGCGCGCTGCCGCGTCGGGCTGCCATCGCGTGGCAACTTGTTAAGCTTCGCCTGTGCAACAGCGCGTTCTTCGTCCGAGCTGTTGATGTTGCGAATAATCGTCTTGAGCGCCTTGCGCTTCTCAGCCTGCTTCGCTACCAGCTTGGTACGCTTGAGTTCACGCGCAATCATCGACTTCTTAGCCATGTTAATTAGTACTCGTTTTCAATTTACTTAGTAACTGTCGGTGCGAGAAAGTGATTCGCGCCACGTTCAGTGCTTGTTCCTATTTCTTGAATGGGAAGTTGAACGCTTCCAGAAGCGCCTTACCTTCCTCTGCATTACGTGCTGTCGTGGTAATCACAATGTCCATGCCACGCAGTACGTCGATTTCGTCGTAGTTGATTTCCGGGAATATAATTTGTTCCTGGACGCCCATGCTGTAGTTGCCCTGGCGGTCAAACGACTTCGGGCTCAGACCACGGAAGTCGCGAATACGCGGAATAGCAATATTGACGAGGCGATCGAGGAACTCGTACATGCGCTCACGGCGCAACGTAACCTTGCAACCGATTGGCATGCCATCACGAATCTTGAACGCAGCTACGGACTTGCGGGCGATGGTCGTGACCGGTTTCTGGCCAGCGATCTTTTCCATATCGGCGCGAGCTTTCTCGATGACCTTCTTGTCCGCAACCGCATCACCGACGCCCATATTCAGCGTGATCTTGGTGATCTTCGGAATTTCCATCGGGTTCTTCAGGCCGAGCTTCTTCTGGATCTCTCCAGCCAGCTCGTTCTGATATTTTTCCTGTAAACGTGACATGTCTGTATCTCTTAGATGTCTACTTTGTCGCCGCTCTTGAAGACGCGCACTTTGCTACCGTCATCCTCGACACGGAAACCGACTCGCTCACCCTTCTTCGATTTCGGGTTGAATACGAGTACGTTCGAAATATCAAGCGGCATCGCCTTATCCTTGATGCCACCCATCTCGCCGATATTCGGATTCGGCTTAATGTGTTTCTTCGCGAGATTCACGCCTTCAACCAGCACGCGGTCGTCTGCAAAGACCTCGAGGACGGTGCCGCGCCGGCCCTTATCCTTTCCGGTCGTTACGATGACTTCATCGCCTTTTCTAATCTTGTTCATTTAGAGGACCTCAGGGGCCAACGAAATAATTTTCATGAACTGGCTGGTACGCAGCTCGCGCGTAACCGGGCCAAAAATACGTGTTCCAATCGGCTCGAGACGCGCGTTCAACAGAACCGCGGCGTTGCCGTCAAATCGAATCAACGAACCGTCTTTGCGGCGTACACCCTTGCGCGTGCGGACAACAACGGCGTTATAGATCTCGCCTTTCTTGACCTTGCCACGCGGAATCGCGTCCTTGACGCTTACCTTGATGACGTCGCCCACACCGGCGTAGCGGCGCTTCGAGCCGCCTAGCACCTTGATGCACTGTACGCGGCGAGCACCTGAGTTGTCGGCTGCGTCCAGAACTGTCTGCATCTGAATCATGACTGAATCCTAAGAGTGTTGTTACTTGTCTGCTGTGCGTTCAACAACGTTGACGACAGACCAGGATTTGTTCTTCGACATCGGACGGCACTCCGAGATCGCCACGCGATCACCGGCTTTACACTCGTTCGACGCGTCATGTGCAAGTACTTTCGTGGTACGACGAATGTATTTGCCGTATACCGGATGCTTGATCCGGCGTTCGATGGCTACCGATACTGTCTTGTCCATCTTCGCGCTTACGACACGACCGTTTACGGTACGCTGTACTTTCTTTTCTTCACTCATTTGTCTTCACCCGCCGCACGCTGCAGTTCAGTCAGAACCGTCTTTACGCGCGCGATGTCTTTTTTCACGCGACCGTGCTCGTGATTGTGTGTCAACTCGCCTGTTGCATGCTGCATGCGCAGGTTGAACTGCTCGCGACGAAGTGCAACGAGTTCCTCATTGAGTTCGTCAACCGATTTGCTTCGAAGATCTGCTGCTTTCATCACATCACCTGCCGCGATACAAACTTGGTGCCAAACGGCAGCTTCGCAGCCGCCAGGCGAAATGCTTCACGCGCGATCTCTTCGGTAACACCTTCCATTTCGTACAGGACGCGGCCGGGCTGAATCTGGCAAACCCAGTATTCGACATTTCCCTTACCCTTACCCTGACGAACCTCAAGCGGCTTTTTCGAGATCGGCTTGTCGGGAAAAACCCGAATCCAGATCTTGCCGCCACGTTTGATGTGGCGCGTCATCGCACGACGAGCTGCTTCGATCTGACGAGCAGTCAGGCGTCCGCGCCCAGTCGCTTTGAGACCGAACTCACCGAAAGAAACGTCACCTCCGCGATGCGCGAGACCGCGGTTGCGGCCCTTCATCTGCTTGCGAAACTTGGTTCGTTTAGGCTGTAACATCTATCTATTCCTTACGAACGCGCGCCGGCTGCTGCTTCCGCAGGCTCTGCCGGAACGGCCTCGGGCTTGTCAAAGACTTCGCCCTTGAAAATCCATACCTTCACGCCGATCACACCATAAGTCGTGTGTGCCTCGGCAGTGCCGTAGTCGATATCCGCGCGCAGCGTGTGCAGCGGCACACGACCTTCGCGATACCACTCCGAACGTGCAATTTCAGCACCGTTCAGGCGGCCACCGACTTTAACCTTGATGCCCTCGGCACCAACACGCATCGTGTTGGTCACCGCACGCTTCATTGCGCGACGGAACATGACGCGACGCTCGAGCTGCTGGGCGATGCCTTCAGCAACCAACTGCGCATCCAGCTCGGGTTTGCGAACTTCGTTGATGTTGATACGGACATCCTGGATAGCCATACCCACCATCTTCGACACCTCTGCGCGCAGCTTCTCGATGTCCTCGCCTTTCTTGCCGATCACAATGCCCGGACGTGCCGTATGGATCGTGATGTTGACCTTGTTGGCAGGACGCTCGATCGAAATGCGGCTGACCGAAGCATCTTTCAGCTTCTTCTTGATATAGACGCGAATCTCGTGGTCTGCGCTGATGTACCTGGGAAACGTCTTTGAATCGGCATACCACTTGGATGCCCAGTCTTTGACGATGCCAAGGCGAATGCCTGTTGGATGTACTTTTTGGCCCATATTACTTACTCGTCTCCGGCGTGTTAGCCAGGTAGAACTTCAATTTCATGATCATGATCCGTCTGCTACCCGGATCGTGATGTGGCTGTTCCGCTTGATAATCCGGGCGCCACGACCTTTTGCACGAGCACGATAACGACGGAACGTCGGCGCCTCGTTGACTTCAATAGTCGCGACCTTCAACTCATCAATATCCGCACCATGGTTGTGCTCCGCATTGGCAACTGCTGACTCCAGGACCTTTTTCACGATTCGAGCACTTTTCTGCGGCGAAAAAGTCAGCGTGCGCAGAGCGTCATCAACAGTCTTGCCACGGATGACATCGGCCATCAGGCGGCATTTCTGCGGTGAGATACGTGCGTATCTGAGTGTTGCTGCAACTTGCATGATCCGACTCCCCTACTTCGTCTTGCGGTCACCGGAGTGACCACGGAACGTGCGCGTCATCGCAAACTCACCGAGCTTGTGACCGACCATGTTTTCGGAAATCAGGACTGGAACGTGTTGCCGCCCGTTATGCACGGCAATCGTCAGGCCAACCATATCCGGCAATACCATCGAACGACGCGACCAGGTCCTGATCGGACGACGATCATTTTTCTTTGCTGCTTCGGCCACCTTCTTCGCCAGATGCGTATCGACGAACGGGCCCTTCCTTACACTGCGTGGCATCTTCTAAGATCCTTTACTAGCGCTTCTTGTTGCGACGGCGAACAATCATGCTGTCCGTACGCTTGTTGGAGCGCGTCTTGGCGCCCTTGGTCGGCGTGCCCCACGGGCTGACCGGATGGCGTCCACCCGAGGTGCGGCCTTCACCGCCACCATGCGGGTGATCGACCGGGTTCATAGCAACACCACGAACCGTCGGACGTACTCCTCTCCAGCGCTTCGCACCGGCTTTGCCGAGCTTGCGGAGGTTGTGTTCACCATGACCAACTTCACCGACCGTCGCGCGGCAGTCGATGTGAATCCTGCGCATTTCGCCGGAGCGCAGACGCAGCGTTGCGTAGGCACCCTCGCGCGCAACGAGCTGGGCCGAACCACCGGCCGAACGCACCAATTGGCCGCCCTTGCCCGGCTTCATTTCAATGTTG
>CAJQPR010000084.1 GCA_905480255.1 uncultured Woeseiaceae bacterium | reverse complement strand
CTTTGGTCACGATAATAGACATGCTTTTGGTTTCCGGAGCAGCGGCAGGGGCCGGGCTCGCGGCGTCTTGTATCTGGGTTGATACGGCTTCAGCTTCGCTGGACATTGTTCTTTACCTCTCTTTAAGAGTTCAGTGCCGTTCTGATCACATTAGAATATCAGAATTGTCTTTATTAGCAAAATAGAATATTCTCGCTCGACTATTTTGCCGGGGAATCACCATAATCGGTCGTATCGGCATGCACAAACCAGTCTCACAAAACTCAGCCACCGATCGTACCGGGACAACGCCCGGCGTCGTCCCGCTGTCCATAGCACCGGAAACGCCGGGGCCGATCTATGTCGGTAGCGACGTCTATCGTCGTGCAGCATTCGGTAACAACCATCCACTGAAGATTGTTCGACATTCCGCTGTTCTCGATCTTGTCGGGATGCTCGGCTGGCTTTCCGAGAAAACCTATCAAGCCAGTGAACGGGCGACGGTCGAACAACTCCGCGAGTTTCATGATCGAGACTATATCGATGCCCTGCAATACGCAGAGTCCGAAGGTCAGGTCGCGCCGGAGGTTCGCGAACGCTACAACATCGGCACCCTTGAAAACCCGGTGTTCGAAGGGCTTTTCGAGCGAGCATCAATGACCGTTGGCGGGTCAATCCTGGCTGCGAAGCTCGCCTGCGCAGGGCACATTGTCTTTCACCCGTCCGGGGGCACACATCATGGCAGGCCGGACCGGGCCAGCGGTTTTTGCTATTTCAATGATCCGGTTTATGCAATCAACACCTTGTTGGAACAAGGCCGGCAAAAAGTCTTTTATGTTGACCTCGATGCGCATCACGGTGATGGCGTTGAAGCTGCCTTCGAGAGTGAGCCACGTGTGATGACTGTTTCTGTCCACGAAGAAGAGCGCTGGCCATATAGCGGCGCCGCGGGCAAATCCGGACAAGCACGAAACCTGCCCGTTCCGAAAGGTGTGAATGACAGCGAACTCAACTATCTTATGGAGGAGGCCATCCTGCCGCTGGTGGAAGACTTCTCAGTGGATGCTGTTGTCATTTGTTGCGGGGCAGACTGCCTTGCAGGTGACCCGTTGTCAGGCATGATGCTGAGCAATGTTGCCCTGTGGCAGGCGGTTGATCAGCTGATCGCGCTGGGTCAGCCTACCGTTATTCTCGGTGGTGGAGGTTATAATCCATGGACGGTAACCCGTTACTGGGCAGGGCTGTGGGGACGGATAAGCGGACAGGAGATTCCTGAAAGCCTGCCCGACGAAGCAGTGGAATTCATGCGGTCGATGGAATGCGACCTGATCGATGAGGAAGATGTGGATGAGGCCTGGCTCACGACCATGGCGGATTCTCCCTATCCCGGCCCGATCCGGAACGCCGTAAAATCAGTGGCGTCGCTGGTTGCTCCCGGCAATCGGTCGCGAATGGAAGGAAGAAAACATGACATGGCTTGAACAACTGGGGCGTATCGAAGACCTTGAAGACGCGGAGTTCGATGCGTCTTTGGTTGACGAACTCGAGCGCCGCGCAGAAGGGGCGGAGCCGCGTCCGATCCGGTTTTCGACCCCCACATTCAAGGAATACTCGAGTACCGAACTAAAAGGATGTGGCAAGAACAGTTTTCCCGCATTTTCTATTACGGCCGGCGCGTGCGGCCTCAATTGCGATCACTGCCAGAAAAAGATCCTCGAGCCGATGATACCGGCGACGAACCCGGCGATGCTCGACGAAAAAGTCCGGCACCTGATCGAAACTCAGGGCTTGAACGGTTTCCTGTTGTCCGGCGGCTCCAACAAACGTAATGAAATCTCCTATGGTCGCTATTTACCTGTAGTTGAAAAGCTTAAAAACGATTTTCCGGATCTGCGTATCGCGATACACAGCGCACTCCTTGATGAACAGCGCGCCAAGGCAATGGAATCCGCAGGTGTTGATACCGTAATGATGGATGTCATCGGTGCGGCGGAGACTATCAAGCAGGTTTACAAGCTCGATCGTCCCGTTGCTGATTTCGAGGAAACCCTGGCTGCGCTTTGTTCGACCTCGATGGAGGTAACGCCACATATCGTCATTGGCCTTCATTACGGAAAAATTCTGGGCGAAGCCAATGCGCTGGATATTGTTAGTCGTTATCCGGTAACGGCGCTGGTCCTGGTTGTGATCATGCCTTTCTACGCGAAGCCGGGCACTTTCGTTACGCCTGACACTTTGGATGTCGGTCGAATGTTCGCAGAAGCTCGCGCCCGGCTGCCCGATAAGCAGGTGCTGCTCGGCTGCGCCCGGCCACCCGGCATGCACAAGCGAGTGACTGACGCTTACGCAATTATGGCGGGACTGGATGGGATCGCGTTTCCCGCGGATGGTGCCGTGTCCGTGGCGCATTCAATTGGTCGCCCGTTTGAACAGGCGCACTCCTGTTGCTCGATAAAACTGGGCAGTGATTTCAGCGAAAAGATCGCGCGATCCTTTGCTGCGTAATGATGTTTACAAAACGAGAATATAATCAATGAGTTGCATAGAGCATAAGACAACACCAGCCAACGGAAAATCGGCGCAGGATCATAATCCCTTTGATGTTATGCAGCCCCGCGCACCGCTGAAGACGCCGACCGATCGAAAAAATGGTCGTCATGTGAAGGCCAACGACATTCCGCCACAGGGCGTTTATCTGCCCAACAACAACATCATGGCGCCACACATGGTTTCGCCGGAGTACGTGCAGCTTTCGACTGCTGCAGCGATTACGCTCGGCATCATGGGCGGCAAGATGTACGGTTGCGAATGCACGCGTTGCCTCAATCTTCTCCTGACATATCCGGAAGGATGCCGCGCCAACTGCGCTTATTGTGGTCTCGCTCGCCATCGCGAGGCGGATCGCGACTACGCGGATCGAAATTTCATTCGGGTGGACTGGCCGGCGGTGCCGATGGCAGAGATCATCGACATTGTTGCGAAGGATCCTGAAAGCAGTCCGTTCCACAGAATGTGCATTTCGATGATCACTCACCCGCGATCCGAAGACGACACCTTCACAGTACTGAAGCAATGGACAGACAAGATTGATCCCGACGCCATTCCGGTTTCGATTCTGTCGAATCCGACCACAATGACCCGGGACGATGTGCAGAAGACGAAAGACCTGGGTGCCGACATTTTTACCGTCGCGCTGGATGCTGCAACGCCGGAAGTTTTCGACCGTACTCGCGGCAAAGGCGTGCAATCACCACATAAATGGTCGAAGTACTGGGAGATCCTCGAAGATGCGAGGGATATCTTCGGTCCACAAAAATTTGGCGCCCACATCATCGTCGGCATGGGTGAAACAGAGTACGAAGTTCTGAAACTCGTACAGGAGCTCGTCGATATTGGTGGTCACAGCCACATGTTCTGTTTCTTCCCGGAACAAGGCTCGTTGATGGACCACTTACCCGCAACGCCGCGTGACCAATGGCGGCGCGTCCAACTGGCTCGCTATCTGATCGATTATCGTGACGTGCGTGTCGAGCAGATGAAGTTCGACGAATCCGGCCGCGTGGTCGGCTACGGAATTTCGGAGGCTGAGTTGTCCGGAGTCATTGACGAGGGCATTGCGTTCAGGACATCAGGATGTCCGGGTAAATTCCAGGAAGATATTTCCGCTTGCGATCGACCCTACGGCGATTCACCGCCGAGCGACATTGCAAGCTATCCGTTCCAGCCAAAGAAAAAGGATCTCAAGAAGATCAGGAAACAACTCGAAATCCCGGTATCTGTGGAATAGGTGCGGGCAGCAATGACCAACAGCTTCCGGGTAATCGATACGGGTGTGCGTGAAGGGCGCGCCAATATCGCGTTTGACGCCGCCCTGATTGAGGAACGGCAGGCCGACAGAGTGCCTGACACCATTCGTTTCCTGCGATTTCCTCCGACAGCATTGATTGGTCGGCACCAGGACCTGAGCAGGGAGGTGGACCTGGAATACTGCGCCGCCAACGGGGTAGGCACAGTTCGCAGGATTACCGGCGGCGGGGCGATCTATCTTGACGAAGGACAGCTGGGCTGGGAGCTGGTTTTCAACCGGTCGTCGCTGGGGATAGCCGCCTTGCCCGATATTGCAGCAGAAATCTGTAATGCGGCGGCGATGGGGCTTGGTGAACTGGGGGTCGATGCGAAATTCCGGCCAAGAAATGATATCGAAGTGGACGGGCGAAAAATCAGCGGCACCGGCGGTTTCTTCGACGGCGATGTCCTCATCTACCAGGGCACAGTTCTCGTCGATATGAATCCGGAGCACATGGTTCGTGCGCTCAAAATTCCTGAAAGCAAATTAGCCAAACGGAATCTCGATTCCGCCGCGCAACGTGTGACCACGCTCAAGCAACTGTTAGGCGATGATCTGCCTGATCTTGAAAAGGTCAAGGACGCAATGATCAAAGGATTCACGCGCGGGCTCGGCATCACGGCCGAATCCGGCGAGATCACAGTTGGTGAAGAAGCGCTGGCAAGAAAATACTTCGACGATGAAATCGGCTCGAATGATTTTGTCGCTGAAATCGACGCTGCCGGAGCAGACGAGCAGGTACTGGCCGGAAGTTATACCGGCGCCGGTGGCACGATCGATTCCTATGTAAAACTCGAAGGCCCTACGCGTGGCATTCTGCAGCGGGTCCTGATTAGCGGTGATTTCTTCGTGACGCCACCGCGTACCGTGTTCGACCTGGAAGCGCATCTGCAAGGTAACCGTCTGGAAGAGATAGATGCGGCGGTCGATGATTTTTTTCGTAGCACCGAAATCGACATGCTGAGCGTCACTGCAGATGACTTCAAGGCATCGATTTCGGATGCCCTTGGCACACAGGGTGACCAGCATGGGTGAATGCAGTCCTGACGCATTTGTAATGGCGAATCGCACCGAGATGCCGATGAATGTCGTTGCGGTCATTCAGCACACTGCTGGTGAATACCTGGGTTTGATAGAGGATCACCTGGAAGGACGACGAATTCGCTTCCAGTACTTCAGGCCGTTTGCGAGCGGAGGAAAGTTACCCGCGCCAGACCTTCCGGCGGACGCATTATTCTTGCTTGGCGGCGGGCCATGGGGCTCTGCCGGGTCGAGAGATCTACCAACACTGGAAGCCGAAGTTGAGGTCACCCGACAGCGTCTTGCAGAGGGAACGCCTGTCGTAGGATTCGGACTGGGTGCGCAAATTCTCGCATTGGCGGCGGGCGGTGGCGTGCAAAAAGCCGATTTGGAGTTTGGAGCAACCACTGTTACGAGGGTCGCGGACGATGCCCTGAATGCGTATCTCCCCGAGCAATTCCCCCAGGTGGTCTACATGCGGGACCTGCCGATCCTGCCAAAGGACGCCCGGGTCCTGGCAACGGACGAAAATGGCCGGCCAGCCGTATTCCAGGTTGGTGATAATGCTTATGGCTTTCTCGGTAATCCTGGAATTAAGCTTGGCATGGTTGAGGACCTGATTATGGAGTTCGAGGAGGTGCCCGGAAACACGGACGCCGGACTCGAGCAACTGCGGGCACTTCAGCTAGAAATTGAGGACGCACTCGTCCCGATTATGACGGGTCTCGTCCAGTGCACATCACTCATGTCCTCGCCAAAGGCAGCCACAGTGCCGGTTGAGGAATTGGATACTCGAGTAATTTAGTATATGCTAATGAACTGTTAGATCACCGATCCAAGGGGTCTGATGGCAGAGGAAGAAAGATGGCTGAAAAACTCATTATCGTAATGGCGAATACAGACCCCCGCAACGGTGAGGAACTGGGCGCACCGATTTTCCAGGCTACGGTCGCTGCCGCGATGGACTACGAGGTCGATGTGATTTGCACAGCGACGTCCGGCCGCTTGATGAAGAAAGGCGTCGCCGAAGAATTGTTCGTCAAGGAAGGCTCGCCGAAGTCAGTTTACAGCTTTATCCAGGACGCTCACGAAGCAGGCGTCAAGTTCTATTGTTGTTCTCCAAATCTTGATTTGTTTGATATGACTCTGGATGACCTGATTCCCGAATGCGAGGGCATCGTCGGCGGCGCGCATCTGATCGAGCAGGTCATGGAGGAAGACTGCAAAGTCTTGGCCTACTAATGTCGCACTCGTCCACGACCAGGGTCCAGCAATACATCGGTGATCCGTTAACCGAGTCGACGCCGGTCGAACGAGAAAAGCTGGAAGAGATTTTTCAGGATATCCAGGGCGATCTGCGCTTTGATCACGAACTGAATGGTTGCTTGAATTGTGGAATCTGCACGGCAACCTGTCCTGCAGCTCACTATTACGACTTCAGTCCGCGTGAAATCGTCCAGCTTCTCTGGACGGAAAATCTGGAAGGCATCTACGATGCCATGCAGGAAAAAATCTGGTCTTGTGCACAGTGTTATACGTGCGCGGCACGTTGTCCGTTCGGCAATTCTCCGGGCGGATTGATCATGGTGATGCGTGAGGCGGCGATCAAACATGGTATGGAATCGGCCAAGCAGGTACTCAGGCCATTCAGCCGCGTTATGCTCAAACTGATTTCCACGGGTAACCAGTTGTCACCGGATATGATTAATCCGGAAGGTTTTGCTGACTGGGGCCCAAACATATCCAAGGTCGATGCGCCGCTCGAATTGTTGCGCAAGGCCATTCCCATGCCGACATTGCATACCACCAAGACGGCTTGGGAAGTCAATCTTAAAACTTCTGTTGAGCTTTACACGATCTGGGAAGAAACCGGGGTGCTCAACAGTCTCGAGACAATCGACGAAAACCTGTTCGACGTTATTTGCGACATCATGGATGAAAAACGCGATGACTATGACGACTGGTTGGAAGAGCAAGACGACTAAACAGAATTATTTGGGAGAATCGAATGACGACAGGCAAAGGTAACGGCGGTGAAGAGCGCTTTACTGGCCATGGTTCCGAGTGGACGGACGCCAATCTTAGTAAAGACGATGCACAGGTTGCGACGGTCTGGGTTGACCAGATCATCAACAAGCGGTCGATGCTGACAAACAAGGATCGCGTGGAAGATGTTCGCGACCTGATGTGGGACCTTGAAAAGGACGGTGAAATCATAGTTCACCGCGTCAAGGACGAGCACGATCCTGTCATGGTAAAAACCCTCTACGGATGGGACAAGAAAATACCTACCACGCAGCTCTGGCATCACAAGTCCTGTGGTCAGTGCGGCAACATCCCGGGCTACCCGGCGTCGCTCTTGTGGCTGATGAACAAGATGGACATCAAGTACCTGGATGAGACCGATCAGACGTCATGCACCGCCTGGAATTATCACGGCTCCGGGATTGGTAACATTGAGAGCCTGGCCGCTGTTTTCCTGAGAAACTTCCACCAGGCGTATGTTGCAGCCAAGGCTCAGGGATTGCCGGAAGGCTATTACTATCCGCTGGTTCATTGCGGCACTTCTTTCGGCAACTACAAGGAAGTACGCGGTTATTTAATCCACTCGGCGAAGCTCCGTGAGCGCGTTAAGAAAATTCTCGGCAAACTGGGTCGTCTCGTCGATGGAAAATTGCTGATTCCGGAAGAGGTAGTGCACTACTCCGAGTGGTTGCACGTCATGCGTGACCGGATCAAGGAGCACCAGGTCATCGATTGCGATCACATTCGTGCAACTGTGCATCCGGCTTGCCATGTCTACAAGATGGTTCCCGAAGACGCGATATACGACGACGATGTTCTCGATGGAAATCGTGTTGCGGTTACAACCGGGCTCCTGGAAACGCTGGGTACACAGGTAATCGACTATTCAACCTGGTATGACTGCTGCGGGTTTGGTTTCCGGCACATTATTTCTGAGCGCGAGTTCACGCGTTCGTTTGCCATCGATCGCAAGTTACGCGTTGCCCAGGAAGAAGCCCGGGCTGACATGATGGTCGGTCATGACACCGGATGTATAACAACCCTCGACAAGAATCAGTGGATCGGCGCAGCCGCCGGCAAACCAGTTGATATGCCTGTTCTGGCGGACTGCCAGTTCGCGGCGCTGGTATGTGGCGCACATCCCTACAAGATCGTGCAGTCACACTGGCATGCGTCATCTACAGAAACACTCATGGAGAAGCTGGGTATTGACTGGCAGGCCAAGAAGGCCGAATTCGAAGAATATTTGAAAGAAGTCGAGGCCGGCAAAGGCGAGAGTCTTTACGATCCGAGGCTGATGATCACCTCAGGTCCCGGCTTCAAACCAAAAGAGTTAACCAATGACTAAACCAATATTAATCATCGGTGGCGGACCGGCAGGCCTTGCGGCTGCCCACAGTCTTGGCACTGTTGGTAGAAAGAGCATCCTGGTTGAAAAAGAAGACCAGCTGGGTGGGGCGCCAATCCTCTCCGGTTACGCAAAGTTGGTTCCGACTGGCGAATGGGCCAAGGACGCAATCGGCGGCATGGTAAAACGCGTCGAGGATGATGATCTCGTCCAGATCGAGACTGGCGCCAAAGTCACGACATTCGACGGCGAGCCAGGCAATTTCAATGTCGAGTTATCCAACGGCAAGAAAATCGAAGCAGAAGCGGCGATTATGTGTACCGGGTTTACGCATTTCGACTCCGTGAACAAGCCCGAGTGGGGTTTCGGCACCTATGAAGACGTCGTAACCACGACCCAGGTCGAGCAAATGTTTTCTTCCGGAGGCGGCGTTCGCTGTCCTTCGGACGGACGCAAGCCAAAACGCGTTGCAATCCTGCTTTGCGTTGGATCCAGGGACAGGCAGATCGGGCGTGAGTGGTGTTCGAAAATCTGCTGCACCGTATCTTCAAACATAGCAATGGAGATTCGCGAAGAATTGCCCGATTGCCATGTCTACATTTACTACATGGACATCAGGACTTTCGGTCTTTACGAAACCAAGTACTACTGGAAGAGCCAGGAAGAATTCAAGGTCAAATACATCAAGGCGCGAATCGCTGAAGTTACCTCTGATGGCGAAAAACTGATCGTCAAGGGCGAAGATACTTTGGTGAAGCGGCCGATCACTATTCCTTTCGACATGGTCGTTCATGCAATCGGCATGGATCCGAATGTCGACAATCCGGAAATCTCCGAGACCTTCGGTATTGATCTCGAGCAGCATGGATTTGTTGACGTCGCCAATCGCTACGGATTGATGGGCGCGACCTCGCGACCAGGCGTATATGTTGCGGGGGCAGCAACCGGGCCGGAGACAATTGACGATTCCATTGCGCAGGGACACGCTGCCGCAATGGCCGTGCTGTCCGGTTTGAAAGAGTCGGCAAAGTCAGCCTGAGGTAGCGCATGTCGCAGGTGAACGCAATTCGTCCACAAGATATCGAGCGCCCGGTGCTCGATCTTTCTGCCGATATTTTGCGGCGGTCGCTTCAGGCGATGGTGGCAGGCAGCAACGACCATGGTGGTATCGAGCGCTACATCGATGCGGTCAAGCTGAAGAGCAAAATGTTCCAGCAGGCGCTTGTCAATATCGAGTCCGGCGAACTGGATATCGAGGCGTTCAAGGGTCTTTGTACATTCATGGCGACGGTCCGCCGCAGAATTGGTCCCTGGCTGAACGAAGACTCATTCAAGCAGGTTACTGAGGGGTTGCAGGTACTGTTCATCAGCACGGACTCAGTCGATGCGAGAATTGCGCAGTTCTGCTCTTTGTTTCCCGACGACAAAGGTCATCGTTGGGTGCGAGACCTTGCAACGGAAATGTTACACAACCGCGATCCGGAACGCGTCCCACTCATGAATCGCTGGATCTGGGATGCCAAAGCAAATACGGGCGTAATTCGGGAAATCTGGCATGCCGACAACGTTGATCACATTACAATTCACGTCGGCGACAGCTATGGAACTTACCTCGTGTTGCGCGAGGAGCTCAGCCAGTTTCTGAGCGATAACGGCTTCTTCCGCGATATTCTCTATTACGTTGATGTGCTGTGCGCCCAGGTCTATGCAAATTACATTTGCGAGCAGGGAGGCAGCTACCTGCGAACCGATTTTTCGGCGCCGGAAGATTCGATGCAACATACTCGACGCTTGCTGGGCCTCGATGGCGTTCGACCCGGCAACGGTAAAACGAAACTCAAATCTATCGATGGCGAGTCCTTTGTCATCGGAGAAGGC
This sequence comes from uncultured Woeseiaceae bacterium, assembly GCA_905480255.1. GTDB lineage: Bacteria > Pseudomonadota > Gammaproteobacteria > Steroidobacterales > Woeseiaceae > SZUA-117. The sequence continues at coordinate 26,181 of CAJQPR010000084.1, read as the reverse complement.
AATCTACTCAACCAGGCAGAAGAAACAGATGCCAATTCATGAAAAATCCCTGATTCGTCCCGAGAACCTGCAGACTCACGACGAGTTGATTCTCGATGGCGTTGATGTTTCAGGTCACTGGAGCACGTTCATCGAATCTCGTGTGGTCAAGGACTACAACGAAGCCATGGAAGACGAAATCGCCGCCCTTCCCGGGGGCGAGTACATCCATCGTTGCTGGCAGTGCGGTTCCTGCACAAACTCGTGCACGGTTCATGCGATCAATGAAGATTTTAATCCGCGCTTCTGGATATACCTGATCCGCATGGGCATGGAGTCAGAGTTGCTGCGCGACAAGGATATTATCTGGCAATGCGTTTCATGCAATAAATGCACTTATGCCTGCCCGCGCGATGTCGTGCCGGAAGGCGTCATGAAGGCGACTGCTCACTGGCTGGAATTGAAAGGCCACACACCCAAGTCTCCCTCGATGCATTTTGACGAGGTGTTCACCGAACAAATTGTTGCGACCGGCAAGATCGAAGAGAGCCGGACGATCAGGCGTTTCTTCAAACGCACAAACCAGGGCCTGATGCAGGACTGGATGATCGAAATGGTTAAACGAATGCTCAAGCATTTGCCCATTGGGATGTTGACACGTATGGGTTTGGCCACGTTTGTTGCCCCGCGTACGAGCAACTGGTCGGGCGCAGCCGGCGCCATACAGGAATATATCGACGAGCAGCATGCGGACCAGGAAAAAGCTTTAAGCCTGTCCGAGTTGATCGACGTCGCGCAGAAAGACGCGGCAGCCTGAGGAATTATCTGAAATGACGACGAAAGACAAATACAAAAAGGTTGCCTACTACCCGGGCTGTGCACTTGAGGGAACCGGACATGCGTATAACCGGTCAACGAAGGCAATTGGCAAGGAACTCGGCCTCGAACTTGTGGAAGTGAAGAATTGGAATTGTTGTGGAGCGATGGAAGTAAAGAACATCGACCCAAAAATACAGACTTACCTGTCTTCACGGGTCATGTCTGTCGCAGCTAATGAAATGGACATGGATGTGGTTATGGCACCGTGTAACGGTTGCTATCACAATCTCAAAAAGGCTGAGTACGACCTTGCGAATGACGGCGAGTCCGCTGCAGTTGTTGACCGCCTCTCGAAGAAGGCCGGTCACAAGACCTATGAATCCGGACAGGTCGAAACGATCCATGCGCTCGATTGGATCAAGGATGCGATCGGTGAAGACGGGCTAAGAGAGCGCGTCAAAAACTCATTGAATGGCATGAAGATCGCTAATTACTACGGGTGCATGTACACGCGGCCACGCCACATATTTCCGGAGAAGGATGCAGGCCCCGGAAGCGAGTCCACGTCCAAGCCACACTTTATGGATGACCTGCTTGAAGCGGCCGGCGCTGAGAACGTCGATTTTCCGCTGAAAACGGCATGCTGTGGCGGGGCGCACACGCTATCCGACAGCGACATGTCAACGAAGCTGGTCCTGAATATTCTGAAGGCTGCAAAGCTGTCCGGTGCTGAAGTGATCGCTACGGAATGCCCAACCTGCCATACGGGGCTGGAAATGCACCAGGTTCGTGCGGAAAAAGTGTTCGGTGAAAAGGTTGAAATCAAGATCATGTATTTCACCCAGTTGCTTGGGGTGGCGCTTGGTCTGAAGCCGAAGAAAGTTGGCGTTCACGAGAATATTTCTGATTCGATGAAATTCCTGAAGCAGAAGGGACTCGCGTGAGGTCTCTCGCAGAACTGGAGTATGCGCTCGAGGCAGTGACAGCGGATCCCGATCTGCATGCGGCTGCCGATGAAATTCTTAAGGTCAGTGAAGAGGTTCTGGAACACTGGATTGTGGCCAAAGGTGACGATCCGACCTATGACACCCGGGAAGGGTTTCGACTCCTGGCGCTGCACCGGCAGGGAGCCAAAGGAGACCCAAGTTTCAATGCATGTCGCGAAACCTGTCGTGAAATTGCCTACCACTTCAATCTTGTCACGCTGCAGCCGGATCATGCGGAAACTACGGATCGATTGGCCATGATGAAGATGATATCCAATCACCTGTATCTGTTTGTCAGCGGGAAAATGCAGGTGGCTGCGTTAGGTGAATTTTGCTGTTCGTCCAGGCCGGTTCGGCAGGCGACTGATGTTGACACTCAATTGACGAAGGAGGCATAGCGATGCCAGCTGTACGCGGATGTAATTTGCCCGACGAACTACTTTACGACGTTGATAATCATATCTGGTTTCAGGAACAGGGCGACGGCACTGTGAAACTCGGAATGACCGCTGTAGCCACTGCAATGGCCGGCAAGCTGGTCGCTTTCACACCCAAAAGAGTGGGCCGCTCAGTGCGTGCCGGCAAGTCCTGCGGGACGCTGGAATCCGGGAAGTGGGTTGGCCCGGCGAAATCAGCGGCAGGCGGAGAAGTGTTGGCCGTGAACGACACACTTGTCGGGAATCCGTCTATTGCAAACGACGATCCCTATGACGCCGGCTGGCTCGTGATTCTTCAGCCAGAAGATTGGGATTCAGTCAAAGGTTCACTGGTAACCGGCAGCGACGTTACCGCACCTTATGAAGCCAAAATGGATTCCGAGGGCTTCGGTGGCTGCGCCTAGGCGAACCGATTCAGATACGGGAAGTAATACCTATGAATGATTCCAACAACGTCGTTGCTCCGGATAACTTCGGTCAGTTAACGGAGTTGCACGACATGGCTTCGCATGCCTGTGAGCTCCTGAAAGCGATGGCGAATGAATGGCGCCTGATGATTCTTTGTCAATTATCGGAAGGCGAAAAAACAGTCAGTGAACTTCAGGGCTTGCTCGGTTTGAGCCAGTCAGCGTTGTCCCAACACCTTGCGATCCTGCGCCGGGAAAAGATAGTCCGCGCCCGGAAGAATGCTCAGTCCGTTTTTTACTCGCTTTCCGGGAGTGAGGCGACCAAGGTAATGGAGACGCTGCACGAAGTTTTTTGTAGTTCAGTTCAGGAAGCGAATTAGTACAAAGCCGTTGTGACACGAATGCAGTGCGTTAAGTTTCACTCGGCTTGATTTGCAATGTTCGATAGGCCTTGCGGCCTGTTAGGAGAAAATCATGAAATCGAAGATGAGAAGTGCCGCGGCCGTGCTGGTGGCATTGGTGTTTTCTGCGGCGAGCACATTAGCGTTGGCGACTAACGGTTACTTCACGCATGGTGTCGGTGTAGAATCCAAAGGTATGGCGGGAACCGGCGTCGGCTCCAATGCCAACATGGGGGCAATCATGACCGCCTCGAATCCCGCGCTCGGTGTATTCGCCGGCGATAGTTGGGAGGCTGGCCTGTCGTTCTTCAGTCCCCGGCGCAGCTACGAGGCGTCTGCACAGTCATCAAACGGTGCACCTATCGATGTTGGTGGTGGCGTGTTTCTTCCTACGCACTCCATCGCACCCGGCAAAATAGACAGCAGTAGCGAATGGTTCCCTATTCCTTACGTGGCCAAGAATTGGAGCCTCGGGAACGGCGGCAACATCACTGCTGCGTTCTATGGTCGTGGTGGTATGAACACCGATTGGGACGATCCGAATGCATCGGCTACATCGTTCTTTTGCGGCGTCGATCCGATTACCAACGGGCCAGCTACAGGACCGGGTCCCTTTTGTGCAGGCGACGCAGGTGTCGACCTGTCACAGGCCTTCATCAATGTTAACTATGCCGCAATGATCGGCGACAACTTCGCTTTTGGAATCGGTCCGGTTTTCGGTTTCCAGATGTTCGAAGCGAAGGGTGTTGGGACGTTTGCTGCGGTCACCAAGACCCTTGCGACCACCGGCGATATCAACCAGGTGACGTCACTCACCGACAATGGCCATGACACATCCTATGGGTTTGGCGTGGCAGCCGGACTCTGGTGGGGTATCAGCGACTCCGTCAGCGTGGGGCTCGGCTACCAGTCGAAGCTGTCCATGAGCGAGTTTGATGACTACTCGGATCTTTATGCACAGGCGGGTGGATTCGACATCCCGTCGAGTATCAAGGCCGGCCTCTCGTTCCTGGCCACTGACAGCCTGCGAATTAACTTCGATATAGAGCACACATCATTCAGTGAGGTGGACTCGGTCGGAAACCCGATGAGCAACCTGTTCGCTTGCAGCATGTTGCCGCTGGGCGGCACCAGCGCCGAACCATGCCTTGGCGGTGAAGAAGGCGCCGGGTTTGGCTGGGACGACATGACGACGTACAAGGTCGGCTTCGAATGGGCCTCCGACGAGAATAACGTCTGGCGCTTCGGTTACAGTTATGGCGAACAGCCAGTCCAACAGGCGGATGTCCTGTTCAACATTCTTGCGCCGGGCATTATGGAGCAACATCTGACCTTTGGCTGGACGCGCACCCGCGCAAATGGACACCAGTTCACGGCATCGCTGATGTATGCGCCGGAAAATGACATCACCGGTCCAAGCCTGTTTGATCCATTGCAGACCATTACGCTCACGATGAGTCAGTTAGAGCTCGAGTTCGGCTACCGATTCGGCTCAGGCAGATAAATATGAGCAGGTTCGTAGTTATCGCGCTGGCAGCACTATTCGTGTTGCCGGCGCAGGCTGCCGACACATTTGGTATTTTCGAGACGATTCACGAGTCTTCGGTCTCGTTTGACGAAACCACGAAAGCCCTCGAATCAGGGATTCAATCGTCCGGCCTTGAGCTTCATGGTTCTCACGTTGTGAGATTGCCGGACGATAGTCACCAGGCGAAAATTTACGTCCTGCATTCACCGGCATTCGCCGAGGCTGCGAACGCCGAGTCTGCACGGACTGTGTCGGCGCAGGTGTTACGAATCGCGGTGTTTACCTGGGGCGACGACCAGAAGACTTTCGTTAATATGGCAAATCCCGTCGCACACTCGATGGTCTTCTACGCCAAATCTGCCGATTACGACTATTTGGTGAAGTCAGCGGAGAAAGCCGCCGATGAAATTCGTTCCCTGGTGTCGTCCGTTCCCGGCACGGCAGTTGGGAGTCCGATTGAGCCGTTGCGGACCGAGAAACACTACAACAAATACAAGGGTGACGGCCCTGCACGAATGATGGCGAAATTCCGGACCTGGCAAAAGAGTCAGCTGCTGATTGAGTCTGATCTTGTGGAAAATTTTGATGCGGTCGTGGCAAGAGTGACGGCCACGCTGGCAGCCGGAACTGTCTCCCCCGCGTCGGAGGACCCCACTGGCTGGGAGACGATTGCGTCGATCAGGTTGCGCGATGATGCGCACTACATTGGCGTCACCAATCCGTACATTGAAGACAAAATGGTCAGTATCAACTCCCGCTTTCGCAAGGATGGAAAGAGCGATGCTGCACCGTACCCAGGTGTCGATCACCTGACGGCGCTGCCGACCGATATCCTGATCATCAAAGAGGGTGGCGAGACCCTGGTGCTGCACTACGGGCAAATGTGGCGTATGCAGCTCTATTTCTGGGATTCAGGCTACCGGGCATTCACGGCAAACGTGGGCGTCCCTAGTGCCATCGCGAATTCCATTGAAAAGGCAATCCTAAGCTCCGAGCAATAGCCTTGGATTTGACCTTTTAGAACTACCGCCGGGACCCCGGGATAGGGCAAAATACGCATTCAGTGACTGCTGCAGAGATCTTTGCGGCGGTCTTTTTATGTAAAACAAAATTTCACGAAGGTCGTCCAAATGAGTGAGTCAAAACTCGATCCCGCATTCCTGCGCCAACAAATCGTTGGTGTGGACTCGACATTCGAAACGCCATTCGGCGAGCGTCTGATGGTCTATTGTGACTACACGGCTTCGGGGCGCTGCCTGCGCTTTGTGGAGTCTTACTTGCAGAGCCTGCAACGCGTATATGCCAACACCCATACCGAGGACGATATTACCGGGCGCAGCATGAGCCAGTTGCTGCATGAAGCGGAAGAAGCGATTAAGAAGTCCGTCAATGCGGGGCCGTCCGGGAGAATCATCGCCTGCGGAACCGGGGCAACCGGCGCGATCGATAAACTTCAGCAAATCATCGGGGTGGCGCTGGCGCCGGCCACCAGGCTGAACATCAACCGCATCGTTGATGAATCCGACACGGATGGCGACAACTTTCGTGACGCTATCGAAAAGGGACAGCCCGTGGTGTTCGTCGGACCTTATGAACACCATTCGAATGAAATTTCCTGGCGGCAGTCGCTTGCGCAGACCGTGGAAGTTCGCCTGGATGCCAGCGGGCAGGTCGACCTGGAACACCTTGAGCAATTGCTGCAGGACCCGGCATATCAGAATCGGTTGCGTGTCGGTTCATTCTCAGCAGCGTCCAATGTCACGGGTATGCGAACGGATGTTCGTAAAGTGGCAACCCTGTTGCACAAATACGATGCGATCGCCTGTTTTGATTTCGCAGCCTGCGCACCCTATGTCGAAATCGATATGAATCCCGAACCACTGGAAGAAGGTGATGACCCGGCGATTGATGCGGTCTTCATCTCACCACACAAGTTCCTGGGCGGACCCGGATCAAGCGGTGTACTCCTGTTCAACGAGCGGATCTATCATCGTGACCTGCCGCCGAGCGTCAGCGCTGGCGGCACGGTTGATTATGTGGGCATGGATGATCAGGACTTCATAAGCAAAATCGAGGAGCGGGAGAAAGCGGGTACACCTGGTGTTTTGCAGACACTCAAGGCGGGCCTTGTATTCGGAATCAAGGATCGTGTTGGAGTTGATGTAATCAACAAGCGCGAACACGAACTGACTCAGCGAGCAATGAAGAGTTGGGGAGATGATGAACAAATAGAAATCCTGGGCAACCTGGATCCCGGTAGTCGGGTCGGCATCATTTCATTCAATCTCAGGAATAATGACGGGTCATACCTGCACCACAAATTTGTCACGGCGCTTTTGAATGATCTCTTTGGCATTCAGTCGCGCGCGGGTTGTTCGTGTGCAGGTCCTTACGGTCACAGGTTGCTGGACATCGACAATGATACGTCCGAGCGATACAGGAGTGTCGTGCAGGACGGTTATTGCGGCATGAAGCCTGGTTGGTGCCGGGTTGGCCTGCACTGGGTCATGGATGACGCCGAGGCGGATTTTATCATCAGCGCAGTGCATTTCGTGGCGAAGCATGGACACAAATTCCTGAGCCTTTACGACTTCGATCTTTGCAGCGGAACCTGGTCGAACAGGGAAACGCAGGTGGAGCTGCCGAAGTTCTGCCTCGATGAAGCACTGGAAATTGAAGAGGGTGAGCCGGCCACGTTGTCGCTACCGTTGCGCAAGCAATTGTATGACCACTACATGACCGAGGCAGATCGCTGGGCCAGGCGCCTGGATAAGGCGCCTGCCGGGAAAATGACCTCGCTCGAAGGTGAACTGGGCGAGCTGCAGTTTTTCTCGCTGCCGGCCAGTCCCGGTCCGCAACACTAGTCTTCGATCAGGTTGTCCGCCACGAGTTCGAGCAAGCTCTCCATGTTCTTATCCCAGTTGAAATGCTGCTGAGCGTCATTGAAGCTCTGGCGGCAGTTCGAACAGGTTGAAAGGACCGTGTCAGCACCAGTATTTTCGATCTGATCCATCTTAAGTTCGAATACCTTATAGCGAAGTTTGTCCGCGCGGTGAATCGTGACCACGCCGCCGCCTCCGCCACAGCACCAGTTGAAGTCACCGGTTGGCGTCATTTCTTTCAGGTCAACGCCGAGTGCTTCCATGACGACTCGCGGCGCATTGGTTGCGCCGCCGCGCCTCGATACCTGGCAGGGATCGTGAAATGTGACGGTCTGGTTGACCTTTTTTACTTTCAGCCGGCCCGAACTGACCACATCTGCCAGGAATTCGGAAATGTGCTGAACCTTGAACGGCAACGGTTTGCCGTACATGGCGGCACCCTGCCAGCGCAACGCACCGTAGGCGTGACCGCATTCCGGAAGAACGACGAGCTTCGCACCACATTTGACCGCGGCGTCGATGATCTTCATCGTCATATGCTTTTGCCATTCGACGTTGCCCGAGAGCATGCCAAAATTGGTCGCTTCATAGCCCTCGCTGCGGAATGTCCATGATTCGCCCAGCGCGTTAAGTATTCGCGCTGTGGCGCCAATCGAGTTCGGGTACTTCATGATCTCGATGGAGGACATGGCAACGAGTATGTCAGCCTTTTCTTTGTCAAAATTGACGTCGGTGTCGTGTTCGTCAGCCATCCAGTCGGCACGGTCTTCAAAGACTGAAGCTGTGGCACCAAGTGGACTACCTTCCTGCTCGGCTCGTTCAGCAACTGCATGAAGCTCGTGAGGCACGAGCCCGGCCTTGAACATGCCATGACGGGCAAGTCCGACCAGTGTCGCGATATCGATTCCCATCGGGCACACAAGCGAACAACGACCACACATTGTGCAGGAGTCATAGATCAGCTCTTGCCACTCCTCCAGTTGTTCCACCGAGATCTTTTTCTTCAGGTTGAACATCCGGTAGAAGGGGGCGAATGGGCTCGCCTCACGCTTGTAAGCCTGCTTAAAGACTTCCAGCTTCCAGATTGGCGTGTACTTCGGGTCCCCGGTCTGTACATAGTAGTGACAGGCCTCTGCACATTGACCGCAATGCACGCAGGCTTCCATGTAGGTCGCCGTAGTGCGATTTATGTCCTTGGCGAAATTGACCATAGCCTTGCGAACGCGTTCCTCATTGGGAATGTCGCCTTGCAGGTCGTAACGCGCACCCGGCTCCTTTATGCCGAAACGTTCTTTGTCCATTTCGAGGGGATGATTTTCAACTGCTTCGTTCATACTCTGGCCCCCCTGCGAGTGAAGGTGACCCCGGTCGTATACCGGGAGCCGAAAACGATTATCGAGTGCATTAACTTGCCGAACGGGAACCAAATCAGGAATGCGTCGAAACTGAGGATGTGAATGGCCAGTAGTACCTCGTAACGAGCACCAATATGCGCGACTGCGAGGAGACCTGTGATGACCGGCAAAGTCGTAATCAACCAGGAAAAATAGTCATCGAAATTCGACAGCATATTTAGCACCGGGTGGCGCATCCTCCTGACGACCGCGGCAATCAATGCGGCGAGCGTGACGGCTGCTGTGACGTGGACAACGACCGTTGGCATGGGCGACCATGCCAGCCCGGAAAAGCTCTCGATAAACAGAATGTGCGGCGCGCCGCCGAAGAATATTATCGCGAGCCCGATATGAAACGTGTACGCGATGATGGTGCCATTGCGGGTCCTTTCGCGAAAAGGTTCGTGATGCAAAAACCGGGAGAATATGGTGCGAATCCCCCCTGCTTTTTCACCTGCCTGGCGGGCCTCTGACAAGTCTGTCTTTTTCAGCGTCATGAGCAAATGCACCAGGCGCCATATCAACCCGGCCGCGAATATTGTGACGGCGATTTGCAGCCCGTCGCCGCGTGCAAATTCGAGGAGTTCCATTGTTTTATCCCCTTGATTTAGCAGAATATTTTAGCCCTGCACCGCTTGGGCGCCGGCTGAACATTAGTATCCTTGAATATACGAAGAAAGAGGATAAGGGGAACTGCTTACTGACCTTCCCACGCCACCTGAGAGGGGAATTGCTGGCTGATGAGTGTTCCGTATTTGTCCTCGAGAACGTCTCTTTTCACTTTAAGTGTCGGCGTCAGCAGGCCGTTTTCGATGGTCCATTCGTCGTTCACGATGACGATACTGGACATTCGCTCATGTGACTCAAGATGCCGGTTGACGTCCAGCAGCGTCGCTTTCAGACTGCTTTCGACGTTTTCCTTCGGCAGATGCTTTGCAGCCTCAGCCAGTACGACAATAGCCACGGGCGCCGGCTGGCCCGAACCCATGACACAGATTTGCTCCAGGAGCGGGTTGCCAGACAATTTTGATTCGATGGGAACCGGTGTGACGTACTTGCCTTTAGCTGATTTGAAAATATCCTTGACGCGACCCGTGATTCGGAACGCACTGATCGATTCGTCCCACTCGGCCTTATCGCCGGTATGAAAGAAACCGTCGTCATCGAACACTTCCCTGGTCAGGTCCGGCTGTTTGAAGTACTCGGTGAAAAGGCCGGGGCTACGAATTAGCATCTCGCCGGCATCCGATAATTTGATTTCAGTTCCGTCGATAGGGACGCCGATCGTGCCTATTCTTCTCGCCTCGAAAGGTGTGTTGCCACAGGCAAGCCCGGCGGTTTCGCTCATGCCCCATCCTTCACCGATATTGACACCGATTTTCTCGTACCACCTGAGCGTCAGTGGCGATATAGGCGCGCTGCCGGAACCGTAACTGCGGCAATTGCCAAAGCCGAGGCCGTCGCGAATTTTCCGTGCAACGATTTTTCCAACGATCGGAATGGCGAGAAGAATCTTGAGCTTGCGAGGTGGAATCCTGGCGTGCACACCTGACTGGAATTTCACCCAGAGTCTTGGCACGGAAATAAAGATGGTCGGTTTGGCGCGCTTAAGGTCCGTCTGAAACGTTTTCAGGGATTCCGTAAACGAGCATTCAGTGCCCGCGTAAATCGCGGGTCCTGCCGTGCAGGTTCTCTCGGTGATGTGAGCGAGTGGCAAATAGGAAAACAGGTGATCCTCACGGCTAACCTCAGTTGTGGCCGCAGTGGTTCTACTCGCATAGCAGTACGCGCCATAGGTCAGAACGACACCCTTGGGGCGGCCAGTGCTTCCCGACGTATACAGGATCGTCATCACGTCGTCCGCTTGCGCATCATTCAATTCAGCAAGAGGCTCATTCGCGTCAACCAGCGCCTGCCACTCGAGCTGGCACCCCTCGATGGGGTAGGGGAAAGCGATGCTCGGTATTGAGCGGGGAATAGCTTCGCTGGCGACCTGCGGTTCATCCAGCTTGCCAACAAATACGGCGCTTGCCTCACTGTGGCCAAGCACATAGGAAATAGTATCGACACCGGCTGTCGGATAAATTGGCACAGAAACCAGGCCCGCCATGGATATAGCGAAATCTGCGAGCATCCACTCTGCACTGTTTTTCGCGAGTATTGCGACCTTGTCGCCGCGCTGGAGTCCGAGCCCGAGCAATGCGCTTGCCATGCGTCGGCTCACATCAGCCGATTGTTGCCAGGAATAGGTGCGCATTTCGCCACCCACCGGCTGATGCAGGAAAACCCGCCCGGGTGTCTTTTCAGCCCATTCGACAAGGGCGTGATGTGCAGTCAGGAATTCGTTCATATCAGGTCGAACGAAGTATTACCCAATTCTGCCCGTTTTCCTAATCGCCGCCGGCCAGGTTCGTAGCGAGGAACTCGAGTACGACGCTCCAGGTTTCATCAGTGGATTCGCCAACCCGGTCTTCATTGAGCATGGATGATCCGTGGACACCCGGATCGGCAATATAGGTACGGTGGCCTTGTTCCTCGAACAGCTCCATCTGGCCGGGCACGTAAGGCACTTCCATTTCCCTTGATGGCCTGAGCGCCAGTACCGGTTGTGTAATGTCTGCGCTGTACTGCTCGGGCATGCAGCCCTCCATCGGCTCACCGGATGCGGCTGAAAACGCGACGATGGCGTCGATCTCTTCCGGATGGTCCACGCCGAGTTTGAAAATCAGCGCGGCCGAATAACTGCTGCCCCATGCAGCTGTCGGTCCTGTGAATCCCGCTTGCCGGGCGAAAGCCAGCGCCGCTTCGAGGTCGGGCATTACATCGCAATAGCTGTACTCGGTATCACCGACACCCTGCAGTGTCCGGTTGACACCATCGAAGCGGGTGCCGCCGCGACGTTGATCGATTGCGACGAGGTTGTAGCCGGCATCGAGCAAACGGGGCACCAGGGGCGTGTATTCGCCGCGTGAGTCACCGCCACCCTGGTGAAAAAGCAGGATCAACGGCGCGGACTTCGGAACCCCGGGCGCTGTGTAGATTTCTCCATAAACAGTCACTCCGTCGGCGGCCTGCATCGTGACTGAGGTCGTTTCCGCAATCGCTGCGGACGACATGGCCAGTGCAGCGATCAGTGTCAGTATTTTTTTCATTATTTCCCCCGATTCATTCGCGCTCCAGCGTTTGACCGCGCCTGTCGCGACATGTTCCGGAGGGAGCTATGGATAAACCTGCTCTCCTGCAAGATAGGTTGCAGTCACTTTGCGATTCTCAAGGGAGCGGTTTATTTCTGCGGGGAGTCTCTCGTCCAGTATGACGAAGTCGGCCCACTTGCCAACCGATATGCTGCCTATCTCGCCAGCCCAGGGCGTCATGTCTGCACCGGCCTGGGTATAGCCATGCAGTGCTTCTGCAAACGTAAGCGTATTGCCTTCATCCCAGGGCCGAACCACGCCGTCAATTCGGGTTTCGCGATGCAATGTATCCGCAATCTGGATCAATGGGTTCAGTGGCGATGTTGCCCAATCTGAACCCAGTACGAGATGGTTATCGGTATCGAGCATTTGTCGCCAGACATAGGCATTTGGCAGCCGGTCCCGGCCAATTCGATCGATCACGTAGTCGCCGACGCAGCAGGTCGCATGGTGCGGTTGCATGGAGGCCGCAATGCCGAGCGACGCGAACCTCGCCACATCATCCGGAGTGACCACTTCGATATGTTCTATTCGATCCATTGGCATGCCAGGCGAGCGCGGAGATCCCTCGAACGCATCCAGCACCCAGGAAACGCCTTCGTCGCCAATTGCATGAACCGCGACCGGAAAACCTGCAGCATGCGCGGCGGAGACCATCTCATCGAGGTGATCCTTCTGGATGAACGGCTGAACGATAGCATCCGGATTGTCAGAGTAGGGGGCCTTCATCATTGCCGTATGCGTCGACAACACGCCGTCGATCATCATCTTGACGTAACCAACCTGGAACAGGGTGCCCATCTTTTCGCTTTGGGCATCTGCGGCAACAGCGTCGCGAACACGTTTTCTTTCGGCATTGAGGTCCGCAAAATGCTGTTCCAGATCGTCACTGGGACCGGCAAACACGCCCTCCCAGATTCGCATCGTGAGATCGCCGTCAGAAAATACCTCAAGAAATGCGTCCAGGTTGCCGCTCATATCGTGTGCGCTGGTGATGCCCAGGCTGTTGGCCATGCGGACTGCGGCGCGAGCTCCGGCAACCGGGTCCCGTGCATCTGCAAGCCCGGGGGCTCCGTTGAAGAGCCGCATAGCACCTTCAAGGAATATCCCGGTCGCCTCGCCGGTCGCCGGATCGAGCAGAATCTCTCCGCCCGGCGGAACCTCACTATCTGCCGAAATGCCGGCCAGTTCGATTGCCAGGGTGTTCGCCCAGCTTGAGTGGAAATCGATGTCGCGCAGAAGCACAGGATTTTCAGGGGCAACCGAGTCCAGCATTTCTCTTGTGGGCAGAATTCCGTCGGACAGGTTGTGATTCCATGCGCCGCCAAGGATCCAGGCACCGGCCGGAAGGCTGTCGGCTTTCTCACGAATAATTCGCAGCCATTCATCCTTATCTTCTATTTCAGACAAGTCGACACCGGTAGCTAGCCCGGCTCCGCCAATGAGATGGGTATGCCCGTCAATCAGGCCGGGAATGATCGAAACCCCGCCGGCATCTATAATGACCGTATCTTCGCCGGCCATCGGCCGAATTTCGGTCGTGTCTCCAACAGCGACAAATCTTCCGCTGGTAACAGCGAACGCATCGGCTATTGGGACGGTTGAATCCACGGTATGAACGTCAGCATTGATGACGATCAGGTCCGGGCTGGCCACGGTGCTTTCCTCGTTGCTGCAAGCGGAGAAGAGAAAAGAACAGGCCAGCGCGCCGAAAAGCAGCGAACTCGCAGGCAAAAATTTGTTAGGCGTCATTGTTGTAACTGTCCTTGCGGGCAGGGAAGCAGGCCAGACATTATAGGCGAAGGCAGATATCTATCGTGTTTGTTTCAGGCGATACATATGCGCCCGACAAACAGGCAGAAAACTGCTGATTGTCTGGCAATTCTGCCGCTTTTTTCCTATCGTAGGCGGCTAGTCAATCGCATATCCAATAACTCCAATCCGGGCTTTGGCGAATCAATGATCTTACGAAATAGAACCGTGTCGTTACGGCTGTCGGTGGCCGCGTCAATTTGTTTGCTCGCTCAATCAGCATGGGCCCAGGTGCCCGATGATGACAGACTGGATGAGATCGTCGTTACCGCAACGAGAATGGAAACATCCGTGCGGAATGCTGCGCGATCTATATCGGTTGTTGGCAAGGAACGGATACAGCTAGGCACGCAGCAACTTGGTCTCGATGAAGCTCTGGCCGCTGTGCCGGGACTTTACATGCAGAATCGCTACAACTTTGCCCAGGACCTTCGCGTGTCATTACGTGGTTTCGGAGCGAGGTCGAGTTTCGGAATTCGCGGCATCAAGGTCATTGTCGACGGAATTCCGGAGACCCTACCCGACGGCCAGGCTGGCGTTGACAGCATCGACCTCGGTTCGGCAAGCAGCATAGAGATTCTGCGTGGCCCCGCATCATCGCTCTACGGAAATGCATCTGGCGGCGTTATATCGATTATGAGCGAACTTGGAAGTGACAATCCGTATGTCGAGGGTCGGGTTGCCGGCGGCGACTACGGTTATTCCCAGTATCAGCTGAAGTCGGCGGGCAAGATTTCTGAATCAGACTACCTGGTCAACATTTCGCGGACCGAGATTGATGGTTATCGTGATCATTCCAACGCACGCGGAAGTGTGCTGAACACCAAACTCGGCGTGCCGCTTGGTGAATCGGACAAACTGATATTCGCGCTGAACCTGACAGATCAGCCGGAGGCGCAGGATCCCGGAGGCATCAATGCGGCGCAGGCGGCGCAGGCCCCATCGTCGGCGAGAGACCGAAACGTGCAGTTCGACGCGGGCGAATCCCTCGAGCAACAACGCTTCGGCGTGGTCTATCAGCGTTACCGTGATTCCGGCAACCTGACGCTGCGCAATTACTATGCCTGGCGGGAGTTCGCCAACAAGCTGCCATTTGTAGGTGGTGGCTCAGTTGATCTGGATCGCTTCTTTTATGGCATTGGCGCTCAATATTCGTTTGGACGATTGCCGGATCCGTTCAGCCTTACGGTTGGCATTGATTACGACCGGCAGGATGACGATCGCAAGCGGTTTGACAACAACGACGGTGTTCTTGGCCCCATGGTTTTTGATCAGAACGAAAACGTGGACAACGTCGGCCTGTTTGCGCAGGCCCAATATGAATTCAACGATACGTGGGCACTGCTTGGAGGCCTGCGCTACGACGAACTTTCCTATGATGTCACCGATCGCTACCTCGTCAACGGTGACGACTCCGGGCAACTCGATTTCGACCAGGTGAGCCCGTCGATTGCGCTCAACTACCGGATGGAGAGTGGCGTGCTGTTCGCGTCATATAGCAGCTCATTCGAAACGCCGACCACTACCGAACTTGCCAACCCGGATGGCAGCGGCGGGTTTAACCCGCTTCTGAATCCGCAAACGGCGGATAATTTCGAGATCGGTTACAAACGCTCTGCTGGCAATCTGTATTACGAACTGGCGCTCTTTACCATCAGCCTGGAAGATGAGCTGATTCCGTTCGAGCTTGCGGCATTTCCTGGTCGGACCTTCTATTCGAATGCGGGGAGCTCCACACGTGATGGCATCGAAACTGCAATAAGCTGGGAGACAGGGAACGGGTTCCGTGTTGACGCTTCCTATACCTGGTCGGATTTCAAGTTCGACGATTTTGTCGACGACAACGGGAATGACTTCAGCGGTAATCGATTGCCAGGGCTTCCGGAGCACTTCGCTTACGTTGGGCTTTCCTATGCGGGCGACACCGGGTTTATTGGGACGCTGGAAGCTTTCTATTCCGGCGATCTCTACGCGAACAATGCCAACACTGCGGACGTATCGTCATACACGATCGCTAATTTTCGTCTTGCGTATGAGCTCGAGACCGGCCAGTGGCTGATTCGGCCTTACCTGGGCGTGAATAACCTGTTCGATGAAAGTTACAACAGCAATATCCGTATCAATGCATTTGGCGGCCGCTATTTCGAGCCGGCGCCTGAGAGAAACTACTACGCCGGCGTTGTCGTAAATTTCAGTAAAATCCGCTAGGCTAAAAAAACCATCACCGGGGGAGACCGTGCGCTCAATCCTAGTCACGATTGCCACACTGACACTGATCGGCTGTGGCCAAAAATCAGAAACGCCGCCGGCACATCCGCTTGCCGACATGGTTTTGACGAACGGAAATGTTGTAACCGTTGACGACGCGCTGCCGCGTTCGGAAGCGGTAGCGATCACCGGTGACAGAATCACTGCCGTGGGCACGGCGGCGGATATATTTCCGTATATCGGAGATCAAACCGAAGTTATCGATCTCGAGGGCAAGACAGCCATTCCGGGATTCATCGAGGGTCACGGGCACTACACGAGCTTTGGCGGTTCATTGCTGATTCTTGATTTTCGTTATGCAAATAGTTTTGCAGAAATTGTTTCCATGGTTGAGGCTGCAGTCGACGAGACGGAACCGGGCGAATGGATCATCGGTCGCGGGTGGCATCAGGATAAGTGGGACGTCAAAGAGGATGTATTGATTGAAGGGCTGCCCGTGCACGACTCACTCAGTGCGGTAACCCCCGACAATCCGGCGATGTTGATTCATACCAGCGGTCACGGCGTCTTTGTTAATCAAAAAGCTATGACCCTGGTCGAAATGGGTAATGACACGGCTCCTCCCGAAGGTGGAGAAATTGTCCGCGACGAGACTGGCCGGGCAACGGGCATGATGCGTGAATCCGCTCAGGATGTTTTCCGCCAGGCATTTTCGGGACACCAGGGTCGACGTCCTGCAGGAATAGCCGAAGATGAGATGCGGCGCATGGTGACGCTGGCCGGAGAAGAATCCCTGCGAAACGGAATTACTTCATTCCAGGATCTCGGCACGTCGTTCGCAGAAGTTGATCTCATCAAAAGGATGGCAGACGAGGGCAACGTTCCCGTCAGGCTGTGGATGGCATTTGAAGAACAGGCTGCTGATATGGAGGGACGTCTTGCCGAGTACCGAATGGTTGGTTACGGCAACAACTTCCTGACTGTTCGTGCGATCGGCGAGAAAGTACTCGATGGTGCGCTCGGCACACATGGTGGCTGGTTGCTCGAGCCCTATTCGGACCTGCCGCGAACCAGCGGCCTGAATGTTGTGCCCATAGAGGAAATTGAGGCGTCAGCAAGACTTGCGATGGACCACGATTACCAGCTGGCGATCCAGGGCATTGGAGATCGGGCATATCGTGAACTGCTGAATATCTATGAGGCAGAATTTGCCAGGCATCCGGAAAAAACGGATATGCGCTGGCGTATTGAACACGCGCAGGTCATTCATCCTGACGATATCGACCGAACTGTTGCTTTGAACGTTATTCCGGCGGTGCAGGGAATTTTCGCCTGCTCGGATGGACCATGGGTCGTTGATCGGCTTGGACCGGAACGCACCAGGGAACGTGGCTATATCTTCAATACTTTGGCAGAGGCCGGGCTTGTGCCCACCAATGGCACCGATCCACCCGTTGATGAAATTGACCCGATCGCCAGTTTCCACTGTTCGGTGACGAGGATTCTGCCGGATGGCACTGAGTTTCAGCCACAGGAGGTTTATTCGCGGGAGCGTGCCCTGTATTCCTACACGATGGGCAATGCCATCGCAGCATTTGAGGAAGATATCAAAGGGTCGATTACGCCGGGCAAGCTTGCCGACATAACGATTCTTTCCCAGGATCTGACGACCGTACCCAATGACGAAATCATGAATACTGATGTCATCATGACAATTCTCGGTGGAGAAGTTCGTTATCGGGACGGCGAGATTGTGAATTAGGAGTAAATGCCGGCGAAAAAAAGGGCCGCTTACGCGACCCTTTTCGTTTGCTGTTACGGAAAGGCTCACTCTGGTCTTGCAAGTACCACCTCGACTTCGACGAAAACGTCAGGCCGTGCGAGTGCTGCGATTTGAATGGCAGAGCGTGCCGGTTTGTTTGGTTGCGCTGCGGTGCCGAAATGTTTTGAGTAGGCTTTCATAAATCCGCCAAAATCCATGCGCCCATCCATTTCCGGGTCACCGACCAGGAACACGGTCATTTTCACGACGTCTCCAAAATCAAGTCCCAGGTTTTCCAGTGATGCAGACATCTTCTCGAAGACGCTGTTGGACTGCGCTTCAGTGTCGCCCCAATACTCACGACTGCCCTGTTCGGCGTCCGGATTTGCCGGGCTTGGCAATGTGCCACTGTGATAGACGAGTGTGGTGTCCGCACTGACTTCAACCGCCTGTGCGATTGGAAAGGTCGAATTATTGGGTAAAGGATAGCGGGTTACATCCGCACTCGCGTAAGCGCTTCCGAGCAACAATAGCCCAATGATCGTGACTTTTTTCATGTTTGATTTCCTCATTTGTTTTGCAGCGTGTTTATGTAGGCGACGACATTCATGATGGCATCGTCGTCTGCCAGTAATTGTGCCGAGGCGCGCATCTGCATGCCGTAGGTGTCAGAAGGGTGGCTTCCTCGCGCGCCGCTCTTGAAATTCATGAGCTGGGTGACAAGGTACCAGTCATTGGGGATGGTCAGGTCGGGACTGCCGAGCGCCTCGTTCCCGGTACCGTCGACACCATGGCAGGCGGCACAGGCAGAATAGTGGGCCTTGCCTTTCTCAATGTCGCCGATCACCGTTGCGGGTGGAGCAGGAGAGCGGGTCGCGTTTGCGAATACAGCCGCTTCTGCTACTTGCTCATCTGACAATGACTCGGCCATTGGTTGCATTTCGTAGCCGAACGGATCTTCTGCATGCCTTCCACGAACGACATTTTTGAAATTCTTTAACTGCCGTTCAACGTACCAGGTTTCCATTCCACTCAACCGTGGTGCTTTGATGATGGAGTTGCCCATCAGCTGAACGCCATGACAGACGGTGCAAAAAACAAGTTCTTCCGCAGGAACTGGCAGATCATCTTCAGCGAATACGCTCGCCCAACTGAAGACAGCGAATGCCAGGAACATTCTCATAACGCTCGATGTCATCGTCCTAGCCCTTCCTTGATTCGCCGGATTCGGCGCGGACACGGCTGTCCAGATCCAGAAGTGCAACTTCAGCGGACCCGAAGGCACCTTCCTGCCAGCTGGAGTGGTAGCTGATCTGATCGCCAATCATGTAGTGCCGGCCGCCGGCAGGCTGCTGCAGCAGTTTGTAGTACTTCTCTCGCAATTCCTCGTCCCCACCTTCCCAGGACCGGCCGCTACCCCAGCTCGTACCGCAGCCCATCATGTGACTGATTCTTCCCCATGGGACGCTAACGCCAGCCTCAATATTTCTGGAATATTCCGGGTGAATTTTGTCACCGCAATCAGCGGCGTATTTTAGCCGCTCGTCCGGCGTCATCTTTTCGAAAAACTCGGACTCGTCATAAAATGTGTAGGCGCCAAGCACAACGCCTTTTTGGCTGTGTATGCCATGCGACGGGTACCAGATCTGGTTGATCCGCTGATTGGTAGTGGTGATGCCGCCATAAATTCCTTCTTTCTCCCAGAAGCGTTCTTTCATCTGAAATCCGATCTTGAAGAAATTTCCCGGCGTCAGGGCAGCAAGTCCCGCCCTGTAATCATCCGGCAAATTGTTTGGGATGCCGGACATGAAATGGGTGGGAATGCTGTTGAAAACAAAGTCGGCAGATATCGTCTTTCGCTTTCCTTTGCGGTTATAAGCGATATCAACACCGTCGTCGCGAAGTTCAATGCTCTGGACAGGCGCGTTAACGATGATCGGGCTTTTTATTTCCCTTACAAACGCCTTGATGATTCCATCGTTGCCGCCTTTTATTTCCATTAGCGGCTCTCCCCAGTCAGCGTTTTCCGAATTGAACGCTCCGTCGCCCATCCAGAAGTCGCTATCGAGGAGTGACTGAATGTCGAGCGGTTCATGAATTTTTGCTGGTGTAACAAAACCTCCCGACTTGCGGCCGCCGCGTTCTGATCCCTTGTAGCGCCCCTGGAGGTTCAGATCGCCGAATCCGCGGGCGTACTCGCGAATTCTTTCCTGGTCGTCAGTCGACAACGGTTTCTCGAATGCGTTTTGGTCGGCGGCTTTGTGCAGCAACTCCGCGATGAACCCTCGTGAGTCAGACGTATATCGAGCGACCGTTACGGGCTTGCCCTCAAACCTCTCCGGGTCATGGCGATATGCGGGCCGGCTGAAGTTAGCCTTGATTTGCAGCGGCACACGGAGCGTTTTGCAGTAGTGCAGAACGCGGCGATGATGCCCCGGAATTCTCGCTGGGCCACAATTGAAGTACATCTCGGGATCGTCGTCGAAATTACAGACCTGCTTGTAGCCCATCTCGTCGATTATGTCGCCGTGCCTGACCGTCATATTTCGGCCGCCAATGCGATGCGAAGCTTCGATGACAGTAACGTCGTAACCGGCACGTTCCAGCTCGTAGGCAACAGTTAGCCCGGCGATGCCGGCGCCGAGTACGGCCACCTTTTTCTTCCGGCGGCCGATATGTTTCAGATCTAGCTGTGCGACCGGCCCGGATTCCTGCATCAGGCCAAGCGCAAGGCTCGTGTTGTAGACCGCGCTAGAGCCGCCGGCAGCGCCTACGAGACTCAGGAAGTGCCGCCTGGAAAGCTTGTTTTTCATGTTGATTGTCACTGCTAGTCATTAACGGGAGTTTTGTACCCGTCATACGATATTAGTTCCGTCGAAAAATAGAGTTTCGCTAGTCGATTGTTTCGCTTAGCAGGAACAGGTCGGTGAGGAGTGCGCGCAAGTGTATCGAGGCGTTCAGGTTGTCAACCAGCTCCGAGCTGATTTTGTCCTGTGACAGTACCAGCGATATTGCCGCGCCGGACTTCCGGGCGTCGTCAACAATGACGGGCGAGAATACGCCATCATCATCGGCCAGCCGGGCGCCAATCTCAGCCGCGGCCTCCAACATGGAAGACAGCGTTGTCCGTACCTCGGACCCGCCCTGACCTTTATCGCTGTCACGCCCCTGGGCGGCGTAAGCAAGCAGGAATTCGTAGCCGGCTTCAATAGCTTCAATGTTTTCGTGCAGAGAATTACTCACGGCGCCTCGGCGTGTGTCAGTTGGAGAAAGCTTGTTGGTCGGTCAGGTGGTTTCGTCGGGCGTCCAACGCTGCGGGTCGTGATTTGCAGCGAGTTCATCCTTTGAGATCCAGCCTTTGATCATCGAGCGAGTATAGAAGAGTTTTTCTGGACGCAGTGCGAAGTAGACATGCAGGCAAATAACGCCAACCAGGCCGAGCGTCGATATTCCATGGATAAAGAACACCAGTCCGAGCATGCCTTCGGCCATCGAATTTGTCCGATCCCACCATGGCGTATCGATCTGCAGGAACATCAGGATGCCGCTGCCAATTACCAGAAATGTCAGGACGGTGATAACAGCATGCATGCTCTTCTGGGCAGGTGAGTATTTGCCGGGCTTGGTGTTACCGTCCAGCGCCTCTTTGACATCTCCGGGACCGACCGACATCGAGCCGAGTTCGCCGGAGAAAAGTGACATCAATATGTGTGCCGCAACAATGACTGTCAGCACGATTCCCGCGATCCAATGAATTTCCAGCCATGCAAACTCGAGACCGACGATCGGGAATATTCCCGTTACCAGAAGGACGAAAATGCTGGCGGCCATCACCCAGTGATAAGCCCGGTTAAGGGCACCATGCCGGCTGACTCGTTCGCCGTCGGCCGATGGCTTGTCGCCGCGTTTCTGCATGGCCTCATAGATGGCATGCAATGCGATGGCAACAAATGCCGCAACAATTACAAGCCAAAGCAGGTCCCAGGATACGCCGCGCAGTACTTCCTGTCCCCAGACGTCATCTTTATAGGTGGCAATATCCACTGATCTAACCCCGCATCGCTCGCCGCACCAGGTTTTCCATCAGCGGCAATTTGAAATGATTGTAATTAAGCGGTTTTGTGCCTTCGCTTGCCATTGGCGCCACGGCCTCGGCGCTTTCTTCGGACAATGATTTGCCGCGCACTGCTCGTTCGACGTTGGTGAGTCGATGCGGTGTACAAGCGACACCACCACATACGAATCTGCTGTCGCCAATGGTGTCGCCATCCATGGACATTGCAACGGCAATGCTGACCAAAGCGAAGTCCCAGACGTCGCGATCAGCTACTTTCTCAAAATAAAATTTCTTGCCAGCCCACTTCGCTGGTATACGGACCGCTGTCAGGATCTCACCGGCCTTCAGGGAGGTCATCTGTGTGATGTGGGTGTCTGGCCCGACGAAGAAGTCTTCAGCCGCGATTGTCCGCTCGCCTTTGACGCTGCGGGCGACCATCGTGGCTTCAAGAGCCACGAGCGCTGTTGCCGTATCCGACGGGCTCACTGCGACACAGCGGCTTGCACCGATAACAGCGTGCTCACGATTCATCGACTCCGGTCCATTGGCGTAACAGATGTTACCGCCGGCACGATAGCAATCCAGGCCGCGTCGGTAGTACCAGCAGCGCGTGTCCTGTGACAGGTTGCCGCCGAGCGTACCGACGTTCCGAATCTGTGGACTGGCCACTCGTCCGGCTGCTTCGACAAGCAGGCTGTAGTCACGATTGACGCGTTCGTCGCGAATGATTTCACGCAGTGTTGTCGCTGCGCCGATTTCAATTCCGTCGTTGGTTTCACTGATTCCGTGAAGCGCCTCGATTCCGTTGAGATCGATCATCGCACGAGGCTGCTTGGCGCGATCCTTCAGCCACCCGTAGGTGTCCTGACCGCCGCCGAGGAGCCAACCTTCGTCGCCGAGTTCGTCGGCGAGATTTAGCGCATCGTCGAGTTCCACCGGCTGGTAGAGCTGTACGTCTGGCATTACATCGAAAGAAGCCATCGTTACCTCAGAAGTTGTTGGTTTGTAGTGGTAAGAACGATTGATCACGCCCGGTGACATGGTTTACAACCATGTCCGGACTGACCGGAGTTCTGCCAAAAATATGTCCGTCCAGCGCATCGGAAATTGCAGATGTCAGCGCAGCAACCGAGCAACCCATTGCCGGCTCGCCGATGCCTCGCGCGCCGAATGGATTTTGTGGGTCAGGCAGATCGACCGCGCTTGTCCTGGTAACTGAAGGCACGTCCAGATAACTCGGAATGCCACACTGATGGTAGCCAATATTCGCTGGCAGACCGTTCTGCGGATCGTAGACATGCCGCTCAAGCGCTGCCATGCCCATTCCCCAAACTGCGCCACCCTTCATTTGCTGGGCGAGGCCTGCCGGAAAAAGCACTGAACCGCACTCGGCAATGCCTACGTAATCCAAAATTTCATACTTGCCAGTTTCAAGATCCATCTCGATCTCGACAAACGCGCAAGCCAGGCCAGGGATTACGCCTTCCTGAGGCAAATTGTCCTTCGCAACGCCAACCAGGCCGGTGCCGGCCAGGTTCTCGACAGAGCGTTTCGTGATTGCATTGATGTCGTCCGGATAAGTCTGGCCACTGTATTCGCCACCTAACTGTATGGCGCGCGCTGCGATTGCGCCGTACGACATTCCCTGAGCGGCGTTGTCGCTTCGGAAAATGCGTTTGCCGTCAATTTCGTAGTCGTCAGGCTCGCCGCCCATCGTGTCAGCCGCAATTGCCTTCATTTTACGAAGAGCGTCCATCGCCGCGACATAGTTGGTACGGGTGTGCGCAAACGTTGATACGCTGCCAGCCTGATACGAGTTCCATGGCAGGTTGTTTTCAGAATTGCCGCGGTGGATTTCGCAGTCTTCCCAGTCAAAATTCAGGACTTCAGCAGCGGCACGCGACGTCGATGCGTACGAATAAGTACCAAGGTTGCCGACGCCTGTGTGGACATGCAATTTGCCGTCTGGCGTGATTCGAATGAGACCGTCGAAGCCGGTCGCGCCGGCAGAATGGTAACCCTGGCCGATGCCGAGGCCGCGAACTTTACTGCCGTTTTTCCTGGGCTGATTCTTGCGCCGTTCCCAGTCGAACATTTCAGCACCTTTATCGAGTGCTTCGTCCATGTAGGCACTGGTGACGGTTCGTCGATCTGAATAAACCAGGGAATCATTGTTGGTGGCATTTATCTTGCGAATTTCGACAGGGTCGATGCTCAGTTGCTTAGCCGCCTTGTCCATGATCGGTGCCATAACGGCAGCAATCTGATTTTGACCGGGGCCGCGCTGTGCGCCTCGAGGCGTCGTGTTGGTCAGTACCGGCAGGCCGCGAAAACGCATGGCTCCCGCGTTGTAAACCAGGGAGATCGCCCCGCCGGCTGAAGATGCATCTCCACCGGTGGCGTTGGCGCCAATGTCCTCAATGATGAATACATCCGAACCCAGGATGCTGCCGTCAGCAGCGAAACCCATTCTGATCCAGCCCTGGAATCCGACGCGGGCCGAGCCCATGTAGTATTCCTGCTCACGGGTAACGCGCAGCTGGACGGGGCGATTGATCTTTTTCGAAAACCAGCCGGGCAGGGCTGCAATCGGATAGGCGCCAATTTTGGAACCGAATCCGCCGCCGGTGTTTTCACTGATGAGCACGACCTCCTCGACTTCAACGCCAAGAAGCCGCGCCAGTCCAGGCATCCAGAAGCTTTGGCTTTGTGCGGAACCATGCACATAGCACTTTCCGTTTTCCCAGTAGGCCATCGCGGTGCGCGGCTCCATGCTCATATGAGCGTAGCCGGTGGTCACAAATGGCTCTTCGAAAACAAGTTCAGCGTCGGCCATGGCTTTGTCGATATCGCCGTAGCTCCACTCGCTGCCGAACTCGCCGGTCGGTTCTTTGCCGGCCCGAAATTCGTCAACCTGTTCTTTGGACCACTTAATCGTTCTGAATCCGGAGCCTTCCTGTGACCGGGCGTAAACGTTTCCTTCTTCCCTGGCGTTGGCCCCGCCTTCGATAAGACTGTCCAGAGGGTCCGTAACAAACGGCAGGGGTTCCATGTCAATTTTGATGGCAGCCATCGCGTTTTCAGCAATCTGCTCGGTCTCTGCTGCGACAGCGAGAATCGGATCACCAATGTAGGCAGGCGAATTGGTCAGGATCGCCGCATTCGGTGCTTCAACTTCCGGCACATCATCGGCGGTCAGGATGCCGACAACACCGTCCATCGCTTCTGCCGCAGAGGTGTCAATATTGGTAACTCGGGCATGCGCCATCGGGCTCGTATACATACGCGCGAACACCATGCCATCGACACGAAAGTCCTCGGCATACTTCGCTTTGCCAGTTACCTTGCCCGTGACGTCGGGCGGCGTGAAATCCTTGCCAACCAGTCTGTAGTCGCTCATGAGTTCTGCCCCGAGGCACGCATGACGCCGTTGAGATAGTGGTCATAAGCGCCACAACGGCACAGGTTACCGGCCATAGCGTGGCGTACTTCGTCACGAGTTGGTTTCGGGTTTTCCTGAAGCAACGCAACAGCCGACATGACCTGGCCAGGAGTGCAGAAACCACACTGCGGGCTCAATTCATCGATAAACGCCTGCTGGACCGGGTGCAGAGAGCCGTCCGCGGACTGCACGCCCTCGACAGTCTGCACGGCGCGCGTCCGAACACTGTGGGTCAATGTCGAACAGGAATAGTTGGTAACACCATCTATTATCACCGTACAGGCACCACATTCGCCGCGATTGCAGCCAATCTTGGTGCCGGTCAGGCCGAGCTTGTAGCGAAGCGTATGAGCCAGCGTTTCCTGCGGCGATACGTCAACGCGGCGCGTCTGTCCGTTGATGTTGAGTGAAATCAGGCGTTCTACCGCGCCCCGGGGTCGATCCTGGGCGAGAGCTGAATGAATGCCTGAGCTGGATGCAGCTGCGACGCTTGAGGCTATTACAGCCTTGATGAAACGCCGACGTGAAAGTTGTGGGTTCACTGCCGTATTCCTGCCTTTAAAATTAGCGTTAAAAAATTATCTAAACTGACCAACCGACAACGAGAAGTGCTGGACGGTTTGCCAACAATAGAGCCTATTTCTTGTCTGCGGGCCATGGCGTGCCCTGATCCATTACGGTGACCGGGCCCATGCCTTTGTAGGTAAACTTCTGCACGCGTTTACCTTCGTAGGTTTCTGTCGTAAAGATGTTGCCGTTCGAGTCTGTCACCAGTCCATGCACTGCAAAGAACTGACCCGGGTTTCGGCCACCGTCGCCAAAGTTGGTGAGGACTTCAAGCGTTTCGCGCTCGATGATAAAGATTTTACGGTT
>CAJQPR010000083.1 GCA_905480255.1 uncultured Woeseiaceae bacterium | reverse complement strand
GTCCTATCACCTGTCATTGTGGCAGGAGCCCTATATCACCCATTCGGGAAAGACCGTATATGCGCCGCGCATGGTCGGCTACGGGGGCAATATGGTTCAACTGATGCCGAATGGCATCATCGGTTTTCGCTTCGGTAACGGTGACGAGGTGCCTCTCGAACAGATGACAATCATTGCCGACAAGATCCGTCCATTTGACGATCACACACGTAAGTCGCAACGGTGAAAGTGAACGCAAAGAAATGCGGATGGATGTAACACCGGTTACACCAACCATCGGCGCTGAAGTGAGCGGCGTCGACCTCTCCCGCGAAATCGCGCCCGCGATTGCAGACCGGATTTACGATGCCGTCATCAAACACCTCGTATTGTTTTTTCACAATCAAGACTTGTCACCACAGGCCCAGTTCGAATTTGCCAGAACGTTCGGCTCGCCTGCCAGTCCACACCCGGTGTATCCACATTTGCCGGGGTTTGATCGCGTCGTCTTGCTGGAAAACGATGGCGACCGTCCGCCGGACACAGATGACTGGCACTCGGACCTTACGTTCCAGACCAATCCGCCGTTTCTGTCTGTCCTGTATGCGGAACACATTCCCCCGTGCGGCGGCGACACGCTCTGGGCGAATATGTACGCCGCCTACGAAAATCTTCCTGCAGAAATCCAGGCGCTCGTGTCACGACTGTCGGCAGTGCATGACATGGGCGCTTTTCGCAATGACTATCTCGGCGAAGACAACGATATCGAAGCGCTGAACACCGGGCTGGCTTCCGTTGGCTCCGCGGTTCACCCTATCGCACCGAAACATCCGGTAACCGGCCGCAGACTGTTGTTTGTCAATCGCTCCTTCACCCAGCATATTGTCGGCATGCTGAAATCTGAGAGCGATCGCCTGCTGCAATACTTGTTCAGCCACCTGGAAAACCCGAGCTACCAGGTTCGATTTCGCTGGCACAAAGGGGCCGTCGCAATCTGGGACAATCGAAGCACCCAACACTACGCCGTGGCCGACTACCTGCCCGACTATCGCCGTATGCATCGGGTGATTATTGACACCGACAAGCGCGGAGGCGCTCTGGGCTGATATTACTCAGGTTTGATAGCCTCAAGATCGGCTGTCATGAGCAGACCGGCAAGTTCAGTCATCGTGTGCGCCTGGTTCTTGAACAATTCCTTGTTCCAGCGCTCGATGCCGGATGCGGTGGTCCAGTAAAAGCCGAGGAAGCTACCCAGACCAAATCCCGGCAGGTCGAGGCATCGATCACAACCGCTGAGCGCAATGGCGCCGACGCCCCACCACACTTGCTGCAGTTCTCCGTTGATGCCCGGCCGTTCCGGCACGGCGACCTGGACACGCTCCCATTCATATCGTTTGGCAGCGGCGACAGCGGCATCAATCAAAACCGGATTATTCCGCGACCAGAGATAGGACTGCTCCGCGAGCCCGACGGCTTCGACTTTGCCGTCGACTTCACGGTAATCCATTTCGCCCATGTGCTCGGCCTGGATGATGCCGACCAGCTTGTCCTTCGCTTCCGGATAACGCGTCAGCCAACTGAACTCCTCGGCCGCCCGCTCCATGCCAGGGTAGTAATGGCGACTATCGAGAAACACGGTCAGCGTGCGTGGCCGATTCTCCTGGGGCATGTGCGAAAAGTATTTGACGATCGCGAGCAGACCGAGTGCACCATTGTCCTGAGTGATCGACGGTCCGTCCGTGTGATTGATCAGGAGAATCTGTTCGTCTTCAGGCGTGCCGTAGTCGCGGCCCGGCAGGTAAGCAATGGTCTGGTACGCCTCGGATTCTTCAATCGTTGCTTCGAGTCGCAGGGTCGCGGTCTTGCCGGCCTTTGCATCCTCTATGACTTTCGCACCGTCTTCCCGGCTGAGGATAAGCCCTGGCGACTCATGGTTTGGCGGCACCGGGAATGTGTACAAACCTTCAGTGCGCTCATATGCCATGTCGTAAACGATGACGTGGCCCGCTGCATTTCCGTCGGCAGCTATGTCCCAGAATCTTTGCCGCAGTTGCCACCAGATGTCGAAGGTGAAACTGAATTCCGGTGGCACAAACTCGAATAACTCCCAGTAGGAATCATCGTTGGCGCGCCATTCGTAGTCATTAAACGTGAAATTGACTTTGTAGTTGTCGTCGTAAGGCGGCTGCGGGTGTGGCTGCACGGTGAAAACGACAATCTTGCCCTCGATCGAATCCGGCGGATTTTCGTGGTCGTAATAAATCAACTCCGCGGTAATGCCCTCGTCCGCCGAGACGCCTGAGTTTGCGGCGTAGTGTGCAACCCGAACAGGCTCACCGTCTGAAACCAGCGACCAGCCACTGGAATCATCCGTGGTATCCCAGCGATCGAAGGTCCAGCTGTTGCGGAACATATCAACGACGCCGTACTCGGTCAGTTTTTCCTCGAGGAACGCGATGTAATTGTTCCATTCGGGACTGCCGGTAATTGCCGGCAGGTTGGCGTCCTTGACCAGCGCCCATTCGTAGCCCTCATCCGCGGTTACTGCCCAGGTGGGATCTATGTTTGTAAACTTGTCCGCGTAAGAGTTGGTGGAATCGCCGCAAGCCGAAGCCATCAGCATTGCGGCAACCACCGCGATCGTGATTTTCTTCATGTCTGTTTCCTCATAGAGTGAGGTTGCGGGATTCTTCGGGCGCGGAGACGGATATGTCGGGATACGTTTTGGGCTTCTTTCTGAGTATTCGAAAAATTTCCTTGAATGGCGTTGTCAGATTATCGCGCAGCGATGTGTACTCAACCTGGTCTTTAGGCGCGAGACCCCACGGCGTCTCTTCGTATTTATCGGCGATGTAGATCGTACCCATCATCCGGTCCCAGATACTCGTGACCAGTCCGAGGTTCGAATCCCAGTGCTTCTCGAGATAGCTGTGATGCGTGTGGTGCATGCCGGGGCTTTGCAACCACAGTTCCAGCCAGCGCGGATACCTGAAGGAAACGTGATAGTGGCGGAAATTGCCATTCAGCGCGTACAGAACCGAGAAGATGCCAACGTTGACGATTGTGATCTGCGTGATGTTGCCATTGAAGACCCAGGCGAATATGCCTCCCGAAATAGCCAGGCCGATGGCCGGACCCAGCGCCCAGAGCGGCCCGACGATGAAATGCTCACGCGGTCGCGTCCACGGTGTGAGCACCTCTGCAGAATGATGCACTTTGTGCAGTGCCCAGCCAATCTGGGTCTTGTGCATCATGTAATGGGTCCAGTAAAAGATCATGTCGGCGATCAGGATCGTCACGAGTCCATACAGCAATCGCCAGGCGATGGTCGGCTCGATCGCAGGACTGGCGCCGAATGCCGCTTCTATTCCCGCAATTGTGTTTCGCTCAAAAAACGGTGCGACCGTGCCGAGCGATAAAGCGAACCAGATAGGGAACATGCCCCGATCGAGAAGGTAAAGCCCGATGTCAACGCGAGCCGACTGGTGCGTATATATGTCCCTGGGAAACAGGTACTGCAGCAGGCTGTTCGCCGGCCGCTCCTTGCCGGTCGCATCCCTGGATCCGCGGCCCTTGCGAAAAAACCAAAAGCCAGCGGCACAGATAAAAGTGAACGTCAGGAGTTCCCACGACAGGGACGAAAAGGGTGACCCGGGCAGCATCGCATTCCAGAGTGCTTCCGCAACCTGGTTCGTGATGTCCGAAAACGGCCCGAGAACTTCGTCCGATTTTTCCTTGATGCCCGACCCTTCGAGAAGCTGCCGGACTTCTTCTTTGAACGGACTCTCCGGGGAAATGATATCCGCCATTGATTCGTCTCTTATTCACCCCTCGCGGGCTACAACTGGTGTACACCAGCACTGCGAAGACTGTCAAACCACAAACATACAGGAGACTGATTTGTTTGCAGTGAGCGTCACGGGCATCCCACAATGTGCAACCGAACGGGATCAAATTCGAATGCATCTTATGAGCATATGGTACAAACTTAATCGCGTTGCGGCTTGCAGGCGTCAGTACCAGGTTGACGCCGTGGCAAATCGAGATTCGATAAGGAGATTCTGAAAAATGGCGCGACGGTCCGGAGGCAGACAGGCCAGGCACGCATTACGCAGTGCACCGCTGGCGGAACACATCAAGCCGGTCAATCCCGGAGAACCCGGCGGGCAGTACAAACCACTCAGTGATATCGATGTCGCTGCCATAAACGACAATATTTTTCGCATTCTCGAAGAAGTCGGTTTCAACGAGGCGACACCGCATTGCATCGATGCCTGCACCGCGGTCGGCGCTGTCCTCGGTGACGATGGCCGACTCAGGATGCCGCGCGCGGTTGTCGAAAAGGCGCTGGAGCAGGCCGAGCGCAACCTTGTCCTTTATGGACAGGATCCTCAGTACGACCGGCAGATACAGGGGTCGCGCGTGCACTTCGCGACCGGCGGCGCGGCGGTGATGATTGCCGATACCGTCAACAACTGCTATCGCGAATCTACCTCGCAGGATCTCTACGACCTTGCAAGAATCGTCGACACCTGTGAACACATCCACATCTTCCAGCGAATGTGCGTACTGAGGGACATCGAAGACAACTACGAGATGGATCTCAACACCACCTATTGCTCGGTTACCGGCACGAGCAAACATGTCGGTGCAAGCTGGATACATCCCACACATCTCGAGAAGACACTCGAGATGCTGCACATCATTGCGGGCGGTGAGGACAAATGGCGTGCGAGACCGTTCGTTAGCCAGTCGAACTGCTTTGTTGTACCACCGATGAAATTCGCGACCGACGCGCTGGAATGTCTGCGTGTCGCTGTAGAGGGCGGCATGCCGGTGCTGCTCCTGTCCGCCGGTCAGGCCGGCGCAACAACGCCAGCCTGCCTTGCCGGAGCCGTATCGCAGGCGTGGGCCGAGTGCCTTGGTGGCCTCGTCTACGTCAATGCCATCAAACCCGGGGCGCCCGCAATCCTCGGGACCTGGCCATTTGTGTCAGACCTTCGCACCGGGGCGATGAGCGGCGGCTCACCCGAACAGGGGCTGATTTCAGCGGCATGCGCGCAAATGAGCAACTACTACGATCTGCCCTTTGGGACAGCCTGCGGCATGACTGACGGCAAGCTACCCGATTTTCAGACGGGCGCGGAACGTGCTCAAACGCTGATGCCCCCGGCTCTTGCCGGCGCGAACATCATCTACGAATCCGCAGGCATGTATGCAAGCCTGTTGGGCGCCTGCCCCGAAAGCCTGTTCCTGGACAATGACGTGCTGGGTGCAACGCTGCGCGCAGTGCGCGGCATCGAGGTGGACGAGCAGACGCTCGGTTTTGAAAACCTGAAAGAAGTCTGTTTGAGCGGTGAGGGTCACTACCTGGGTTCGGACCGAACCCTCGAAGTCATGCAAAGCGAGTACATCTATCCGGATTTTGGAGACCGAACGAGTCCAACGGTCTGGGCCGATGCCGGTAAGCCGGTCATGCTGGACCTGGCTGTGGCGAAACGGGATGAGATTCTCGCCAGTCATTTTCCGAAACATGTGAGTGACGAGACCGACGCGAAAATCCGCGAACGCTTCCCGATTGCGCTGCCACCAAACGCTGTCGGCCGGCAATAGTTGAATCAGCTGCGAATTCGCGCGTTAGCCGGATCATACAGCGGCTTCAAAGATGCTTCGGCTGCGAAGCGCCGGCCGGCCACTTCAATTTCGTAGGCACCCTCAAGCGCAACTTGCGGTGGCGAGCCTTCCTCAACTGATACGTATCCGAGACCCAGGCACGAACCCAGGGCATGCCCGTAAGCGCCCGACGTAATGTGTCCAACAAGCGTGCCGTCACGCCAGACAGGTTCATTGTGATAGACAAGCGGTTGTGGATCCTCGAGCCGGAACTGCAGCAGCCGGCGGCTCAACCCTTCTTCCCGCTGCGCCAGTAAAGCGTCGCGACCGATAAAGCCACCCTTCTTGTCGAAGCGAACGACAAAACCAAGACCGGCCTCAAGCGGCGAATCCTCGTCCGTAATGTCATGGCTCCAGTGTCGATAGGCCTTTTCCATTCGCAACGAATTCAAGGCGTGATAACCGGCATGAACAAGACCGAATGACTCTCCGGCATTGACGATTTCGTCATAGACGCTCTGCATGAACTCCGACGGCACGTAAAGTTCCCAACCCAGTTCGCCCACAAAGGTAATTCGCGAGGCCCGCACCAGCCCGTACCCCAGCTCGATCTCACGGCTCGTCGCAAACGGAAAAGCCTCGTTGCTCATGTCGGCAGGTGTCAGTGACTGAAGAAGATCGCGGGCACGCGGACCCATCAGTGATATGACGCCCATCGCCGAACTCACATTGGTAAGCACGCAATTTGCATCGTCCGGAATGTGCTGCTTCAGCCAGTAGAAATCCCGCGTTTCCGTTTCCGCTGCGGTAACGACCATGAACACGTCTTCTGCGACTCGCGTTACCGTGAGATCCGCCTCGATGCCACCCCGCTCATTCAGCCATTGCGTATAAATGATGCGACCGGGCTCAACATCTACATCGTTCGCGCAAACGGGACTTAATACTTTTAAGGCGTCGCGTCCTTCCAGGCGAAATTTTGCAAACGAGGACTGGTCGAACAGCCCTACATGCTCCCGAACGGCGAGATGTTCCGCCGCGGAATATTCGAACCAGTTTTGTCGCCCGTAACTGTATTCATAGAGCGGCTCGATGCCTGCCGGTGCATACCAGTTCGGCCGTTCCCAGCCGAAGGCTTCGCCATGGCAGGCGCCTCTCGCGACAAGACGATCGTGAATGGCCGACTTTCGAACACCACGTGCCGTCTCGTACTGCCGAAATGGAAAGTGCGTCGCATAAAGCAGACCCAGGCTTTCGCTAACCCGCTCCCGCAGGTACTTACGATTGCCCTGGAATGGCATGTTTCGCCGTACATCGACCTCCCAAAGATCCACGGGGGGATATCCATTGCGGATCCATTCCGCCATCACTTTGCCAATGCCGCCCGCCGACTGCAGACCAATGGAATTGAGGCCGGCGGAAACCCAGCAATTCTCCAGCTCCGGCGCCTTGCCTATGTGGTAACGAACGTCCGGCGTAAAACTCTCGGGCCCGCAGAAGAACTTCTGGATTCCTGCTTCCTGCAGCGCTGGAAGTCGCGCCATCGCATCGTGCAATACCGGCTCGAAGTGATCGAAGTCACCCGCAATCTCGTCGAAACAGAAATCCTCGGCAATGCCATCCATCCCCCAGGGTTTCGCGCTCGGTTCAAACGCACCGACCAGCAACTTGCCCGCATCATATTTGTAGTAAGTGCATGCATCGTAATCCCTGAGAACCGGCAAATCCGGATGCAGGCCGTTAACCGACTCGAACAACACGTAATAGTGCTCGCAGGCATGAAGTGGCAGGTTGACACCGATGGTTGCGGCCAGGTCACGTGACCACATACCGCCACAAATCACGACATGATCCGCATTGATTGTTCCGTTTTCGGTAACCACGCCGGTTACGCGGTCGCCATCGCGCAGAATTTCCGTAACCAGGGTGTTCTGGAAAATCTCGACGCCGTCCGACCGCGCCCCCTTCGCCAGCGCCTGTGTGATATCCACAGCATTTGCGTAACCATCCGATGGGATATGAATACCGCCATGCAAATCGGCGGTGTTGATGAGCGGGTACATCTCACCGATCTGATCGACATCCACCACATTGACTTCCAGGTCAAAGACCCTTGCCATCGATGCGCTGCGCTTCAGTTCCTCAAAGCGCTCGGACGTCGCCGCAATCGATACAGAGCCGCACTGACGATAGCCAGTCGCCTGGCCAGTCTCTTCCTCCAGACCGCGATACAACTCGCTTGTGTACTTCGCGAGCTTCGTCATGTTGATCGAAGTTCTTAGCTGGCCGACCAGGCCCGCAGCATGCCAGGTTGTGCCGCTCGTCAGTTGCTGCCTTTCGAGAAGCACTACCTCGCTGAAACCGGCCTGCGCCAGGTGGTAGGCAACAGAGCATCCAATGACACCGCCGCCGATGACGACGACTTCGCATTGTTTCGGCAGGTCCGCCATAACGTCAGGCCCTCAGGCGATCATTCGCTGGGTCGTATGCGGGTTCGGCCAGCACGGTGGCCCGCAAGCGCTCGCCCAGCAAGTCAATATCCAGTTCACTTCCTGCAGTAGCGTTCCCGGGCGGCACGTAGCCGAAGCCGAGACTTTTGCCAACCCGGTGGCCGTATCCACCGGAAGTCGTAACACCGATACAGTCTTCGCCTGCGAAGATAGGTTCGCCGCCGCGGACATCCGAGTCCGTCGCATCGATTTCAAAATAGACGAGTTGCAGCGCTCGCTCTTCACCAGCCTGCTGCACGGTTGCGGCTTTGCCGACGAAATCATCCTTATTGAGCTTAAGGAACCGGGTCATGTCAGCGTCGAGCATCGTCACTTCGTTGGTAAGC
>CAJQPR010000082.1 GCA_905480255.1 uncultured Woeseiaceae bacterium | reverse complement strand
GTATACCGCTTCTATTGCTACCAGTGCCACGCTTACGCGGGCAATGCGCAAACCCTGTCGAGCACCTACCTGGACCCCAAACCCCGGGATTTTACCAAGGAGAACCGTGAATCGCTGCCGCTCGGACGAATGCTCGATGCCGTACGCAACGGGCGCCCGGGAACGGCCATGGTCCAATTTGGTGAAGTCCTCACGGGTGCGGAAATCGAAGCCGTCGTCTGGTACGTACGCGATGAGTTGCTGGGCAATCCCAACTCGGACGCAAAGTACCACTCCCCGGAGAACGGCTGGACCAACCATGAGCGATACAGCGCCGCTTTTCCGTTTGTCACGGGCGACATTTCGCTGAACATACCGCTGAACGAACTCGACGCAACACAAAAGGCGGGTCGAGAACTGTACGTCTCCGCCTGCGTGACTTGCCATGACCAGCCTAACTCGGCTGAAGGTGAAGCAATCTGGGAAACCCGGGCCGTTTCTTTTCCGAGGGACCATTACTCGCACCGGCAGCCGCCGCTGGATGCTGTAAGCGGTGCGTCACCCTATGCGCGCCACGAGATCCCGACGGTTCCGGAGATCATGACCCACGAGGAAGCCCGCGGCATGCAGCTTTACCAGGATAACTGTGCGTTTTGCCACGCGCCGGACGGCACGGGTCAGAACTGGATTGGGAGCTTCCTTGAGCCGAAGCCCCGTGACTTTACGTCACGGAACTTCACGCTCGGAAAGGCACCGGATGTGTTCCGGGAGAGAGTGCGGCAAGGGATTCCAAACACCGCGATGCCTGCCTGGCGACACGTACTCAGCGATGATGAGATTGACGCCATCATCGCCTACGTCAGGGTCGCGTTCAGGACTTGATACCACAGCTGTTGATGCCAAGGATCGAATACAGCGGGCAGTTGCCGATCAGGCCGGTTACGAGTGGTACCACGCCAACCCAGCCCCATGCGGTCTGAGGACCGATGAAAACCAGGCTCAGCAGCCCAAGGCCGAGACCTACGCGCAGGATGCGATCAACTTTGCCTTCATTCTTGAACGTCATGATATTTCTCCTTTGTCTGTGCTCAATGAGGTTTGCAATTAAGCAAGGATATTGGAGATCCTGACGGGCTTTATCAGTGACTCAGTCACGCAAGGTCGAACTAATCACTCTTTGCAGGCCTGCCGGGTCCAGGACTGCCACCCGACCGCGCCCAAGCTCCACCCAACGCTCGGCAGCGAATCGCTTCAAGTGGCGGCTGACAACCTCGCGGGCGGTCCCAAGCTCGACGGCAATATCCTGGTGGGTGACCTTATCGACCTGCTTCTCATGCAAATCCAGCAGCACCCGCGCCAGACGCGCATCGATCGAGGTAAAAGCCAGCTCCTCGATGCGGGCGATAACATTTTTTAATCGGGTCGAGAAGCCATTGAAGACGTATGTTCGGAACCGTTGCGACCGATCGAGAGCATCCTGAAACAATGTCCTGGGGATCGCGACGGCAACCAGGTCGGACTCGGCAATCGCTTCAGCCGGATAATCTTCCTGGCTTAACAGGCAGGATGTGGTGAGGATGCAGGAGCCACCAGGCGAAATTCGATAAAGCGTGACCTCTCTGCCACCTGCGGACGTTAATTGCACCCTGACATTGCCTTCCAGCAACAACAGAAACGCCTGGCACAGATCGCCAGCATGAAACACGAACCCATCCTGGTCGAGCCTCACGATGCGCGCTTCTTTCAGCAGCTTTTCGTACAACGGATCACCGTTGTCGCAAAACCGTGAAACGATGCTGGCTAGAATTTCTTTTTGTTTATCGATCCGCAGCTGGCCTCATTCGGATACGGCGATGCTCTGGACAAACAGGATTTCGGGAAATGTCTTGTCCAGCGCACTACTGGTGAAATTCGTCATCACAGAGCCTTCTCCCCAGCTGATACGATTCCCCACTGCCACCCTGACCTGCGGTGCCGCAAGCCAGACGACCTGACCAGCACCTGTCTCCAGTTCAATGTAGGTATACCCTGCCGCGTCTTCATTTGACCGAACGACACCGCTGTTCTTGTTTGCCGTGGGCTGCGGCGCACTGTCAGCACCTTTGTATATAGCCGAGACGAACATCAATTCGTCGAAGGTTCTGTTCAGCGCCTTGCTCTCGAAATTTCGCATCATCGCCGAATCCGCCCAACTGATAATCTCGCCTTCATCAACTTCGATGGGATTGCCCGCCAGCCACAGACTCCGGCTGTTGTTGCGAACTTCAATATAGGTATAGCCCTGAACCTGGACAACGGATAACACCTGTCCGATGTTGCCGGTTAACTCAGCGTCCGCAAAAACGGTGTCGTCGCCCGCGGGCGGAGTCTCACTGCTGCATGCCGCCAACGAAAGACAGGCGATGGTCACTAAAGTCAGTTTGTTCAATTCAATATCCAATGTTCTTGCGGTCAAGAAAGAGTGTAAGTCATCATGGCCACTGTCAGGGCCGGACTGGGAGTGGAGTTTAACCCATCAGAGCAGGAATATTCCTCACCCGATCGCCACCGCAGGCTGGTGAAGCCTGCGCACGATGGCCCTCGAATTGCACAAGGTACTAATACGGAGACCTGATCGATGGATCTAAAAACCTTTGTTGCCGTGTTCGGCACAGTATTCCTGGCGGAACTGGGTGACAAAACCCAGCTTGCTACTGTCCTGTTTGCCAGCCGACCGTCCGTCAGCCTCGTCACCGTATTTTTCGGCGCATCCGCCGCGCTGATCCTGTCGTCCATTCTTGCCGTCGCTGCCGGATCATTCATCACCAACTTCCTGAATCCCAAATATCTGTCCTACATCGCCGGCGCCGGATTTGTGGCAATCGGACTCTGGACTATTTGGCAGGCAACCTTCCAGTGAGATGCCGGGCCGGAATATGATATCTTGGCCGCATACCAATCGAACATAACGAGCTCGCGGTTCGCGGGCAAACACCTAGAGAGTAAAGTATGAAGAAATTTTTGATGGTGCTTGTTGTCCTGGCCATGTCGTCAACAGCAGCGGCGCAGAGTGACAGAGGCGGAATGTGGGAATTCGGACTGATGCTGAGCCACATTAACTCGGAGTCGCTGAGTGCGGAAATGGGCTCGTCGCTCGATATCGAAAGTTCACGCGGATACGGCCTGAACATTGCTTATAATTTCAATAGCCGCCTCGCGCTTGGCGGCGAATTC
>CAJQPR010000081.1 GCA_905480255.1 uncultured Woeseiaceae bacterium | reverse complement strand
GGAAAAGGCGCCTCCCGCCTGTGCCGTTACCGGCCGTCGCTCTCGAACCGGAGCAACAGGTGGGGTCAGCCGTGACAACAACAGGCTTTCCACCGAAGTGGTACTGCACAAATGTTGCCGACAGTACACGACCCCGAGGTAAAGATTTAGGGTCGAAAGGTATCCAGGCAGATATCGAACACTGCAGGAGACGCCAGAGTCAATCTTACCGCATGCGCGGTCTAGTTTCCTGCTGACAGTTCCAATTGTTGATTGCCGAGTATGGATTCGACGCGTTCGTTCAGGACTTTGAGGCGTGGCCCGATTGATGTTTCCAGTGCCTCGTCCTTGGCCCTGGTTTGTATCAGTTCGTTTGCCATATTCAGCGCTGCCATTACCGCAATTCGGTCGAGACCAACAACTTTTCCGCTATCACGGATTTCGCGCATCTTTGCATTGAGCATTTCGGCAGAATCCAGAAGGTCGGTTCGTTCACTTGCCGGGCAGGCAACCTGGTACTCTTTTTCAAGAATTCGAACGCTGACGTGGGCATACATATCGGTCATTACAGGTACTCCGTTACAGCTCCCGCTTCGGCGCGGGGCATGCAGGGTTAACTAAAAAAATCAGACTGGCAACTATGGTGCTGCGTAAGGTCATGGGCGGCGCCCGGTGTCCGGCTCGAACCCGGTTACCCTCCCTGTTCCATTGCTTTCAGGCGCCCGATCATAGCTTCGACCCGGGCCCGAACCTGTTCATTTTTCTGCAACAGCGTCGCCCGCTCCGCGGTCAGGGTATCCTGACGCTGCTTCAAAGAGCGGTTTTCATCCTGCAACTGGTCACAGACCTGAACGAGAGCATCGACACGCTTCTCCAGTCGTTTTAGTTCATGCTCAAACTTTGCACTTGTTTCGTCGGCCATGGGTGCAATATAGAACCGCCAAGGAACAGAATCAATCACGATTGAACATCATGCTGCCATTTACTTGGTCAGGCAGCACATTACGTGGGATCATTCCGGCCCGGCTTTAACACAAAATCAAGCATGCGAAAATGACGGATCAGACCATCGATCATAGTGAGCTCGACGACGCGCTGAAGCGCTGCGGCTCGAGCTGGAACGCAGGGCAGGTGCACGGCCTCCTGTGCAGCAGGCTCTCTGTCGCGGGCGGAGACGGGGCAACTCGCTGGTTCGCCCAGGTACTCGACGAAACCGACCCGAATAATGCCTTGCGAGGTGAATGTGAAGCGATGCTGGACTCATTGTGCGCAATAACCTGGCGCCAGCTTGTTGAGCGCCAGTCCGAGTTCGAATTGTTGCTTCCGGACGACCAGGATCCGACGTCCATGCGCGCCGAAGCGATGGGTCAATGGTGCGAGGGCTTTCTGCACGGGCTGGTTTCCGAGAAACACAGCGAAGACCTGAAGAAACGGCTTTCGGCTGATCCGCTGGCCGACATCATCAAAGACATGCTGCAGATCACGCGGGCTGCGGGTGGTGATGAGGATGACGAGGACTCCGAGGAAAGCGCTTACATCGAACTTGTCGAATATCTCCGCGTGGCCGCGCAAATTATGTATGAAGAGCTGGCAGAATTTCGAACTCCTGCAGAGGATTCACTGCCGGACGATTCAGACACGCTTCACTAAACAGGTACGGCAGTCTTTCACCTATGAATAGAAATGAATTTGCCAGGCGCCGAAAAACGCTGATGCGGATGGTCGGAGAGGATGGCATAGCTATCCTGCCCAGTGCGCCGGTGCGCACGCGAAGCAAGGACGTTGAATACCGGTATCGTCAGGACAGTGACTTCTATTATCTCACTGGATTTGCAGAACCGGATTCGGTGGCTATCCTGGTGCCCGGCCGCGACAGCGGTGAGTACGTTTTGTTTTGTCGCGAACGAGATAAATTGAAGGAACAATGGGACGGTTCCCGCGCAGGACCCGGTGGAGCGATTCTTAACTTCGAAGCCGACGATGCGTTTCCTATAGAAGACATCGATGACATCCTTCCGGGAATTCTCGAATCCCGGAACCGCGTCTATTACACGATGGGTGCTTACGCGGAATTCGACCACCACATCACTGATTGGGTGAAGTCGCTCAAGAACCGGGAATCTTCTGGCATTCATACTCCGCATGAGTTCGTGGCCCTGGATCACATCCTGCACGACATGCGCCTATACAAGAGTCGCGCAGAACTGTCTGTCATGCGCAAGGCAGCAAAGATTGCGGTCCAGGCGCACAAACGAGCTATGGGCGCCGTCCGGCCAGGGATGTTCGAATACGAGGTCGAGGCTGAATACGTTCATGAGTTTCGTCGCCACGACGCGACGATCTCCTATCCACCGATTGTCGGCACTGGCGCCAACGCATGCACTTTGCACTATGTGGAGAATCGCGCGGAGCTAAAGGATGGTGACCTGCTACTCGTCGACGCGGGATGTGAGTTCGACTATTACGCCTCGGACATTACGCGCACGATGCCGGTGAGCGGCAAGTTTACGCCCGAGCAAAGAGCGGTGTACGAGATTGTGCTGGAAGCGCAGCTGGCCGCAATCGAGCGAACCGTAAAAGGCAATCATTGGAACGACCCGCATGATGCCGCGGTACGCGTCATCACAAAGGGGCTGAAAAAGATCGGCCTGCTGGATGGCACGCTCGCGAGGCTGATCAAAGATGGTGCATATCGTGAATACTTTATGCATCGCACCGGTCACTGGATCGGCATGGACGTTCATGATGTTGGCGACTACAAGGTTGGCGACGAGTGGCGGTTCCTTGAGCCGGGCATGGTCACCACTGTGGAGCCAGGCATCTATATCCCGGCGAGTCGCAAGGTGCCCGCAAGGTGGCGCAATATTGGTATACGCATTGAAGACGACGTTGCAGTGACGAACAACGGACCCGACGTCCTAAGCAAGAATCTCGCTAAAGATCCTGACGACATCGAGAAATTGATGGCGGCATAAGCAGCCATGACTGAATCTACGCAAACAGACTACGACATCATCATCGCCGGTGGCGGCATGATTGGCACGAGCCTGGGGCTTGCGCTGGCGCCGCTGAATTTGCGCGTGGCAATTGTGGAGGCAATTGCACGCGGCGCAGAACTGCAGCCGAGTTTTGATGACCGCTCCACCGCCTTATCTCGTAGCAGCCAGCGCATGTTCGAGGCGATGGGTTTGTGGCCGGAAATCGTTGCTGCTTCGACCCCGATCAGGAACATTCACGTATCGGATAAAGGCCGCTTCGGTTTTTCGCATATCGACGCGGACGAGCAGGGCGTCGAGGCGCTCGGTTATGTCGTCATCAATCGGGTGCTGGGACAGGTGCTGCAGAATTCACTGCCGAAAGTTGATGGTCTGGACATGATTTGCCCCGGAAGGATCACGGCCGTTTCGCTCGGCGATGAACGAGCAGAAGTAAGAGTTGAGGAAGGAGCTGAATCCCGTCAACTGACCTGCAAGTTGCTGGTTGCGGCGGACGGCGCCAACTCTGCTGTGCGAGACATGATTGGCATCAGCGCAACGCGCACGGATTACGAACAATGGGCGGTGATTGGCAACCTTCTGCCTGAGAAGAAGCCGGAGAATCGAGCATTCGAGCGGTTTACGGAAGATGGTCCCATCGCGATGCTGCCGATCGCCGACGATCGCGCAGCGTTTGTCTGGATCCAGTCGCCCGAGCGAGCGCAGGCCGTCCTCGATTTGCCTGATGATGACTTCACGGCAGAAATTCAGGAGGTTTTTGGGTTTCGTCTCGGGAAATTCTCCAAAGTTGGCAGGCGTGTCGCCTATCCCCTGAGCCTGAGCAAAACAAACGGTCTCATTTCCAGGCGCAGCGTGGTCGTTGGCAATGCTGCCCATGGACTTCATCCCGTCGCGGCACAGGGCTTTAACCTGGGTCTGCGCGACGTTGCCGCGCTTTGTGACTGCATTGCCGATGCGCGAGAGGGGTCCGCAAGCGACTGCGGCACGGCATCGATACTCGAAGCGTATGCGGACTGGCGCAAGCCGGACCAGGAGAAGCTAGTCCGTTTCACTGATGGCATCGTGCATTTGTTTGGCGACAGGCGAGCTCCCGTCCGTACGCTCCGAAATATTGGAATGCTCGGTTTCGATCTGATTCCCGGCGTCAGGAAAGCGTTTGCAAAGCACACTATGGGTTTGGCCGGGCGTTTGCCGAGATTGTCGCGAGGAGTGCCCCTGGAGTGAAGCACGATCACGACATCACAATTGTCGGAGGCGGCATGGTCGGCCTCACCGCAGCCTGCTTGCTGTCGAAGCATGACGCCCTCAAAATCACCCTGATCGATGCCGGCAAAAAACCGGTCTTTGATATCGCCGACGATATGTCTCTGCGAGTTTCCGCTGTGGCTCCCGGTTCAGTCAACGTACTTTCAGGCGTTGGTGCCTGGGAAGAAATTTCAAGCACGCGAGCGTGCCCGTATCGCGGGATGAAGGTCTGGGACGCTGCGGGAAACGTCGAGGGTCCCGAGACGTTGTCATTTGAGGCTGCGGAGTTTGCGGTGCCACAACTTGGCTACATTGTCGAAAATGTACTGATACGACATGCTCTCCTCAGGCAACTCGAAAAAAGTGTAGTTTCGGTGAGATTCGAAACACCAATCGAAGCAGTTCGAAGAGCCGGGCATCGTTTTGAGATCGAACTCGAATCAGGCCAGAAACTGACGCCGGATCTGCTGATTGGCGCCGATGGTGCGAGATCGTTCATTCGGGGCAAGTCCGGCATACAAATTAAGTCCTGGCAGCACTTGCAGAAGGCCTTCGTAACTTGCCTGCAGCCGGAATTCAGTCATCGAAATACTGCCTGGCAGAGATTTCTGAAGGACGGACCTATTGGCCTGTTGCCGCTTTCCGATGGGCGAATTTCTATTGTTTGGTCTACCACTGCCGAACAGGCAGACGCTGCACTTGCGATGTCAGATGAAGAGTTGTCGGCAATACTGACGGAGGTCACCGATGGGGTTCTCGGCGTTTTGTCGCCGGCCGGGCCGCGCGGTGCGTTCCCACTCGAATCGCAACATGCAACGGAGTATGTGCAGGATGGCCTGGCATTGATCGGTGATGCTGCACACACGATTCATCCGTTGGCCGGGCAGGGCGTCAACCTGGGTATTGCCGACGCAAAGGAACTTGCAGCTGCAGTCGCAGCTGCGCTGAGGGCGGGGGAGAATCCCGGCGATCTGCCCACTCTACGTAACTACCAGCGTGCAAGAAAAGGCGCGAACAAGACAATGCTGCATTTCATGGATGC
>CAJQPR010000080.1 GCA_905480255.1 uncultured Woeseiaceae bacterium | reverse complement strand
TGAGAATAGAGTCCTGCATACGAAAACCGTCCTCTTTCTGCAGGCGATCTTCCTCATCATCGTGCAGCCGAACGCCGGTTGTAACAGCAACATTGGCGTCACCAAGAATCAGGTCCCAGGTCACGTCGGCCTGAATTCCCTGCGAATAGTATTTGCGACTGTTGTGCCGTTTGAAAATCGCGTCGTCCGGGCTGTTTGCGGTTCCGTCGAGGTACGACAGTTCGGTCGAATACGTGGTCGGGTCGTCAAGCACTGATCCGATTCCGATACCGCTGACTGACTGCAACTTGAACCAGTTACGTTTGAAGTCGTTTCGATAGGCGGTAACACCGGCTCGCCAGTTTCTCTCGGATTCTATGACGTAACTCGCCTGAATCTGCTCATGCTCTCCGGTAAATTTGTCACCAGACGATGCGGCATATCGGCGCGTCGGATTCAGCCAGAAATCATCCTCTGTCAGTCCCAGGTAAGTCTCATCCGATACCTGATCGGTGTAGCCTGCTTTGATTCGCAGGCTCTGATAAAGGTCAGCGGCCGGATCCGAATCGAACTGCAGCTTCACCAGGTAGTCCTGGATGTCATAGCCGGTTGTACCGGGGTCGAATCCGTCCGGACTATCTATTGTTTTGAATCCATCGCTTGCGGCCTGAACGGTCTCGACAAGCCACGAAAAGCGCTCACCACGATTACCCAGATGCAAGTGCGCATCCAGCGTGCTGTTCTGTCCGGCACGAATAT
This sequence comes from uncultured Woeseiaceae bacterium, assembly GCA_905480255.1. GTDB lineage: Bacteria > Pseudomonadota > Gammaproteobacteria > Steroidobacterales > Woeseiaceae > SZUA-117. The sequence continues at coordinate 7,547 of CAJQPR010000080.1, read as the reverse complement.
CTGCGAAGCCTTCAAAATCATTCGGGATGGGTGTGGAAAGCAAATTGACGGCGCCGCCGGTCGTTTTCGGGCCCACGGCAATTGATGCGGGGCCTTTGAGGACTTCAATTGCATGCATGCGTCGTTGAGTGGGGAAGTAGTAGGCAGAAGGTGCGGCATACGGGGCAGGAGCGATCAGCACACCGTCCTCCAGAAGCGCAACCCGCGCGCTGCGATCCAGACCAGATCCGCGAATGCCAATATTAGGTCGCAGGCCGAATCCGTCTTCCTCCTGCAAATAAACGCCCGGCACCGTCCGAAGTACGCGCATCACGTCGCTTTGGAGGAAGATTTGCAGCTCTTCCTGTCCAATCATATGCGCCGAGCCGGGCACATCAGCCGGCTTGCGGCGATGTCCGATGATGGTCACTTCATCGAGTAAGGGTCCGTCCTCCGGGTTGTCCTGCGCCATCAGGGTGTTTGGCTGGGTGGTAACGAGGAGGGCGCACATAATCCCTGTGAGCGCGTTGGCGGGCTTCATGGCTTTCTGCTTAGTCCGGCGGATTCTTGATAATTGGACGGTAAAGCAAATGAGAATGATTCGCAATCGTATTTAGTAAGTAGATCCACCTATCTCCCGATTTGGTGACCCAGTACCGGTTTGGCATGTGCTCGAAACCCTGCAAAGTTAGGCCCGGACATGGCAACATTGCGGACCCGGTTGAGAAGCCGGACTTCGTTGGCGCAGAAGGTCAAAATTGAACCAGGAAAGTCGAAAACTCCTCATCGTCGAGGACGATCCCGGGTTGTTGTCACAACTCAAGTGGTGCTTCGAGGAATACGACGTCGTTACCGCGGAAGATCGTACTTCCGCTATCAACGAACTTCGCAGGCATGAACCAACCGTGGTTCTGCAGGACCTGGGCCTGCCACCTAATCCTGAAGGAGTGGACGAAGGTCTTGCCACATTGCAGGACTTGCTGAAGCTCTCGCCTCACATCAAAGTGATCGTCGTCACCGGGCATGGTGACCAGGAAAACGCATTGAAGTCAGTTGCCCTTGGTGCCTACGACTTCTATCAGAAACCGGTCGATACCGAGACCCTGCAACTACTGGTCGAGCGCGCCTTTGCGATCTCGCGGCTTGAAGGGGAAAACCGGCGCCTGCAATCTATGGCGAGCGAATCGCCGCTCGATGGCATTGTCGCTGCCAGTGAGGGCATGCTGAGCGTTTGCCGAATGATCGAGAAAGTCGCACCGACTGATGTCACCACTTTATTGCTTGGCGAAAGTGGCACAGGCAAGGAATTGCTGGCTCGATCACTGCACCGGCTTAGCCCCCGAGCGGAAAAGCGATTTGTAGCAATTAACTGTGCAGCCATACCGGAGAACCTGCTTGAATCCGAACTTTTCGGATTTGAAAAAGGCGCCTTCACCGGTGCGGTCAAGCAAACACACGGCAAGATCGAGCTCGCCGATGGCGGAACGCTCTTTCTCGACGAAATTGGTGATATGCCTGTTGCATTGCAGGCGAAGCTGCTTCGCTTTCTGCAGGAACGGGTCATCGAGCGAGTCGGCGGCCGTGAGGAAATATCGGTTGACGTTCGTGTCGTATGTGCAACCAATCAAAACCCGATCGAACTGATTGCTCAGGATTTGTTTCGCGAGGACCTGTACTACCGCGTCAGTGAAATCACCATTGATATTCCACCATTTCGCGACCGGGAAGAGGGCCGGCTCATTTTGGCCAGGCACCTGCTGGTGAAGTATGCGAAGCAGCAGGGTCGTTCGCTCGTGGGTTTCTCTGATGACGCCAATGCGGCGATCGATGCGTATTCGTGGCCTGGCAATGTCAGGGAACTCGAAAACAAGATCAAGGGTGCCGTCATTATGGCTGACGGCAAGCAGGTAACTGCTGCGGATTTAGGGATAGACGGTTCAGAAAATGACGAAGAGAAATCTCTGAACTTACGTGAAGTTCGCCAGCGAGCTGAATCGAAAGCGATTCGAATCGCATTGATGAAAAACTTCGGCAATATCTCGCGGGCTGCAGAACAACTTGGGGTTACGCGACCAACACTCTACGATCTGTTGAACAAATACGGCCTGTCAGCAGAAGCTTATTCCAAACGCAGCGCCAACGGCGGCTCCTGATACATCACGGACGAATCGGTGTCCGGTCGATGTACTCCTGCATTCTTCCCTCGTTGAAGAGTTGACGGAAGAACGAATCCGGATCGCATTCAAAAGGATAAATGACAGCGTCGTCCTGGCGAGTCCAGACGCGCCGACGAATCGGCGCGCGTTCGTAATTGTCCGGGTCATCCAAAGTCAGTACAACAGACAGTCGCTGGCCATCGTCACTAAGTCGATAACGTTCGGTCATTGAGGCATTTTCCGAAATCGGCTCACCGTTAAAATCCCTGACCGTTTGTGTCACCAGGGTCGTTTCGATGACGAACTCTCCATTAATTAATTGCCCGGTCGAATACCCCATCGACGAGTTCGGGAAAAAATCCGGATCATCCCGACCATCCGTGAATACTCTGCGCGACAGGTTGAATGCCTCGTACAGCATGACCACTTTGCCATTGGCCGCGACAATTTCAAACGGGAATGACCAGGTTACCGCTGAATAAAGACCCGGGGAGATGCAACGTTTTTGTGGTTCGTCCATGCGCGCGTCATAGCCGGCGTGCCACTCTTTCGCCGCAGGCGTGAGCGCCATTGTCCACTTCCGAAAATCAACACCACGCAACGGAACCCAGGTTCCTGAAAGTTCTGATATGTCCTGAACAGGTTGGGATGGCGGCTCCTTGACGAATGCTTCTGCCGACCATGACGAACCATCCTCACCAAACTCTGCTGCGGACTCCACGACATCAATCGACGTGAGTGTGCCGTCGATTCGGCCATTTTCCAGGATGCCGACCAGTTTGCGCTGAAAGAGGAAACCTTGCCGGTCACGCGCATCGACGAGAATCTCAATGTGATTTCCCTCGATGGTAACAGGCGCCGGCCCTCCTTCCACCCAGGCGATCCAGCCATCGTCTGTCATCTCGATTTCGAGCAGTCCCGCAAGTGGTTCAGCCGGGATTTTTACGTCGAGCATCCACATGCCGGAAAATTCAGATTCATCTGCATGCGCGTGCACCCCAAAGGAAAAGGTCAGTAGCGCAACGAGGATCAAGCGCATCAGTTTTTAATGTCATACGCGACAGAGCGCGATGTAAGCACGCTTCCATCGGCTAAAGTGACGTCGAGTATCGACATGATGGTCTTGTTGGTGCGGCCGACATGGCCGAAAATTTTGATGCGATCGCCGACCTTGATCGTGTCTTTCATCCAGCCCTGGCGTACGAGTTTGACCGGCGTCAATCCGCGAGTGTCCCAGGTTACTTTGTTGCCGTCCTCGTCGGTGACGGTCAGGTAATAACGGACGTGCGGACTCTTGAACCAGACTTCCGTGACGACACCTTCGATGGTCATAGGTGCGTCGCGATCGAACTCGGCCGCATATGAATGATGAGCGTTGGCGTTGCCGGCAAGCAGCAGAGGCAGGATGAACAGGATGCAGGTGCGTGCAATCATAATCAGGTTAAACCGAAAGTGACCCGAAATGGCCGAAGCCCTCAGTCTGGAGTATACCCGTGATCGGGCCGCCGCCCGCAACAGTGCTCAGCGTGTCTTGAACGAATCCGGATTCAGATCGTGGCGTGCCAGCAGTTTGTAGAAGTCGGTCCGGTTTCGCTTGGCGAGGCGGGCAGCCTGGCTGACATTGCCCACCGTGATCTGGAGTATCTGCGACAGGTAGTTCCTGGTGAACTCGTCGCGAGCATCCGAAAATGACATCAGTTTTCCAGCATGCTCACCCAGTGATGACTGCACCAGTTCTCCACTGATAACCGGTGAGCGGGACAGCGCCACATTCTGGCGTACGACGTTGTAGAGCTGGCGAATGTTGCCGGGCCACTCTGCAGTGACCAGCAGTTCGACAGCCTCCGGAGCATAAACCTTGCGTTCCTGATCGCCTTCCTTAGCAATTTGCTGCAGGAAATGTGAGACGAGGAGGGGAATATCCTCGCGCCGCTCGTCGAGGCCGGGGAGGTCGATATTCACAACGTTCAGACGGTAATAGAGATCTTCGCGAAACGTCCCTTCGCGCATCATTTCCTGCAGGTCCCGGTGAGTTGCAGATATGACGCGTACGTCCGTCTGCAGCGCCTCGGTGCTGCCAACAGGCCTGACCTGGTGCTCCTGCAATACGCGCAATAACTTGACCTGCAGCCGCATTGGCATGTCACCAATTTCGTCGAGCAACAGCGTGCCACCTTCGGCAGACTGGAAAAGTCCTTCGTGATTTCGAGTTGCGCCAGTAAATGCACCTTTTACATGGCCGAACAACTCAGACTCGAGCAGGTTTTCAGCCATCGCGCTGCAATTGATCGCCACGAAGGGTTTGTCAGTCCTTGGGCTCGCACGGTGTATAGCTTGTGCCAGCAATTCCTTGCCAGTTCCACTTTGGCCGGTAACTAAGACCCGGGCGTCTGTGGCAGCGACCATTTTAGCCTGCGCAAGAATTTCCTTGAGTTTCTGGTTGCGAGTGATGATTTCCATCGCCCAGTCATCATCGACTTCGGTCGATCCTGACACCTTCATCGCCCGCTCGACGGTCTCCATCAGCTCTTCTTTGTCGATGGGCTTGGTGAGGAAGCCAAAGGCGCCGCTCTGGGTGGCGGTCACGGCGTCCGGAATCGTGCCATGCGCCGTGATGATAACGACCCTGAGGCCAGGCGATTTGGTCTGCAGTTCCTTTAGCAGGCCGATGCCGTCCATCTTGTCCATTTTCAGGTCTGTGATGACGAGATCCGGCCGAAAACGATGCAGCACGGCCAGCGCCTTGTGAGCGCTTTCGACGGCCTCTACTTCGTAATCCTCGGCCCGCAGGCGAATGCTCAACAGGCGCAGTAGCCCCGGGTCGTCATCGACCAGGAGAATCTTGCCTTTAGACTCAGGTGTATTGCTTGCCATGATGTTGGATGATCGCTCGCTTCAGTCCGGGATTATGTTTAACGAATTCTACAACGGATCACGCGTGGTGAGCTATTGCGGATCGTTGTCGCCGGATTGCTCGCGAATGGATCGCTCGATAGACGTAATTGCTTCGAGCTTACCCTCAGCCTCGGCCAGTGATTCGCGAAGTTGCCGGTTTTCTGCCTCAATTCTTGCCATCCGCTGGGAAATGGCCGCGTCTTCCGTGGTTGCTGCCTGCGTACTTGCTGACCTGAGTCGACGGGATTCTGAATTGAGTACCATCCGTGTTTCCACATCTCTCAGGTAGATCGTTGCGAGTGAGGTCTCCGCTGTGGTCATCATTTCCGTCTGGGCCAGAATGTCCCGCAGAAGCCGTTGTGCCTCGGCATCGTTCGATCCGGAATGTCCCGGCGTTGCCAGTACCAGTGCGTAACGAAGTTGCGTGGACGGGCCAGGTGTCAGCGTCGCGGCCGATTCTGCGTCTGCGAATATCTCTGCCTGCGCTGCCGGATAGCCGCTGATTAACTCAAACATTTCGTTCAAATAGACGTTGGCTTCCGTTGAATCCAGTATTAACTCATCAGTCGGGTCGGCTGTCTTTCGTCCCTTGAGCCAGTTGGTCGTTGTTTCGCAGCCGGACAACAGCAGCGCCGCCACAACCGCAGCAATGGTAATTACTCTGTGTGTCGATGACCGATTATGCATTCGCGGCAATCCTCTGATTTGCAGCTTCCCGTTTTTGCGGGATATGAATCCGGAAATGTGCTCCCGAGAATTCGTCTGTGTTCACTAATTCTACTGAACCTTCATGAGCCTGTATGCATTCCAGAACGACTGAGAGGCCGATCCCGGTTCCTGCAATGTGACCGCCCTGTTCCTGGTTTCCCTGGAAGAAGGCCTCGAAGATTCGTGGTGTCTCATCCTCCGGTATTCCGGGGCCCGTGTCCGCGAACTCGAGCACAAAACTCGTGGGTGTCGATTTTGCCCGAATTGTGATGACACCGTCCTTGGGCGTGAATTTCACGGCATTGGACAGGAGGTTGTCGAGAACAGTCCGAAGCTTGTCGCGGTCGGCATTGACGACGATATCCTCAACGTCGAGTTTCAGCTGAATCTTGGCTGCCTTGAGCGCAAGCCGCTGTGATTTCGCTACCGAGATAACCAGCGCTCGCAACGGGAAGTCGGTCAGCGTGAGCACCTCGTTTTTCGATTGCCACGCGCTGAAGCTGAGCAAATTTTCAATAAGCTGCTGAAGCTTCAGTCCATTCAGTCGCAGGATGTCGGTGACTTCACGCTGCGGTTTATCGAGTTCGCCGACCGTGCCATCAAGCAACAGCTCGGTTCCTTCACGAATATTGGCTAGCGGCGTTTTCAGTTCATGCGACATGTGCCGCAGGAAACGATTCTTTTCCTGCGCCAGTTCAAGGAGGCGCATTCGCAGCCATTCCAGTTGCCGACCGAGGCGTTCGAGATCTGACGGTCCCTTCACTTCAATTTTTCGGGAGAATCCGCTTCTTCCCAACTGGTTGATTGCCACGTCTATTTGCCGGATCGGCCGGGCAACCAGCAGGGTAAAGAACAGAACCAGTATCAATGTGCCCGGAACGAGCGCGGCGGTTTGCCAGGCTGAGACCTGTTGCGCATGCCGCATGCTTTCCTGCAGGCGATTCAGTTCGAGCTCGATGTGATTGCTCAGCGTAAGTGACAGGCGCGTGACGCGCTGCCTGAGCGTGGCAAATTCCGCTACTGCGGCTTCGGCCTCAGCTTCACTCAAATTCCCGCTGGAAATGCTACTAACCACGCGCCTTGTAGAGACCCTGATTCCCCTGGCGAAGGAGGTAGCGTTGGCCTGTTCGGCCAATGGCCAGATTTTGTCGAGCGTTGCTTCAAGCGCGGTAGAGTCCTGTTGGAGCAGCAACAGGCTGTCTTCGTTCTTGAGGACCAGGAACTGGCGGGCCACCCGCTCCAGTGAGGCCACCTGTTGCTCCAGCTGTCGATTGTTCTCTGCTGCTGTAACGCCGGTGACGACCAGTTGCTCGCTCTGTTCAGCCAGCTTGTCGAGATTGAACAGGGCCCAGAAAACCGCGATCAGCAACGGCAGCGCGACCAGGCCAAAGCCGACCAGGATCAGTCCATTGAGCGATTTTGGTCCGCGGAATTTCATGACGTCAGTGTAGCATCTGCATTATGTCGCTATTTTGGCCAATAGGCGGCGGGATCGCCGGCGGCAATTTTCTTTTCCCAGGCGAGCGCGGTCTTGACGATGGTGTCGAGGTCGTCGTATTTCGGTGTCCAGCCAAGAACATCGCGAACACGTTCGGCTACCGAAATCAATTCCGGTGGGTCGCCGGCGCGTCGTGGTTCATCAATGATCGTCAAAGGCGATCCATTCGCTCTTTCAACCGCTGAAAGAACTTCCCGCACGCTGTAACCGTGGCCATAGCCGCAATTCAATGTGGTCGAATCGCCGCCATTTCGCAGATAGGTGAGGGCGTCAAGATGCGCCGTCGCAAGATCGTCAACGTGGATATAGTC
>CAJQPR010000079.1 GCA_905480255.1 uncultured Woeseiaceae bacterium | reverse complement strand
CAGGCCGCAAAAAGCGGCAGCCCGTATCCACCGGCGTTGACCGGCCTGCGTGGCAGTCACCCGGGTTCATTCGAGATCGCACACGCGTTGTCCTGGGGCGATGCATCCTGGCCACGGCCGGACAGCCAGACAGATGATACCTATGATCTCGTCGTCGTCGGCGGGGGACTCTCGGGCCTTGCAGCGGCGCTCATGTATCGCCAGCGAGTCGGCAGAGATGCACGCATACTGATTCTGGATAACCACGACGATTTCGGCGGACACGCCAAACGCAACGAGTTCGATGTGGATGGTAAACAGCTCATCGGCTACGGCGGTAGTCAGTCCATCGATTCGCCCGCCACGTTTTCCGCGCCTGCTTCGCAAATGCTGAAAGATGCCGGTGTGGATACCGAACCTTTCTATGAATATTTCGATCGCAGCTATTTCCGCGACCGTCAGCTCGGCAGTGGAATCTATTTCAGTAAAGACAAGTACGGCGCCGACAGTGTGCACAAAAATGTATTGAGAGGCAGCGGCGATTCGAACCTTGAAGAAACGATCGCGAGTTATCCGATTTCAGATGCGGCGAAGAAAAGCTTCCTGGAATTAATGACGAGTGAGAAAGATCACTTTGCCGGCAAATCGAGAGAAGAAAAGACGAAGCTGCTGAAGGAAATGAGTTACACGGACTTTCTGCGCAAGCACGTCGGAGCACACGACGAAGTAGTCGTCATGCTTCGCGATGTCATAAAGGGCTACTGGGGGGTGGGCTACGATGCCCTTTCGGCAATGGAAGGTTATCGACTTGGCATGCCGGGTGCGTGGCACATGGGCCTTGAAGACGAGAGTCACGGGCCCGGCGGCCGCGATGAACCTTATATTTTTCATTTCCCCGACGGCAATGCAGGCGTCGCACGCTCAATGGTTCGCAAGTTGATTCCCAGGGCGGTTCCGGGCTCGACCATGGAAGATCTTGTTCTTTCCCGCGTCGACTATGACCTGCTCGATCTGCCGTCGAACGACACAAGAATTCGCCTCAATAGTACGGCGGTTGACGTACGTCATAGCGATGGCGACAGGGCGGTCGATGTGACTTACGTGAATCATGGCAATGTCCATCGCGTTCGCGGCAAGCATACGATCCTCGCCTGTTACAACAACATCATTCCGCATATCTGTCCTGAATTACCGGCAGCGCAGGTTGAGGCAATCGGCAAAGCCACCAAGATTCCGCTCGTCTATATAAGTGTCGCTGTACGCAACTGGAAGGCTTTCGAAAACCTGGGCTATCAAAGCTTCTACATACCACAGCCCAAACTGATGCATTCCTTCGGCATGGATTTCCCGGTCAGCATGGGCGGCTATGACTTCACGAAGAATTCCGGCGAGCCGACGGTTGTTCATGGCACGTACGTGCCGACCGTGCCCGACCAGGGCCTGACGGAGCGTGAGCAGCATATTCAGGGCAGGCGTGATCTGTACGAGATGACCTTCGACGATCTTGAGCGCGATATCGTTGGTGCGATGAGCGGTGCGCTGGAGGGTGGTGGTTTTGACGCGGAACGTGACCTCGCCGGGTTGACCGTTAACCGCTGGCCGCACGGCTATGCCTATGAATACAATGAACTTTTTGACCCGCACGACTGGAATCCGGGCAACGGGCCGCACCTGCTCGGTGCTGCACAGATAGGCCGGATTTCCATTGCCAACTCCGACGCATCGGCCTTCGCATTCGTAAACGGCGCTTTCGATGCCGCGCATCGCGCGGTGAATGAACAACTGGACAAGTCCTGAATCGATGGAGGATGCCGGCGCGATCATTCTTATACCGACACTGGTCGTTTTCGTTCTTGCGGTGTTCACGCATCGTCCGATTGAGTCGATAATTTCCGGCTCTCTTGTCGGCCTGATCATGATTCACGGCACCGGCTTCGTTGGCGGGTTTGCCGAGACATCGATTCGTGTCATGACTGACGAGGATGTTGCCTGGGTCATCCTTGTCTGCGGTTTCATGGGCAGCCTTATCGGCATACTCATAAGAACAGGCTCAACAAAGTCGTTTACAGAAAAAATGTCGGGCATCGTCAAGTCGCAGAAGAGCGCATTGATGGCTGCATGGGGCATGGGCATCCTGATGTTCGTCGATGACTATCTGAACTCGCTGGCCGTGGGCTCCGCAATGCGCAGCCTGACCGACAAATACAGGATATCGCGCGAGAAGCTGGCCTATGTCGTCGATTCAACGGCGGCGCCAATCAGCGTCATCATCCCGTTCTCAACCTGGGGCGTTTTCTTCGCCGGCCTGCTGGTGGCAAACGGCATCGCACCGGAGGGCGAAGGTCTCGACGCTTACATCCGATCGATTCCCTACATGCTTTATGCGTGGGTTGCTGTATTGATGGTGCCTGTCGTAATTTCCGGCGTCATACCGTCCCTTGGGCCGATGAAAGCAGCCGAGGAGCGCGCGCAGACCACCGGACAAACCGTGCCGCCGGACGCCATGCATATCGAAAAGGCTAATCAGTCCATACAACCACGTGACGACGTCAAACCGCGTATGTCGATGTTCGTCGTGCCGATGACGGTGCTGGTGGCAGCGACACTCTATTTTGATAAGGACTTTCTCGTCGGCATTTACATTACGCTTGGCGGTACTGCGATCTACCTGATCGGCGCACGCATAATGGACATGCACGATACTTTCGACACGATTGTCGATGGTTTCAAGACGATGGTTGAGCCGCTGGGTGTGTTGGTCGCTGCGTTTATTCTGAAAGATGTTAACGACGTGCTTGGGCTCGCCCCTTACATCGTTACGACCATGGAGCCCTGGCTCACGCCGGAATTGTTACCAACAGCGATTTTCGCCTCGATGGCGCTGGTAGCGTTCATGACGGGCTCAAACTGGGGTGTCTTCGTCATCATTTTGCCGATCGTCACGGCTCTCAGTAACAATCTTGGCGCTGACATGACCCTGGTGATTGGCGCGACGCTGTCGGCCAGCACTTTCGGCAGTCACGCTTGTTTCTATTCTGATGCCACGGTGCTGACCGCGCAGGCGTCGGGCTGCACGCCGTTTCAACATGCAGTCACGCAAATTCCCTACGCAATAATCGCAGCGCTCATCTCAATCGCGGGTTACCTCGTGCTCGCCTACATATAAAGGATCCTGGTCAGTGAAAAAAATTGTCGTCGCCATCATTATTTTTGCCTCCATTGCCGTGGTTGCGTTTGCCAGACAGCACGATCAGGGTGTTGAAGTGGTGTTACCGGCAAAAGTCAGCAAGGAAGATATGTCAGGCAGCATATTTTCACGCCCCGACATGGTAGAGATGGAGCGCTATGGCACGAACACGCTGGATGTCGTTACATTGATGAGCAGCGATGGGAAGTTCGCGTCCGGTGTGTACAAAGCGGGCAAACATCGCGCTGAATACACGGCGGAAGAGCCCTACGGCGTTGACGAGTTTCTCTACATGGTCGAGGGCAAAATGACATTGACGTCAGCGGATGACACCGTGCAGGAGATCGGGAAGGGCGATGCCGTAACGATTCCCAGGGAGTGGGCTGGCGTCATAGACACGGACGGGTTTTTACAACTATGGGTCATTTATTCGGAGGACGGCTCCGGACTTGAATGACAGGAATTGAAAGTCAGATAATTAACGAACACGTGAGGAATTAACGATGAAGAAAATACTGGTTACCAGCATTATGATTGGCGCGGCAGCAGTTGCTATATCTGCACATCACGAAGAAGTTGTACCGGCGAAGATCAGCAAACAAGACATGACAGGCAGTATCTTTTCCCGCGAAGATATGAACAGGACGGAGCACGAGAATGGCAATGTCACACTCGACGTTACGTCACTCCTTTCAAGCGATAAGAAGTTTGCATCGGGCATGTACAAATCCGGAAAAAGTTATTTTGAAGCAACAGATCCCTATGGCGTCGATGAATTCATGTACTTCATCGAAGGCGGCGTCACGTTGACCTCGTCGGATGGCACCGTTACCGAAATCAATGCTGG
>CAJQPR010000078.1 GCA_905480255.1 uncultured Woeseiaceae bacterium | reverse complement strand
TGGAACTGAATTAAAGTTTGTACCGAGGCCGCCGAAGGCGGGCGACAGGCATCGGCGCGAAGCGTCGTGCCCATCTTCTCGCCCCGACCATTTTCGAGAATCCAAAAAAGACCGCCCTCACTAAAGTGGGCGGTTTTTTTTGATCGAGATAAGGGGGTGGAGCTGAATCGGAGTTGGGCTACCCCGATGGCATCCCGGTTCCTGCAAGTTTCTTGTCTTCGATTCCGAGGAGGATCGGTTGGGCTTTGTCGCGATAGATATTTATCTTTGCATTGTAAGCCGTGCGGGTCAGGCCGTGTTTGTCCCGGATATTCAGACGACGAATATTGAATTCGCCGCTTTCGAGTTGCTCACCGGTCAGATAGCACTTGATTGCAGTCACGCGTTCTCCCGAAATCATGAGGCCGCTCAGTTTTGAAATGTTTTTCTGGGCCCGTTGCAGGAATCGAACAGCGTCAAGATTGACCTGTGAGTCAGTCGCATCATTGATTTGGTCGCTTAGGTCCGCCATGAAATCGCCGACCAGAATCTGTCCTGGAAAAGCCGCTTCAATCATTCGCGCGAGTTCGATAGTGACATCGCCCACGATGAAATCATGAACCGTGGGATTCAGCCCCTCGGCCTGGTGAAACTCATAGCAACTGCCGACGTGAAAGCAGGCCCGGAGGCGCGGTACTGATTTGGCGACTGCCTTGCTACGTGCGATTGCATTATCGGCGAGCACGAGGTGCATGAAATGATAGAGATTGACGTTGGCGTCAATCCCGTTGTCCCGATTCCAGATATAGAAACCGTCACCGCTTGAAGACCGTGCAAAATTAATGCTGACGTCAAGCTCCAGCATTTTTGCATGGGCGGAATTGAGCGAATAAGAAAGACTGTTGAGTTGGGTCATTTGCTCAAATGGAGTGAGCAGACTGAATCCGACGATGTCGAATAGCGTTACGGCCCGACTGGCGACATAATTAATGCCATAACGCCGGATCATATTCTCGATTATTTTTGTTTCGACAGGGTTGGCGCTTAGTGCCTGGCGCAATGCAATGTGTTTCGGCTCGACTGACAACAATCGGCCAACCTTTTGCATCTGCGTTAACGTGAGCTGACGATCACCGGAGATCAGTTCAGTAATGAATCTTGCGGAGACTTGCTGCGGCAAGCCTGGATCCGACCCAGGGGACGCGGTGTGTTCTGCGATAGCGTAGTGGGGAACAACCAGGATCAGAATTCCCTCATCAAGCGGACACCAGCTCAGAATGCTGTTCTGACCAAGTCGCCACTCCGCATGCAGGCACTGCTCGAGGTGCACCAGGTTGCTGCGTTGACGAAGCCCCATTTCATTGGCGACGCCAGCAAGTTGATCCAGGTATGGAGAATAGTTTGCCACCCGCCGAATACCCGACTGCGAAAGATCGTCAATTTCCATTCAGAATGCCAGTTGCGCGATGACCTCTGCCCCGTCAGTCATCGCTGGAGAACGCGTTAAGCGCTTATTTGTCGAAACTAATCAACAATTGGAAACAGCGCAAGTATTATTAGGAACCTGCTGTAGGTAGCTAAAATTTCAGCCAAACCACGATGCCCGGAAGAATTATGCTTTACATAATGTTGGTCCAACATGCCGCATGATAACAAAGTCACTCCACCCACAATCGACGATGTTCGCCGATTGCGAAAGAGACTTCGTCATTGGCTCATCGAGACCCCGGTGGTGCGGTGCCGCAATCTCGAGGATTTGCTGGATGACGGCACAGAGATTTACGGCAAGATGGAGTTCCTGCAACAGACCGGCACTTTTAAACCGCGCGGCGCATTGTCGACGGTATTGAGTCTCGATGAAGCGGCGCTGAGGGCAGGCATTACGGCGGTCAGTGCTGGTAATCACGCGATCGCTGCCGCATTTGCGGCCCAGGCAATGGGAACCAGCGCAAAAGTCGTCATGATCAGTTCGGCCAGCAAAGTCCGGGTGGAGGCCTGCAGGTCATTCGGGGCTGAGGTCGTGCTGGCAGACGACGTCCACGAGGCATTTGCCCTGGTCGACAAGATTCGGGTCGAAGAAGGCCGCTACTTCGTACATCCCTTTGAAGGGCCGCATGTAGCAACCGGCACAGGCACGGTTGGACTCGAGATTTGCGAGCAGGTTGCCGACTTTGATGCCATTGTCATCCCGATTGGGGGAGGGGGACTTTGCAGCGGTATTTCAAGTGTGGTCAAACAAATTAATCCAAATTGTGAAGTTATTGGCGTGGAACCCGAGGGCGCTGATTCAATGCATTCCAGTTTCGCTGCAAATCGGCCAAAAAAGGTCGATAAGGTCTCCACCATTGCCGACAGCCTCGGGGCACCGTTCGCCATGCCTTATTCGTTTTCTCTTTGTCAGCAGTTTGTGGACGAACTGGTGATGATCAGCGATGCCGAGCTGAGTGAGGCGATGGGCGTATTATTCCGGCGCATGAAGATGGCAGTCGAGCCGGCCTGTGCCGCATCGACGGCGGCATTGACAGGGCCTCTCCGTGATCGGTTTGCGGGCAGGAAGGTGGTATTGGTCTTTTGCGGCAGTAATATCGACTGGATGACCTATGAGAAGCACGCGAGACTCACCTGATGCTGACTGACTTTCTTAAGGGAATTGTTGGGCCCAACGGATGGACAACGGACGATGTGGAACTCGAACCTCACCTGACTGAGTGGCGTGATACCTGGCGCGGCAAAACCCTTATGATGGTATCGCCGGATTGTGCGGAGCAGGTGTCGGCTGTCGTCAAAGCGTGCCGTGAGACAAATACGGCTATCGTGCCGCAGGGTGGCAACACAGGATTGTGTGGCGGAGCAATTCCGGATTCGAGTGGTGAGCAGGTATTACTTTCACTATCCCGAATGAATCGGATCCGGACCCTCGAACCACTAAACCATTCAATCGTTGTTGAGGCGGGGTGCACGCTTGCAGCGATTCAGGATGCGTCCGCTGCTGCTGATCGGTTTTTCCCGTTGAGCCTGGCAGCGGAAGGGAGTTGCCAGATCGGCGGCAACCTCTCAACAAACGCTGGTGGAATCAATGTGCTTAGGTATGGAACGGCTCGAAGCCAGGCTCTTGGACTGGAGGTTGTTCTCGCGGATGGCAGCATTTGGGATGGGCTTCGGACGCTGCGAAAGGATACGGCGGGCTATGACCTCAAGCAGATATTCATTGGTTCCGAGGGCACGCTGGGCATCATTACAGCGGCCAGCTTGCGCCTTTATCCGTCGATAAAAAATTCCAGAACAGCACTCGTGTCGATTGATAGCCCGAATCGAGCGGTAAAACTACTGAGCGAACTGCGTAAGGAGCTATCGGACCAGATTCAGGCATTCGAGCTGATTCCTGACAGGGCAATTCGCTACGTTGCGCGACATATCCCTGGTTGTCGCATTCCTGTTGAGCCGACGTCACCCTGGTATGTGCTCCTTGAGTCGGTCAACAGTTTCGATGACGAATTGTTTGAGCGACTCCTTATGAATTGTCTTGAGAGTGGACTGATTACCGATGCGGTTGTAGCGAAGAGCGACTCGGAGTCGGAAGATTTATGGCGGATTCGACATGCCATATCAGAGGCGCAAAAAAAGGAGGGAGCCAGCCTGAAGCACGATGTTTCCGTGCCGGTTGGAGCCGTAGGCGAATTTATTCAGGCGGCGGAAAATGCCGTCACGGGCTACCTGCCCGGTATTCGGATGGTCGCATTTGGTCACGTAGGTGACGGAAACATTCATTTCAACCTCAGCCAGCCAAAGGACGACGATTCCGTGGCATTTCTTGCGCGGCGCCAGGAGATCGCGACTGTCGTTTATGACGTCGTTGCCACATTCGGTGGCAGCATAAGCGCAGAGCACGGCGTCGGTCAGGCGAAAAAGGATGACCTTCGCAAGTACAAAAGTGAGACAGAGCTCACATTAATGAAGACACTTAAGAATGCCCTCGACCCGGAAAACCTGTTGAACCCCGGTAAGGTAATTTGACGACCAGTTCCGATTGAATTATTGGTCCCGGGGATAAACTAAGTAGTTGGAGATTGCGATTTTTACAAATTATGAGCGTCGACAGTAAAAACAACGGCTCGTCCTATGAAGCTCGGCTTTCGAAACTCGAAAGCCATCTGGAGAGCAATGCAGATGACGAAGCCATGCTGGCGGAAATCGGCATGGCTATGCGTGTCTTGTTGACCGGCGATGGTGAAAGTGAAAGTCACATCCGCCAGATCCTGGAAAGGCAATTCAACCAGGGAAATTTGCGCAAAGAATCTTACGAACTGGTCGAAGGACTCCTTGGAAAGTTAGTTACAGAGGAAAAGGCATCCAAGCCCGCGGAAAATGCGCCAGAGGCACCATATGTTGAGACCACTGTAATTGAACAGCCGGGCCAGCCAGTCCACCAGGCCGTTGAGGCTCCGATTGTCAATCAACTGCAAGTAGGCTCCGTACTTCGCGATCGTTTCTTACTTAAAGAGCAGGTTTCCGAAGGCAGCATGGGAGCGGTATATAAAGCGCTTGACCGTCGTTTGGCAGAAGCCGGGGACGCCAACCCATTCGTTGCCATAAAAGTCTTGAATGCCAGACTGGCGCGAAACGGAGCGGCGCTGAGAGCGCTGCAACAGGAGGCCGCGAAAGGCCGTTGCCTGTCCCATCCGAATATCGTCAGGTTTATTGACCTCGACCGCGAAGACGATCAGTTCTTTATCGTTATGGAATGGCTTGAAGGGCGCTCTTTGTCGAAGATTCTGGATGAGAATCGTGACAGCTCGCTGGACATGTCCGCTGCCATGAATATCGTCCGGCAGGTATCCAGGGCGCTTGACTACGCACATCAACGCGGTGTCGTTCATGCGGATATCAAGCCGGGCAACATCATGGTTAAGCCGGATGGACAGGTCAAGCTCATCGATTTCGGCGTGGCACGTGTTCGGCAAAAGGAAAACGAGGGTAAATCACGATTTGATCCGAATGTTATGCGGGGTGCGTCGCCCGCGTATTCAAGCATGCAGGTGTTGACCGGAGAGGATCCTGTTCCGGCGGATGATGTCTTCTCATTGGCTTGTCTGTTTTACCGGCTGGTGGCTGGCTACCGAGTGTTTGGCCCAAGAAATGCGGCCGACGCCGCTGAGGAGGGCATGGAGCCGCAGCCGCCGCAGGAACTGAATGCGGAACAGTGGCAGGCAGTTAAGAAGGCGTTGGCATATTCACGAGTAACCCGATTCGGTTCGCCAAAGGCATTTATGGATGCCGTAGGTGCCGCAAAAATAGGGCAACCCGCGAGACAAGCAGCTGCGCCAGCGCCTCCCGTGACGGTGCCGCCGATTCAGTCGGTGAAACCACAAGCAGCTCTGTCAATCGGTGATGAGGTACCAACAGCGCCACTGATGCCGGACGAGACAACCCAAATAGCGCTTGATGTGCCTCTGCACGCCCCGCGCGATTCAATTATGTATGAGCGGGACGATGAGGAACCCGCCCGTCGGTCGCCCTTGAGAATGGTCGTTGTCGGAATCATTATTATCGCGTCGGCTCTGATCGTGTTGAAACCTGACATGGTTGAAACGATCACAGGAATCGAACCGTCATTTGATGCCGTCACCGACTTGGTCGACCAGGTAACCTCGGAGATAGCTGATGCGCAGACTGAGGATGCGCCAACCGGGATTCAGGATCTTGAGCCATTACCCGAAATTGATGTCGCCGAGACGGCCGACGATGGCGTTACAGAGGAACTAATCATCGACGCCGCTGACGGCTCGGTTGACGAAGTATTAGAAATTGAAGAAAGGGCAATTGATGCCGCTGATTTGCCGGTTGACGAAGTTACATCAGCTGGCGAGGTGGCAATTGCTGAGGCCGCCGCAGCCGAAGAAACAATTGAGGAAGTTGCTGTGGCGAACGAGGAGCCGACCGCAGAAGTTGACTCGGCGGCAGAACCAGATCCATTGCCTGTAGCTACCGATTTTTCAGTACTGCCGTCACCGACCCTGCTACTTCAGTTCGATTCGTCTGAAGGTGCCGCGGTCCCTGCCGGGACAGTCACGGTCCGTGAGGGCGGGGAAAATGCGATTGTTGATCTCGTCAGGGACGGTGATTTGTCGCAGGAAATGACAGTCCGATTCTTTGAGCCTGGCAGTTCGGGAGCTCGCCCGGTTAGCGAATCCCAACAATATTTTGTTGAAAATGACGGATTGCTGGTGTTTGGAGCAGGGCAGCCCCGGGCCCGAATTGAACTCGGTGCGCACTCTGACATGGATCGGGAGCCTGATCGGGTTGTGGCGTTAAGCGTGCGCAACGTCGAAGGCGACCCAGCGACGGTAGCTTCGATCAACCTGACGCTGGAAGACGATGATCAACGTGCGTTCGAGTCAGGTTTGGCCGTGAATACCGTCGGGTTTTCAGTCAACCAGATTTCAGTCCGCGAATTTGACCCCGCAGTACAGGTGGATGTCATTCGCTACAATGCCGACAATACTGTCCTCGAAGTCACTTACACGCTCACGGATGTTACTGCCACACAGGGGCAAGACTATTTTGCTCCAGGCATTAACGAAATCTACTTCGGTCCCGGTCAGCGTACGGCCCGAATACTGGTGCCCCTCGGTCAGGATTCCCGTGTGGAGCAGGGTGAGGTTTTCACCCTCAAACTGGATACTGCGCCCGCGCCCCCAGACAGCAACATTTTCTCGCAAATCGCGGTTATGATCAGGGATGACGACTCGTAGAGCAGTTTTCTGCGGTCAGAAACAGAAACAACCTAAAACCTGAGAGCGAAACCCATGGAAGAAAAAGAACTGCGCCGTTATTCGCGCGTTGTGGTCGATGGCGTGGAACAAGCCCCGAGCAGGGCAATGTTACGTGCGGTCGGATTTGAGGAGGAAGATTTCAAGCGCCCGCAAATCGGCATTGCCTCCACGTGGAGCATGATTACGCCCTGCAATATGCACATCCATGAACTGGCAAAAAAAGCTGGCGAGGGTGCAGATGCGGCAGGGGGCAAGAGCGTTATCTTTAATACGATCACGGTGTCCGACGGGATTGCGATGGGCACGCCCGGGATGCGTTATTCACTCGTATCACGCGAAATAATTACGGACTCGATCGAAGCTGTTGCAGGAGCGGAAGGTTTTGACGGCGTGATAGGCATTGGCGGCTGCGACAAAAACATGCCGGCTTGCGTCATGGCCATGGCCAGGCTCAATCGTCCGTCCGTGTTTGTGTACGGAGGCACCATCAAGCCGGGCGCCAAGCGCAGGGATGTCGTATCAGTATTTGAAGCGGTCGGCGCGCATGCGGCTGGAAAAATAGACGACGCGGAATTACTTGAAGTCGAAAGAACGGCCATTCCGGGTCCAGGCGCCTGCGGGGGCATGTACACGGCGAACACGATGGCCTCTGCTATCGAAGCGCTGGGCATGAGTCTTGCTAACAGCTCAGCGCAGGAAGCTATTTCCGAGAGCAAAGCAGAAGACTGCCTTCGTGCAGGCGAAGCCGTGGTCAAGCTGATTAAAGCAGACATCCGACCTCGCGACATCATGACCAGAGAGGCCTTCGAAAACGCTATTGTTGTGGTGACTGCGATAGGTGGCTCAACAAATGCCGTCATGCATTTGATTGCTATGGCACGCGAGGCCGGCGTTGAACTCGGACTCGACGACTTCACCCGAATCGGCGCAAAAACACCTGTTCTTGCCGATGTGAAACCGAGTGGCAAGTATCTCATGTCCGAATTGATCCAAATTGGCGGAATTCAGCCGCTGATGAAGCGACTGCTCGATAAAGGGTTGTTGCATGGGGATTGCCTGACAGTGACAGGCAAAACGCTCGCAGAAAATCTCGCCGATGTCGAAGACTATCCGGACGGGCAAGAAATTATTCGGGACTTCGACAACCCAATCAAACCAGACGGTCACCTGGTAATCATGTATGGCAATCTTGCACCTGAAGGAGCCGTCGCGAAAATTTCCGGCAAGGAAGGATTGAGGTTCGAGGGAACAGCACGCGTCTATCATTCTGAAGAGCTGGCCTTACAGGCTATTCTTGATGGCGAGATCAAGGCGGGCGACGTCATTGTTATTCGCTATGAAGGACCAAAGGGTGGTCCGGGAATGCGGGAGATGTTGAGTCCCACAGGAGCTATCATGGGTAAAGGCCTTGGAAAAGAAGTGGCCTTGATCACGGATGGTCGGTTCTCGGGTGGCAGCCACGGTTTTGTTGTTGGTCATGTCAGCCCTGAAGCCGCAGTTGGTGGCCCAATTGCTCTTATTGAAGATGGTGACAAGCTCACGATTGATGCGCAGGATCGCTCAATTGATATCGCCATTTCAGATGCTGAAATGCAAAAACGGCGCGAAACCTGGGTGCGTCCTGAATCAGATGTGACCGGTGGGGTGCTCGCGAAATATCGGGCGCAGGTATTGTCGGCGTCCGAGGGAGCCGTTACCGTCGCACCTCCCTGGGAAGATTAGAACTGGTCTAGCTTGACCTGAGGTCCGGTGTCCGTTTAACTTTGCGCACGACAAAATTTTCTGCTCACGCATTGTGCCGTGGTGTCGGCGATTCCGATGCCCGAAAATTACAAAAATGAATGGCGCGCCAGAGGTGCGTGGGTAAGAGCGACGGGGAAACCGGCCGACTAAAAAGAGCTCGGAAACTGTCATAGAACCCGCAAGGATCTCCGTGCGGGTTTTTTTTATTCGGTCGGTTCGTCAGCGGTGACGGCCGGGGAAAGTGTATGCGGGAAACTGAAAACGAGGCGTGGTGGCTGAGGAAGCGTGAAGAATTGCTTGAAATCGCTGACCAGAATCTGAACGCCTATGTATACGATCTTGCCTCTATCGAGCGCGCCGTCAAAAATATGCTTTCGCTCGAGTCCGTATCCCGTGTGCTCTACGCTGTAAAAGCCAATTTCAATGCCGATGTTCTGCGGACCCTTGCGCACGCGGGTGCCGATTTCGATTGCGTGTCTCCCGGAGAGGTGGACAGGCTTCGCGATGTTTTGCCGGACAGAGCCGATGGCCGAGTATTGTTTACGCCAAACTTCGCACCTCGGGATGAGTATGAATGGGGTTTCAATGAAGGGCTACGGGTCACCCTGGATAACCTGTATCCATTGAAAGCCTGGCCGGAGCTCTTTGCGGGTCAGGAGATCTTTGTCCGAATTGACCCGAATAAGGGTGGTGGTCATCATGAACATGTTGTCACCGTCGGGGCGCAATCGAAGTTTGGCGTTTCACTCGATGAAATTGACGAACTTGAACGCCTCGTCAAAGCGGCGAATACAAAAGTTATTGGCATCCATGCCCATAGCGGATCCGGCATCCTTGATCCGGGCAACTGGCACTCGGTGGCCATGGAACTCTTGCAGGTAGCAACACGTTTTCCCGACGTAAATGTCCTGGATCTCGGTGGCGGAATCGGTGTGCCCGCCCAGCGCGATGACCCTGTTTTCGATCTTGATTCGCTGGACAGCTTGTTGGTTGATTTCAGGAAAAGTCATCCTCAGTACAAATTGTGGCTTGAACCCGGCCGCTACCTGGTATCGGGCGCGGGCGTTTTGCTCACCCATGTAACGCAGCTGAAAGGCAAGGGTGATATGCGCTATCTCGGGGTCAGCACGGGCATCAATTCGTTGATTAGGCCCGCTTTGTACGGTGCGTGGCACGAAATCGTCAATCTAAGTCGAATCGATGAGCCGGCTACAGAGTCGGTAACTGTCGTTGGTCCGATTTGTGAAACCGGGGACAAACTTGGTAGTGATCGCACCTTTCCAAATAGCGAGGAAAATGATGTGGTTTTGATCGCAAATGTTGGCGCTTACGGACATGTGATGAGTTCGCGCTACAATCTCAGGGACATACCACCGGAAATAACAATTTAGAGAACATTTGATACCGAAATGTCATTGCTAGGCGAAATGAAACGGCGAAACGTGCTCAGAGTCGGAACGGCATACCTGGCAGTCGCCTGGCTCATCGTCCAGATAGTTGAGACGGTATTCCCAGCCTTTGGTTTCGGAGATTCCGCGGTGCGTGTGGTCGTCATCGTGCTCGGTGTCGGTCTGGTACCTGCACTCACCCTGGCATGGATTTTCGAGCATTCTCCGGAGGGCCTCAGGCGCGACGCAGACGTCGATCATAGTGCACCTGGCAGTATCGCAGCAGCCAAGCGACTGGACCGCCTGATAATGATCGTGCTGGCACTGGCCGTGGGGTACTTTGCACTCGATAAATTCCTGCTGGATCCCGCCCGGGACATTGAGCGTGAGCGGGCCGTTGCTGAGGAGGTCAGGCAGGAAGCATTCACGAATCCGGATAGTCTGGCCTCTATTGCAGTTCTGCCGTTCATCAATACAAGTGACGACGCAGGCAATGAGTTCTTTTCGGATGGCATGACGGAGGAAATTCTCAATCGGCTAGCGAGCGTGAAGGGGCTCAGGGTGACCTCCAGAACCTCTGCATTCTCCTACAAGGGCCGGGATGATATCGATATATCAACAGTTGCAGGTGAGCTGAATGTTGCACATGTCCTTGAAGGGTCGGTTCGCAAGAGCGGAGACGATATTCGGATTACTGCCCAATTGATCGATGCGCAGACAGATACCCAGCTTTGGTCCCGGACTTTCAACAGATCACTTGAGGACGTTTTTGCAATCCAGGAAGAGATAGCGG
>CAJQPR010000077.1 GCA_905480255.1 uncultured Woeseiaceae bacterium | reverse complement strand
CACCCGCGGCATGGAGATCAAACAGAAACACCGCTTCGAGGGTGTCATTCCAAACCTCGACCGCCGCTACAAGGAAACTGAATCTAATGCGGTTCGCGAGGAGCTGACGCGCTACCTGAACAGCCAGCCCTGCCCGGACTGTAACGGCACAAGACTCAATCGATCGGCACGCAACGTCTTTATTACTGACCGGTCGCTGCCTGAAATCAGCGATATGTCAGTCGGGCATGCTCGCGAGTTTTTCGAAACCATGGCGCTCGAAGGCTGGCGGGCGACGATCGCAGAAAAGATCGTCAAGGAAATTGGCGACCGGCTCGGGTTTCTGAGTGATGTAGGTCTCGACTACCTGTCGCTAAACCGGAGCGCTGAGACTCTCTCTGGCGGTGAAGCACAACGAATTCGCCTCGCCAGCCAGATCGGATCGGGCCTTGTCGGCGTGATGTACATACTGGACGAACCGTCTATAGGTCTGCACCAGCGTGACAACCAGCGCCTCCTCAGCACACTGATTCACCTCAGGGACATCGGCAACACCGTTATCGTCGTCGAACACGACGAGGAAGCTATCCTGGCCGCAGATCATGTGGTTGATCTCGGGCCGGGTGCCGGCGTTCACGGTGGCCAGGTAGTCGCGCAAGGCACTCCGGAGGAAATCATTAACAATGCCCAGTCCTTGACCGGCCAGTACCTGTCAGGGCGGCGCGGCATTACGGTGCCCGATAAACGGATAAAGGCGGACAAGAAACGGCTATTGAAGGTGAATGGCGCGAGCGGCAACAACCTCAAGTCTGTCGATGTATCGATCCCGCTGGGCA
This sequence comes from uncultured Woeseiaceae bacterium, assembly GCA_905480255.1. Taxonomy (GTDB): domain Bacteria; phylum Pseudomonadota; class Gammaproteobacteria; order Steroidobacterales; family Woeseiaceae; genus SZUA-117. The sequence goes on along the minus strand of CAJQPR010000077.1, from coordinate 1,768 downwards.
TAATGACCTGCGTCACCGGCGTTTCCGGCTCTGGCAAGTCCACCCTGGTGAACGATACCCTGTACAAGGCCGTGGCCGAAGAGCTGAACCGCAGCAGCAAGAACCCCGCGCCATATGAAAGCATTACGGGTCTGGACCAGGTGGATCGGGTCATCGACATCAGCCAGAGCCCGATCGGCAGAACACCACGCTCCAACCCTGCGACTTACAGCGGACTGTTTACACCCATTCGGGAGCTGTTTGCAGGCACGCAGGAAGCGCGCTCACGTGGGTATATGCCGGGTCGGTTCAGCTTCAACGTCAAGGGCGGACGCTGCGAAGCCTGCCAGGGTGATGGCGTCATCAAGGTTGAAATGCATTTTCTCCCTGACGTCTATGTGCCCTGCGACGTCTGCAAGGGCAAACGCTATAACCGGGAAACCCTGGAGATTCGTTACAAAGGCAAAAACATCAACGAAGTTCTGAACATGACGGTCGAAGACGCCGCTGTCTTTTTCAAGAATGTGCCGGTAATTGCCAAGAAACTTACAACGTTAATGGACGTGGGCCTCACGTACGTGCGGCTCGGCCAGAACGCGACGACGCTGTCAGGTGGCGAGGCTCAGCGAGTGAAACTTGCTAAAGAACTGTCCAAACGCGACACGGGCAACACACTGTACATTCTCGATGAACCAACAACCGGTCTGCATTTTCACGACATCGAACATCTGCTGGTCGTATTGCATCGTCTCCGCGACAAAGGCAATACGGTTGTCGTGATCGAACACAATCTCGATGTGATTAAAACAGCCGACTGGGTGATTGATCTTGGACCTGAGGGCGGTGACGGCGGTGGCGAGATCATCGCAACGGGCACGCCCGAAGACGTGGCGGCCAATAAGGCATCCGTTACCGGCGAATACCTTGCGCCGTTACTTAGCGGGGCCAGCCAGAAACAACGCGCCTAGTCAGCGCGCCTGACTCTGCGGATCGATACTGGTTGGGTCAGTATCTGGCCCTTCGTGTAGTCTGACTCTGTCGGGCCATCGGCAGGCAGACCCTGGATCTTGCGCACGATATCCATCCCGCTGACGACCTTGCCAAACGCGGCGAAGCCTTGCTCATCCGCGTTTCTTGGCTTGCCAAAGTCGAGGCCCGGCTGGTCACCGATGCAGATGAAGAACTCGGTGCTTGCTGTCCCGACCGCGCCGCGAGCCATCGAAATCACACCGTCCGTATGCAGGATGCCGGTTTGCTCGGTTGTTTCATGATCAATCGTTCCAAAACCTTCGCTGGCGTCGCCAAGCCCGCCCTGGATTACTTCGATTTTCGGGCTGCCCCGGTCATTTTCATAGCTGACAACGCGATAAAAAGATCCGCCATCCATGTCGCCGTTCTCGACAAGCTGCAAAAAATTAGCCGCCGTTACCGGGGCTTTGTCGAGATACAGATCGATGCTAATTTCACCCTGGCTCGTGGACATAAGCACACGAACAGTCCCCTCGTCGGCGATCGCGTGAGTCCCAACCAGGAACACAGCGGCAGCAATTATTGTCTTTATTATTTTCATTGCAATCTCTCCGCATCCTTCTTTGCGACGTAGCTATCGAACGCATCAGCGAATCGCTGTGGCGCGTCTGGATCCATCCGAAGATACAGGGACGGCTCGATCATTTCGAGCGCCATAATGATGCGATCCGCCTGGTGGGCAGCGAAATCCTGCACAAGCAACTCGCCGTCCATGTCGTCATGCCCGATGCCGGGCACAATGGCCGCGCCCCTTTCTTCC
>CAJQPR010000076.1 GCA_905480255.1 uncultured Woeseiaceae bacterium | reverse complement strand
ACGGCATCGACGCGTGCAGCCGTGTTCTCCGCGTAGTCGAACGGCAAACCGAACGAATCTGACGCAATCATGCTGGCGAGAAAACCACGCTTGGATGAAAATCGTCCGGGCAGGGAACGAGTACGATTCAGCTTGATCCGTTGGAGTTCTGCATCGGTTGCAGGACGTGTCGAGACGTAGTCTGAATACTCGCGCACTATCTCCTGAAGGCTTTCCGCCGTCTTGTCTGTCTGAACACTACCGGCAACAACCAGGTACTGATCGCCACTGTGATTCCTGGCGATTCGTGAGCCGATGCCGTACGACCAACTCTTGTCTTCGCGGAGGTTCATGTTGATTCGCGCTTCAAAGTCGGCGCCGAATACGGCATTCACAACGTTCAGCTCTGTATCTCCTTCCGCATCGTATGGAGCGAGCGAATGCCCGACCCGAATCGTGCTCTGTGGCGCGCCCGGCTGGTCAATCAGGATAACTCGCGGGCCCGTTGCGGCGGTCTTGCCCACGGGTTTGATTTCCGACTGACTTTTTCCGTTCCAGCGACCGAAGGAGCTGTTGAGTGCATCCGTAGCCGTCTCCAGATCAATATCACCGATCATGAACACCGTCATGTTGTCCGGTGCAATCTCTCTTGAGTGAAATTCCTGAATTCTTTCCCGGTTCAGATTATTTGTAAGCTCCGGCGTCCAGACGCCGCCAAGCGGGTGATCGGGGCCGTACAACGCACGCCGAAACAGCGGCGTCGCGTTGCGTGACGGGTTCGTTTGGATGTTCGACAGGTACGCGAGTATCTGTTGCTGAAACTTGCTGAGCTCCACCTCGGGAAACGTTGGGTTTCTTAAAACTTCCGCGGCGAGATCGAGTGAGTCCTGCAGGTTGCTCGTCAGGATACGATAGCCGTACTGGCTGTTCTCGGTATTCGCTGACATCCCGGCTTCCATGCCAATCTTGTCTTTGGCGGCGGCAAGCTCATTGGCATCATATTTTTTGGTGCCTTTCTGCATCAGCGCGAAAACCGCGTCCGATATGCCGGGCGCATCCGGCGCGTCAGCCATGTTCCCGGTGCCAATTCGGATTGCCACATCGATCAATGGCAAATCGCCGCTGGGAGCCACAACCACTTTCATTCCATTGTCGAGCGTCGCAGTGTGGATTTCCGGAAATTCGATACCGGAAACCTCGGTAACGGACGGCACCATTGTGCGATCAACAGATTCGCCGCCTGACTCGTATTCAGGAAACGGCAAGACAGTGGCTTCGAAATAGCCGCGTGTGAGCCAGCGATTCGCCGTTTCAACAAGATCGTCTTTCGTCGCCTCGTTCAGCCAGGCGATCTCTTTCTTAATCTGTAATGGATTATTGGAATAAAGCTGCCCTTCCGCCAGCATCCGTCCAACGGTGGACTTGCTCTCCATGGAGCCGAGCATGTACATATTCACGCCGAGTTTTGCGTTTTCCAGGATGTCCGCATCGGGACCATCCTCCAGGTAATCTGCGACGACCTCGTCAACAATCGCGATTACCTGTTCCGGGTCCACGCCCGGCCTCAGATTCATCGTCAGACCATACTCTCCGCTGATGGCCCGACCATGAGCGCCGCCGCGAACGTCCGTCGCAAGCTGAAGATCGTCAACCAGTATTTTTTGCAATGGAGCATTCTTGTTGCCCACCAGCGTTTCGTTCACCAGGTACATAATCGTGGTGTCCCGGTCGTTCATGTTAGGCAATACCCAGTTTCTTGAGATCCGGGTCTGCCCAACCCGGTCATACATAACTTCCTTGCGGTTTTCGCGAATCTCCGGAATCCATTGCTGCGGCTTGACCAGCGGCACGCCTGCCGGGGCGCCACTGAAGTAGTGGGTCACTTTCTCTTTAGCTGTTTCAACGTCTATATCACCGGACAGGACAAGTACCGCGTTGCTTGCGCCGTAATATTCGTTGAACCACTCGTGCACATCGTCCAGAGATGCGGCATCAAGATCTTCCATAGACCCGATGATCGAATGGCGATAGGGATGGCCGACCGGGTAGATTCCGAGCCGCACTCTGTCGTACACGCCGGAGTAGGGACGGTTCTCACCCTGGCGCTTCTCGTTTTGCACAACACCACGTTGCTCGTCCAGCGCTTCCTGGGTAACCGCACCCAGAAGATGACTCATGCGGTCACTTTCCATCCACAGCGCCATATCCAGGGCACCGGTCGGAACAGTCGCGTAGTAGTTGGTGCGATCTTCCGACGTCGTGCCGTTCATTCCGGTTGCGCCCGCTTCCGTGAATGGCGTGAAGTATTCACCTTCCCTGTTTTCCGTTCCCTGGAACATCAGGTGCTCGAAAAGGTGGGCGAATCCCGTCTTGCCATCAGGTTCGTCCTTGGAACCCACGCCATACCAGATTCCGACATAGACGGTTGGCGTGGAATGATCCGGGTGAACGATCGTCGTCAGTCCGTTTTCAAGTGTGAACATTTCATAGTCGATATTGACGCGATCGACAAGGTCGTCGTCAGCGGCTGCAGACACGGAAACGACGAAAATCGCGATTGACCACCATTTGGACCAGGTACTACTGTTCTGCGTCATTGGACACCTTGAAGACGTTAAGGAGTGTCGAATTATGGACCGATTTCCCACTCATAGTTCACACTTTCGCCTTCCGTGACTTATAGTTGGCCCATACAAATAAGAACGAGACTCTGCCTGTGAGCACACAAACAACCGAACACTGGTCCGGTCGCCTGGCCTTTATCCTCGCATCCGTTGGCGCGGCAGTCGGCCTTGGGAATATCTGGCAGTTCCCGGCCAACCTCGGGGCAAGCGGTGGCAGTGCCTTTGTCCTGGTTTACGTGCTGGCTATTTTGCTGGTTGCCACGCCGATAATGCTGGCGGAAATGATTATTGGCCGTCAGGCCAGGCGCAGTGCGCCGTCATCAATGAAGTACCTGGCGGAGGAAGTCGGCGCCAGCGGACGATGGTCCATCGTTGGCTGGATGGGCCTTTTCGCACTCTTCCTGGTCTTAAGTTTTTACAGCGTCATCGCCGGCTGGTGTGTCGCCTACTTTTTCAAAACACTGTCCGGCTCGATGACCGGATTGTCGCCCGCGGAGGTCGGGAATGACTTTTCCGAATTCCTGGCGAATCCCGGCAAGATGCTCTTGTGGCATGGAATATTCAGCGCCACCACCATCTTCATTGTGACGAAAGGCGTCAAGGTGGGTCTTGAGCGTGTGGTGAGCATTGTAATGCCCGCGCTGCTTTTCACCCTGGTTGCACTGGTCATTTACGCCGGCGTGACCGGGGATGCTGCGACTGCCTACAAGTTTTTGTTCGCGGCTGACTTCTCAAAGCTGACACCGGCAATCGTACTCGCGGCCGTTGGACAAGCATTTTTCTCAGTCAATGTCGGTGTCGGCGCCGTACTGACTTATTCGGCGTATCTTCCGAAGGACGTCAACCTGTTCAGGTCAGCCATCGCCGTCGCGGGTGGTGACACGCTGGTCGCGCTGCTGGCCGGCCTGGCAATCTTCCCCATCGTGTTTGCTTATGGTCTTGATCCCAACGAAGGGGCCGGGCTTCTGTTCGTCACCCTGTCCACGGCATTCGCACAGATGCCAGGCGGTTCGATCATCGGCGCCGCATTCTTCCTTATGTTGATATTTGCGGCATTGACGTCGCTGATTTCCATGCTGGAAACGATGACGGCACGGGCGAATGAGGTTAGGGGAATAACACGAACCAAAGCTGCGGTAATGATTGGTTCCGCAAGCTTCGTCTTCGGGATCGTCAC
>CAJQPR010000075.1 GCA_905480255.1 uncultured Woeseiaceae bacterium | reverse complement strand
CCGTCAGCTTTAAGGAAATCGCGATAGGCGGTCGAGGTTGTGGCGAAGCCACCCGGAACATCCACGCCCAGGTTGCCGAGATTGCTGATCATTTCGCCAAGAGACGCGTTCTTCCCTCCAACGGTCTCGACATCGTCCATGCCAAGTTCTTTCAACTTGATGACATAAGGCTCCAAGATCTAGCTCCCTTGTGTTAATTCCGAGGAAATGGACAATCTATAATTCAATAAGAAAGAACCGCCGAAAATGCGGAATCGAAGCGATCTGAGGTTGAATTCATAATGAGTGTACGTACCGTTTTCTTTCTGTCGGACCAGACCGGGGTTACTGCGGAAACCCTCGGCCACAGCCTTCTGACACAGTTTGATGGCCGACAATTTCGGCAAGTGACTTTGCCATTTATAGATAGTGATGACAAGGCAATGGAGGCACTGGAAAAGATAAATGAGGCAGCGGTCAAAGATGGGATCCGCCCAATCGTCTTTTCGACCCTGGTACAGGATGAATTTCGTGCTGTAGTGCGGGAAGCGGATGGCCTCTATCTTGATATTTTCGATGCCTTTCTTGAGTCGCTTGAGGAGGAGCTGCAGCAGAAATCCTCGCACGAGGCAGGGCGGGCTCACGGGATGAGTGACATAGAGGGGTACATGAAGCGAATCGAAGCAACGAACTTTGCCCTGGCGAATGATGATGGCGGTATTACCCGAAATTATGAGAGGGCAGACGTAATCCTGCTTGGCGTTTCCCGCTCCGGCAAGACGCCGACGTGCCTTTATCTTGCGTTGCAATATGGCGTCTATGCTGCGAATTTTCCGCTAACGGACGAAGAATTTGACAATGGCACGTTGCCTGATTTTCTACTGAAGCAGAAACAAAAGCTCGTAGGATTGACTATTGCGCCGACAAGATTGCAGCAAATCCGCAAGGAGCGGCGTGCGCTGGGTCAGTATTCATCTGCTCAGCAAGTACGGTACGAGCTACGTGAAGCCGAAAAGATATTCAAAAAATACGGTGTCCCGCAAATTAATACGACCGAATTTTCCATCGAGGAAATTTCGAGCAGAATTCTCAATAGCACCGGGGTGGAACGGCGCGTTCGGCCCTGAGTTTTTCCGGAAAATGACGATTCCGGAACTAAATTTGCATGCCTCAAACGAAGCAATTGCTGTGCTATATTCGAAGTATGTTGCTCGATTATCAACTGGTTCCAGAGACGATTGTACGGCCGAAAAGTTTTGTCGGCCTGATGGCGTTGTATGAAAGTAATTATCTCCGATTGCTACAGCTGATTCCTGAATTGCATCGTTTGGACGGCTATTATCGATCGAAGGTCGCAGGCGATTGTGACTTGCACCTGGAGATACTGGAACGAAGCCGCTACACCATCACTATGTCGCTTTCCTACTTTTTTGAGGAGAAAGGCACCCGGATAGCCGACCCTGACATGAAGGTGCGCATCTATCTTGATGGCCAGATGGCCGAATCCATGAGTTTTACCGGCGATCATCGTCATGCCGAACTTCGTCGCCTTTGCAGGGCACATAGGCACGAGCTGGACAAACGATGGCGAAGGAACGTCGTTCTGAACAAATGGCTGGAGTTCCTGATGGACAGGGGGCACCTGGTCCTCGAGCGCTGAGCAACACCTCCCGAAACCTCTATCCAGCTTCCGCAATACCTCCAAAATGTCGATTCAATCAAGGATTGATCGGCAATCCCTTGTCATTATTCGGGCTGTAATTACACATATTCCGGTGCTTTGGGTCCGGATTATGGGAAAGAGGTGTTAATTGTCCAGCCTTACCGCAATTTTTGGCAACTCCGAGGAAAAGTCGCAGGACAGCGATAAGCTGATGGAGTTGTACTGGAATCGTGCCGAGCTCAAGAAAGAGTTCGCGGGCATGCGTAAGGAACGCTATCGATTGCAGGACAGAATCAAGCAGCAAGAAGGTGCTACTGCGCGGATTCAACAGAAGCTGGATCATCTTGAGGAACTGCTGATAGACCCGGATTGGGCACACAATGTCGTTGTGTTCTATCAGCTGCGTGGCCTCGGGCAGCGTTGCGAAAGGAAACTGGCGCGATTCGCCGAGCAATTGAAGCAGCAACGTGAGCAAAAGAAACACAACAGCGTCCTGGTTGGCTGGAATGAGCAGCGCAAGCAGGAGTCAAGTGAGCTCGAACGGCAAGCCCTTGAAAAGCGCGATCTGATTCATCAACTGGAAGACAAGCTGCAGTCAGAACAGCGCCGCCTGACGTCAATGAATAGGTTTGCCAGGCTATTTCGTGGTCGCTCAGTGATGAAGCTGATTGATAGTTTAGCTAATCAGGTCGAACTTGCGGTACACGAAGAACAGATGCTGAATGAAAGCATCGAGGAGATCATTAATCGCGAGCCGCCGGATCATCAGGGTCTGGATATGAGCGCAAAACGGTCCATCAATTTAATGATCCTGTCATTCGCACAGCAGCTCTACATCCACTTTGACGCCGATGGGATAGCCCATGAAGTCAAGGAGGCAACTGAAAAGAGCGTTGGCGCAATCAACTATGGAACGCAATTTGAGTGCGAACAGTTGTTGGCGAGAATCAGGCAAAGCAGTGAAAAAATGGAGCAAGCGACGGAATTTGCTGACGTCCTGCAAAAGCGGGCCAAAATGCTGGGTGAGATAGCAAAGTTTGGAGAAAATACCGACGCGGTTCCGCGGGCAGGCACGGTTGGCAAGCTATTCAAAATTGATCCGAGCGGACTCGTACGCGAAATCGAAATCGATATCCCAGGACAAAATTACTGGGGAATTTCGAAGATCTTCAGCCGCTAGCTGTATCTTCCAGCTCTAGATATCCGTGCGGTACATCTGCCGCTGTAACAATGGCAGGTCAATCTTTTCTTCAGCTTTTATCGTCGGCAAGGAGTCTTCTGTCAACTCGCTCATGTCGGCCGGATCTTCGGTCTCGGCGATTGGCGACGATGGAAACTTGCTCTGATAGCTTGCTATATCAAGCTCCGGACCGGTGGCAAATATGTCGCGAAGCGCGTTGCTGACTCGCGGTGTTAAGTAGAGCAGGGGTGTTGCCGAGTCACCGGATACAGTCTGAATATCTACTGTGTCAGATGCGGTGCTCTCATTTTCAATCGTGACATGATCAACACGCTCAATTGACAAGGTCTCTACCGGTGCCTCGAGACTCTGCAGGCCAAGTGCGACGTTTTCGCAATCCGCATCTGTTTGAGTTCGGCCAAGTGCACTGGCGCTCCAGCAGGCAGTGACCGCGATCATTGCTGCGATCGCGAGTTTTCCTGTCCTGTCGTGCCCCTTTTCAGGGTTCCTTGAATCCACGGCGACCTCCACTTGGGGGTTAGTCAGGCATGTTGGTGTTGTAGTTCAGTATAACACCTTGACTTTGGCATGCAAGCCTCAATCAGGGGAGTTTCTATTGAAGGTTTCTCGCAGATTGTGTCGGTGACCCTTCGACCTCACGCATTATCGCCAGATCAGCAACAATCGCTGCGGCCTGGTCAAGATGAACATCCGGACCTTCAAGCGCCTCAAGTTCCTCAATCGTCGCCAGCGGCTCCAGTTCCAGGGCAGCACGCCGTGCATTTTCTCTCTCCAGTCGCTTCGCGAGGTTTTCTTCTCGTTCTGCGATGCGCTCGTCCATATTCAGCGACATCGATGTGCGCGCGCGGGCATCCTCAACATCTCGTATTCCCTCAACCAGGTACTGGAAATCAGGATCATTCTTTGACCGGGCGGTGTGACTCACGGTCAGAGAGTCGATGGTTGTCTCGAGTGGCGCGCCAGCCCGGAATTCCGTCGTGCGTATGGTGTCCCAGGGCAACGCGCTATCCCGGACACTCTCGCCGACCAGCGATGAATCAATGTGTGACGGCAGCGCGATGTCCGGATCAACACCCCTGTGTTGTGTGCTCTCGCCTGTGACGCGATAGTACTTGCCGATCGTCAGTGTGAGTTGGCCGAGGCCTTCGTCATCAGGACGTCGAACGTACTGATCCAGCGAATACAGGTTTTGAACAGTACCTTTACCGAACGTTTGCTGACCAATTATGACGCCGCGCGCATAATCTTGTATGGCGGCGGCAAAAATTTCCGAAGCGGAGGCACTGTAACGATTGACGAGCACTGCCATGGGACCGGTGTAGGCAACGCGCGGCACAGGATCCGGGTCGTCCAGTCTGCTAATTCTGCCGTTCGAGTTCCTGAGCTGAACCACCGGGCCGTTGTCAATAAACAGGCCGGACAGGGCGGTTGCTTCGGTGAGGTGACCGCCACCGTTATTCCGCAAATCGATGATCAGGCCGTCAATCCCTTGTTCTTCAAGCTCGCCGATCAATCGCTTAACATCTTTGGTTGTACTGGTGTAGTCCTTGTCGCCATTACTCAATGCGCGGTAATCGCGGTAAAAACTAGGCACTTCGATTACGCCAATGGTCCAGTCACGTCCGTCGCGCGGGATACTGATGACCTCACTCTTGGCCGCCTGTTCCTCAAGCTTTACCTGGTTCCTGGTGAGCTCGATGACTTTTTCACCGGCACCCGGAAGTGCTCCCGCAGGCATGACCTGCAGACGTACCACCGTATCCTCTGGTCCGCGAATCAGGTCAACAACGTCGTCGAGACGCCAGCCAATGACATCGACCATTTCACCGTCATCACCCTGGGCAACGGCGGTAATTTTGTCTTTCGGCTGCAAGAGCCCGTCAATAGCAGCCGGGCCTCCCGGAATGATATTGATAACCATCACGTAGTCGTCTTCGATTTGCAGCGATGCGCCAATGCCGAAATACGACAGGCTCATCTGAATGCGGTATTCCTCTGAATTTCTGGGACTTAAGTAACTGGAGTGCGGATCCAGAGTGTGGGCGAAAGCATTCATGAATGTTTCGAACACATCGTCGCTCTTAATCTGGTCCATGCGTTTCAGAAAACGAGAGTAGCGCTTCTCAAGAACTTCCTGAATTTCGGTCCATTCTTTCTCTGCCAACGCGAGACTGAGGGCGTCGTTTTTCACACGCTTCCGCCAGATTTCGTCGAGTTCTTCGCTCGTTGTCGCCCAGGGAAGATCTTCACGATCGAATTCGTAAGCCTCCTCAACACTGAAATCGGGTTCTGATTCCAGTTGGCTGAGCGCAAATGTGAGACGCTCACGTACTCTTGTGCGATAGAGATCGAACATATCAAAGACAGGGTTTAGCGGCTCGGAACGGACCATGTCGTCGAGCAGGAACCGATACTGTTCGAAAGCAGCCACATCGGAAGCAAGCAAATACATGCGGTTGCTATCCAGCGCTTCGACATACCGATCCAGGACTTCCGACGAAAGATCATCGTCCACCGATGCATGACGGTAATGCGATTTCTGAATGAATTCTGTCACCAGCTGGCCGATTTTTTCGTGCCGGGCTACAGGTGCAAGCTCGTCCGTTGCCGTATTCGCGAACAGTGGTGCCGTAAGCGGCAAACTCGCTATTGCTAATACAACAATCAGTATCCGTCCCCGGACGCCAGTCAGAATATTTTTCAAAGAATTCTCCATGGTCTGCTGTCGGTCTCAAAGCCTGTCTTCAGATAGGCTAGGCTAAGTTGCATAAGCCCTTCAATCAAGGGCGAATTTGGCAAATTTTGTGCTTGGCGGGCAAGAAGTGGTCACTCGTGGGTAAAATGCGCCTATGCGCCCACTGACCGTAATTACCGGCATCATGCTCGGATCCAGTCTTTCCATTGCATTCAGCCTCGCCGCTGTGCTGATTATCTTTTCAGTGCTGGGCGACGACTATCCGCGCCTGGATCATGAGTTTGGGCCGCTTCTGGCCAGTTTTTCCATATTCACAGTTATGACCGCAATATCGGCTGTGAGTTTCTATTCGCTCGTAAAGCACCATGCTGGTCGTTGGGTGGCCCAGGCTGTCATGTGGCTCGGTTTCATCGTCACTGGTTACTACTACTGGCCTTGAGAACTGACATAAAAGAATGATAAAAACTTATTTATGTCAAATACTTAAGGAATAAATGTAAAGTAACTTAGCGAGAAGTTTTCTCTCTTTCTAGAGAACCCCAGGTTGACCTGAACCGCTACTTTTGCCGCGCCGTCGACGCATACGACTCTGCAGTTCTTTGCGCCGGCCCTCCAGCCACTGCTCGCGCGTGATATCGGACATTTTCGGTTTGATGCCTTTCGCTGGCGGATTGGTTTGCCGAAACTTGCAAAAGTCGTCGTAGGCCTCTATTTCATGCTTCAACTCGCGCATGACCAACTCAATCATGATGGCGTCGTCGAGGTAACCGATGCCAGGTATCTGATCTGGAATCAGGTCTTCCGGTTCGGCGAAGTAGGCAAGGGCATTCAGAACCCGGGTAGTGTCTTTTTGTGGAAGGCGCCATTCATGGTCGACCAGCATGTGGATCATGAATTCCAGCTTACGGAGCCGTTCCCTTACAAAGGTGGGCACTTTTTGTTTGTCGATCTGCTGTAACAGCCGTTCCGCATTGGCCACGACGTCTTCGGGCGACAGTCGCAGTGCAGAGTTGCGGGCTTCCCGCATGATAAGCCGGAAGTGCTTCAGGTCTTCATCATCCAGGTCAATCGAGATCCGCAAACCCATTGAGACATGTTCCGAAGGATTATGGCGAGGAGACTATCCGTCCGCTCGGCAACGGTCAATTTGCATTGTCAGGGGAGGGCGTTATTTCCGGGATCTGGTGGAAGTCCAGGACTTCGAACGGTCGAACTGCCCTGTGTTGTATGGATCGGCACCAAACTCCTCATCCGCCTCAAGCAAAGAGTCGTCAACTATCTTGAGTGTCTCGTGAGTGCCAGTGTCCTCACGGACGTACTTATTTCCAACGAGCACGTTTTTGCCAGGCCCTCCGTCCGCAATTCGTCCACCAACGCTTGCGCTAAATCGTGCATTTTCAGGTTCAGCTTTCGCCGGTTTTTCGAGCCTGGGGATGGCGTGTACTCCAGACGGACGAAACGGGAAATCCGATTCGTCATCTTCGTCCGAGAATTTGCTAATTAGCCACTCAAAAAGGCGCATCTTCATTTTTACCGCAATGTATCGATTTTTGACAGGTTGGGAGCCCAAGAAGAACGGGTCCAACCCGGATCATGCGCTTCTCTTAACTTAATTTCTAGCAAGAATGCACGAATACACTGATTTAAAAGGAGAAAGTGTGACCTGGTTCACCAAATTTTCTTTTGAAATTGATTTGAAAATCAACTTGTTACTGGGGATTGCCGGCCCGCCGGAAAATTCTTACCGTCAGCCGGAGAATCTGCCATACCAGGTAGGGCGACAAAACCAGAAACCAGACTGAGTAGTCGCCGGAGCGAAGTTCACTGTGCAACTGGCCATAGAAAGCAGAGAACCCTGTGCCGCCGTACTCGCCAAACATCGCGCGGCCAATCAGGTAAATGGCACCGGGTAGAATAAAAATCCCGGCCAGCAATAACCCAAGGAGAAGCAGGGATTCCTTCTTGGCGGTCTTTTTCCCGGATTCGGCGACGTCTGACATATTTGACCAAAGTGTTGCGGGTGCCAATCGTTGACCAACCCGGCGGCTTCGTCAAGAGTGCCATGCCTTAATTCTCATCCGGGCGCAGCCAGTACCGGGATTTTGAACCAAATCTAACGCTTGGGGCGCTCTTCGTAGCGCATTTCGGTCATCCCGATGGTCACAATATCGCCCGGTGACAGGATCTTTTCAGCCACGCGCTTGTTATTCACGTAAACACCGTTTTTGCTTCCCCAATCGATCACCCGCGTTTTACCGCAGTCATTGGAGATCACCGCATGGCGTCGACTGACAAATCGCAAGTCCAGCTGAATATCGTTGTGAGAGGTTCGACCAATCGTGAGCCGATCTTTGAATAGCGGAAATCGTAGTTCCCTGCCGTCGGCATTGTCGATAAGGAGGCAGGCGGTCTTGTCTCGTGTCACAGACTTCGTTGAAGCGCTATCTTCCGGCCTGAATCCGTCGATTTTTTTCAGAACGTTGTCGACGTCATCGCTGAGTTGGGCACCGCGGCTGCGACTTGAAAGTTCCTTCATCAGATCAGCAATTGCTGCATCTTTCGCCCGAAGATTGTCTTCCTGCTCCTCGGCTTCCTGCCGCGCAATTTTCAACTTCTTGTTCAGTTCCTTAATACGTTCTCTGTTCTCAACCTCAATTTCACCCACATGTGATTCAAGCGCCAGCCGGAAACCCCTGTTGTCGATCAGGTCAGACGCGAGCTGCTCATTGACGCCCTCCTGGTCGGCAAGTGTTTCCTGGGCCGAAGTTAGCTCAAACCTTACTTGTCGAATTTCCCTGTCAAATTCCTTTTTCAGGTCATCCGCAACTTTAGAAAATTTAAGATTTTTGTTCTGTTCATCCTGAAGTTGCTGGCGCAAATCGCCGATTTCGCACCTCGCATCGTCGAGACTTGATTCCATCTGTCGGCGCATTGTCGTGAGAATTCGGCCGGCGGAAATCTGATCCTGCAGCTGAATGCGCAGAGAGTTGGAATACTCTTCAAATCTCGTGTTGTCTTTCTTCAGGCGATCGATTTCCTGCGCCCGAGCCGCCAGTTCACCTTCCTGCTCGGCCATCTTGTGCTGGACTAAATCAATCTCCGCATCAACATCCCGTTGCAAGGCCTCTCGCAGTTGCAGGTTTTCCTCCTGGCTCGCGTCAATGTCTCTGGAAAGTGATTCGATCTGGCTTTGCCGGTTTTTAAGTTGGTCGTTAAGTTCTGCAAAGACTGACTCGCTCACGGCGTTTCGAATCTGCTGTTTTGCGGCGCGCAACTCGCTAGTGATGTTCTGTGTGATTTCCTCGCGGACTTCCAGTTCTTTCGCAAGGCCGCGCCGACGAACCCGCGCATGTTCGAGCTCGAACTCCAGTTCTTCTATTTTCCGCGATTGATCCTTGAGCGCTTTAGCCATTTCGCTTTTGGATGATGTATCGATACCGGCGTTGGAGCGTTCAATATCGAAAGTGTCATCATCGACTTCAAGCTCCGCGACCGGAACGTTCACACGCTGGGTCAGGGTCGGAATTACTTCGAATTCCGTTGCTAAGGCCGCTTTTCGTGGATCGACTAAAGATTCTAATTTTTTGTTTTTATTAGCCATACCGAAATTCTATCTTTCGGTCTCAGAAGTTGCTATAGCCCAGGCGAAATTGGCTGTATTTCGTTAAATTCTTGTTGAACAATATATCAGTCTCCAGGGACCGTTCGTCCTTCGGCCCAGCGGCGGAGCGTGCCGATTTTCTCAGCCATGACAACGGACAGAGGTCGCGTCCTTTGAAGTTCTTCCAGCAGATGCCGGGTCGACAGTTGCGCGCTTTGCGCATGAGCGGTGTAAAGTGAGGAAACAATCGCTTGTTCGATTTCAGCGCCGGAAAAGCCCTCGGCTGCGTCTGCCACAGCATCGATATCTATCTTCCCGAGGTCCTGTGCGCGGGAGGTCAGGTGTATCCCGAATATTTTCTTCCGTATGTCTGTCTGCGGTAAATCGACGAAAAAGAGCTCGTCAAAACGACCTTTCCTGATCAATTCCGGCGGCAACGTGCTGATGTCGTTGGCGGTTGCGACCACAAAAACTCCGCTATTCTTTTCGGCCATCCATGTCAGGAAGCTTCCAAGAACGCGCTGTGTGGTTCCGGTTTCGCCACCACGGCCAGCGAGACCTTTTTCGATCTCATCGATCCACAAAACACAGGGCGCCATAACATCGGCCGTCTTTAGTGATTCGCGAAGGTTGCGTTCGGTCTCGCCGTGGTATTTGTTGTAGAGCGTTGCAAAGTCGAGCCGTAGCAGTGGCAGGTTGAAAATACCTGCAGTGGCCTTTGCCGCCAGGCTCTTGCCGCACCCCTGGACGCCGATTAACAATACGCCTTTGGGTTTGTCGAGATGCGATGCCTCGCTATGGTTTAGGAATGCGGGCTTTCTCAGCGTAAGCCATCGTTTGAGGTTTTCCAGGCCGCCGACATCACCGAATTGCGCCGTGTCATATTCGTATTGAAGAATGCCACCGCGATTAAGTAACTCATACTTTGCCTGCATTACATCAGGGAGGTCACTCTTCGAAATAGCACCGTCGTGAAAGATGGCATTTCGGGCGAGCTTTTCCGTATCACGGTCGGTCAATCCGGACAAATTTTTAATTAGCAGCTTGTATGCCTTTGGATCATATTGGACTCTTGAGCCGGGATTCTCCTTTGTGTATTCCGCGGCAACGCGCTTGATGATTTTTTCCCGATCTTTCTCTGTTGGCAGCGCCATATCGAAACGGGCTGCGAAACTTTCCAGTTCATGTGGCAATTTAACTCTGTGGCTGACAAGAATCAGCTGACGCGAAACATCCTTGTAACGCATGGAAATATCTTTGAGTAGCCGAATAATGACCGGATCTTCCAGGTAGGGATGAAAGTCCAACAGTACATACACACCAGGTTTGGACACTGCTCTGATGTGCTTCAACACGTCAGGAGGTTCGGAATTGTGCAATTGCGGTTCGAGGTCAATGTCCAGCCTTTGCAAGCCGTCGGTGACCGTCCATCGAAACAATGGTATGTAAACATCGGATGATCGAGACATTGTGATATTGCGCAACAGATCGAGCATGCGTTTTTCATC
>CAJQPR010000074.1 GCA_905480255.1 uncultured Woeseiaceae bacterium | reverse complement strand
CGGCTCTATGACATGATGAAAGACGGCAGCCTTCTTTGTCCGGCTTTCAACGTCAATGATTCGGTCACCAAGTCGAAATTCGACAACCTGTATGGTTGCCGCGAATCCCTGGTCGACGGAATCAAACGTGCCACCGACGTGATGATTGCCGGCAAAGTCGCAGTCGTTTGCGGTTATGGCGACGTAGGCAAAGGCTCCGCCCAATCACTGCGTGGACTTGGCGCGACTGTCCTGATTACCGAGATTGATCCTATTTGCGCCCTGCAGGCAGCGATGGAAGGCTATCGAGTTGTCGAATTCGACGACGTTTGCGACCAGGCAGATATCGTTGTGACCGCGACCGGCAACTATCACGTCGTATCCGGCCCGCAAATGGACCGAATGAAAGACCAGTCGATCATCTGCAATATTGGCCACTTCGACAATGAAATCGATGTCGCTTATCTGCAAAAGTACGAGTGGGAGAACATCAAGCCGCAGGTTGATCACATCATCTTCCCTGATGGCAAGCGAATCATTCTGCTGGCAGAAGGCCGGCTCGTTAATCTTGGTTGTGGCACCGGACATCCGAGCTTCGTCATGTCGAATTCGTTCACGAACCAGGTTCTTGCACAAATTGAACTCTGGCAGAACGGTGACAAATACGACCGGGAGGTCTATGTACTGCCGAAGCACCTCGATGAAAAGGTCGCGCGTCTGCATCTCGGTCGTATCGGCGCCAACCTTACCGAACTGACGAATGAACAGGCCGAATACATTGGCGTGGATAAGGGCGGACCCTACAAACCCGATCACTACCGCTACTAGACTGGGCCGGCGTCAGGCGGCGGATAGTTCTTAATGAGTACGTCGCCTGTTGCTGCCCGGATTCTCCATGTAACAGATCCGCATCTGTTCGCTGATGCGGACGGGAGTCTGCGGGGCGTGGTCACGCACACGACCCTGACGGCCGTTATTGACCATATTTCGCGGACCCAGTGGCCAGCCGACATGGTGGCGATGACCGGCGATGTTATACAGGACGACTCGGCCGAGGCGTATGTGCGCTTCCGCGAGATTATGAAGCCACTTGGCCTGCCAGTGCATTGCGTGCCCGGCAATCATGACGTCAGATCACTGATGCGGGATGGGCTATCTGAACCACCATTTCACTACTGCTCTTCGGCGCGCTTCGGCGACTGGCTCGTCACCGGGATCGACAGCTGCATAGAAAATGACGCTGCAGGGCTTGTGAGCGCTGAAGAAATGGAGCGACTCCGGAACATTCTTGCAGATACCGATGCGGCACATGTCGCGGTGTGCCTGCACCACCCGCCCCTGCCCATGGGCAGCAGGTGGCTTGACCAGGTAGGCTTGAAGAACGCGGATGAATTCCTGAACCTCGTCTGCAACTCAGGCAATGTGCGCACAACGCTATTCGGCCATGTCCACCAGCAATGCGACGAATTCCGTGATGCGGTGAGAATCATTGGAACGCCTTCAACCTGCGCACAATTCAAACCGGCAAGCGACAAATTTGCGCTGGACGACAATCCACCGTCCTATCGGCGCGTAAGCCTCCACGAAGACGGCACCGTTCAATCCGAACTTATCTGGATTGGGATGGACGAATAGACACATGCGTTTGCAAAAACTGAATTGGGCTGTCTTCACCTGCCTGCTGTTTTGTACAGCCCCGGTATTGGCGGCTGACAATGGTCACCCGCTTTCAATGTGGCAGATCAATGGTTCAGAGAATCGCGTGTATTTATTGGGCTCGATTCATCTTCTCCGTGAACAGGACCATCCTCTCCCGACGGCGATCTATAGCGCCTACGACGATGCTGAAAAAATCATCATGGAGCTCGACATGGACGACATGGATCCTGTCGCGGGCCAGGTCCTGACCAATGAGCTCGGTCTTATTCAGGATGGCCGAACGCTCAGTGACCTGATGGGTGCCCAATTGTATGCGGAGGCCGCGGTATTGGCAGCGGCTGCCAAGGTACCTTTGTCACTCCTGGACAAGTCTGAGCCGTGGTACGCGGCGATGAACGTGGAAATCATGTTGCTGATGCGTATCGGATTCAATCCGTCCTACGGCATCGAAACGCACCTGATGGAACTCGCCCAGTCGGATGGCAAGGAAATTCTTGGTTTTGAGACTATGCGGCAACAACTCGAGTTTCTTGACGGGCTTTCTCCGGAGGCCCAGAGAGACATGCTGATTCAGGCGCTGTCTGATGGCGAGGATATGCCGGATATGATGGATGAGATGATCGCGGCCTGGCGTCGGGGCGATGTCGCGTTCATGGAAGAGAGTCTTTTGTCCGACATGCAGGATTACCCTGAGCTAAACCGCGTCATTGTCGTCGATCGGAACATCGACTGGACGAACCAGATCGAGGAATTGCTCGATGACCAGGCGGATTATCTTATCGTTGTCGGCGCGCTGCACCTGATTGGTGATGAAGGCGTGCCCGGCCTGCTCGAATCGCGCGGCCACCAGGTGACCCAGCTTCACCAGCCCGCAGACTAGATTTCGGTCATCTGGAAATCTTCTTTCCCGGCGCCGCAGTCAGGACACCGCCACGACAGCGGTACGTCGCCCCAACGGGTACCCGGCGGAATTCCCGCCTCAAGGTCACCTTCCTCCTCGCTGTAGACGAATCCGCAGATAAGGCACATGTAGGTTTTCATGTCACCCAGTGTGCCTCACCGGGCGAATTCCTACTAGCCCATATAGCACCATCCCGGTAGCATTCGCTGTCCTGTCGAAGAGGTTGTTATGAGTCATTTCACGGAAGCGCAAAAATTCATCGCCGGTGGCGTCAATTCCCCGGTACGGGCCTTTGCAGGCGTTGGTGGCGAGCCCGTTTTCATTCGCAGCGCGAAAGGCGCCTGGCTGGAAACCGAAGACGGTCGTCGACTGATTGATTATGTGGGCTCGTGGGGGCCGATGATCCTGGGTCATGGGCATCCAGCCGTTCTCGAGGCAGTCAAGAACACAGCAGACAATGGCCTTAGTTTCGGCGCGCCGTCGCTGATCGAAACGGAGCTCGCGAAGAAAGTATGCGAATTCATGCCATCGATTGAGCGCGTCCGAATGGTCAGCTCGGGAACAGAAGCAACAATGAGCGCGATCCGGCTCGCGCGTGGACACACCGGCCGCGACAAGATCATCAAGTTCGAGGGCTGTTATCACGGACACTCGGACTCACTGCTCATCAAGGCAGGATCCGGGGCATTGACATTGGGAGTCCCGAGTTCACCGGGCGTACCCGCAGGCCTCGCCGAGCACACCATAACGCTGGAATACAACAATGCCGAGGCAGTAAGGCAGGTATTCGATGAAATGGGGCCCGAAATCGCCTGCATCATCGTTGAGCCTATTGCGGGCAACATGAATATGGTGCCGCCAGTCGAGGGCTTCCTGGAAACGCTTCGCGAATGCTGCACGGACGCCGGCACTGTGCTGATTCTCGACGAAGTGATGACGGGGTTCCGGGTTGCGCTGGGTGGCGCCCAATCTCTTTACAACATCACGCCCGACCTGACGACCATTGGAAAGGTCGTCGGCGGCGGGCTCCCCGCCGCCGCTTTCGGTGGCCGTGCCGACATAATGGCAAGTCTGGCTCCCGATGGTCCGGTCTATCAGGCCGGCACCTTGTCGGGCAATCCACTTGCAATGGCCGCTGGACTCGCGACGCTGGAACAAATTGGTGTGCCCGGGTTCTTTGAGTCCCTGTCGGCCCGCACCACAGAGCTCGTTCAGGGCCTTCTGCAGATTGCCGGGGAAGCCGGCGTCCCGCTCACTTGTGAGATGGAAGGCGGCATGTTCGGATTCGTTTTCTCAGATGATGGGCCTATCAGGACCTTCAGTCAGGTTGCGACCGCGGACGTAGACCGTTTCAGGAAATTCTTCCATGGCATGCTTGACGCGGGCATTTATCTTGCGCCCTCGGCCTTCGAGGCAGGTTTTGTATCTGCCGCACATGGTGACGACGAAATCAGCAAGACGCTGGATGCCGCTCGGGCCGTTTTCCCTACCTTGTAGAGACATTGGGGTCAGAGGCGCACCGAGTCCAGGGCCGGGCGCATCGACTTCAGGCGCTCGATTGGATCGTCCGTTTCCAGACAATTTTGTTTTTGCGGGGGCGTGATTGGCAAAATTTCGGCAAACCGGTAGCTGATCCAGCCGGCGTCGTCATAGTGTCGTTCAACCTCTTCGTACAGACGGCCCAGATCGTCAAGCACCCCCTCCAGAATTTTCGCCAGCGGCTTGTATTCCTCAGGCAACGGGCAGATTGGAAGATCGGGCAGAAGATCAACGTCTCCAATCAAAAGACCGTCATGTTCACGCCTGCCAGAATTGAGGCGAAACCGTTGTTGCCCGATGGCGGTCACGCCCAGAAGGCCGTCACTACCCTGGTACCAGTCAACGATCTTTGCAAGCGTTCCAACATTCCAGGTCTCAGCGAGGCCAGCCTCGTTCCCGTTTTTAATCAGCAGCACACCGAACAGGCTCTCGGACTTCAAACAACGGCTGATCATATCCAGATAACGTTGCTCGAAAATCCTGAGCGGTAATGGTCCACCCGGATAAAGAACCGTGTGGAGGGGGAAGAGAGGAATCTCCATCCTTCAGTATAGAAGCTAGACCGAGCTCTGGCGTCTTTTCTGCAACGCCATGGTCAACTTCTGCCGCGCGGCACCAAATCCACCGTTGCTCATAAAGACTACCTGGTCACCGGCCAACAGTTTTTCTTCCATTCCCGATACCAGTTCGTCGTAGTCCGACAAGATACGCAGCTTATTGCCAAGCGGTTCCAGCGCCATATCAAATGATGAATCAAAATCTTCCGGGCGATAAACGAATACCAAGTCAGCGTCGTCCAGTGATCCAGCCAATGACTCGTCGTGAATGCCCATTTTCATCGTATTCGAGCGCGGCTCAAGCGCTATGACAATTCGTTGTCCGGGGTAACGACGCTTAAGTCCCGCTATTGTGCGACGAATCGCCGTCGGGTGATGTGCAAAGTCATCATAGACCGCGATTTCTGCCACCGTGGCTGTGCGCTCCATGCGCCGTTTGACGCCATCAAATCGCGACAGCGCATCAACGGCCCGGGCAACGCTCACACCTGCTGATTGCGCAGCGGCAATCGCAGCCAGCGCATTCTCCAGGTTGTGTTGGCCGCCGAGTTTCCACGGGCCTTCGGCGCTGTCGCCGTCTCTGCGGACGACCTCGATTCGTCGCTCACCTTTATCCGTAAAGGTCGCGCACCAGTCTGCGTTGCCTCGAATACTGAATCCCTCGACCGGTGTCCAGCAGCCCTGCCCGAGCATCGTGGTAATGTTTTCATCATTTGCGTTGGCGATGATCCGACCATTGCCCGGCACTGTCCTCATCAATTGATGGAACTGCCAGAGAATCGCATCGATGTCTTTGTATATATCTGCGTGATCAAATTCGAGATTGTTGACGATCAGCGTTTGCGGGCGGTAGTGCACGAACTTGGCGCGCTTGTCGAAAAACGCAGTGTCATATTCATCGGCCTCAACAACAAAAAACTCTGATTCACCGAAGCGGGCAGACGAATCAAAGTTCACCGGCACTCCGCCAATCAGGAAGCCGGGCGAAAGGCCCGCGTCCTCGAGAATCCAGGCCAGCAGACTCGCGGTCGTGGTTTTGCCATGCGTTCCGGAAACAGCCATGACGTGGCGCTTGTGCAGAACATGTTCAGACAGCCATTGAGGTCCTGAACAATAGGGGATCCGGCGGTCAAGCATTGCTTCGACCAACGGGTTGCCGCGACTCATTGCGTTACCTACAACCACGTAGTCCGGCACGTTAGCCAGTTGCGCCGGATCGTAGCCCTCGACAATTTCGATGCCAAGGTTGCCAAGCTGTGTACTCATCGGCGGATAAACGTTCGCGTCACAACCGGTGACTTTGTGTCCGGCTGCCTTGGCCAGGGCGGCGATGCCGCCCATGAAGGTGCCACAAATTCCGAGGATATGAATGTGCATTGTCAGATCGATTCGCGGCCAGTCATTGAGAGGTAGAACATGTACTGCAAAATAAAAATTGTCACCGAAATGGCAATACCGACGTACCAGTGCCGCCCGATGGCCCGCGCGATGATATGTCCTTTGACCGGAACTGACCAGATCAGAATTAGCCAGACCAAAACCGATGCCAGCGATGCGCCGAGAAACGGATTAAGCAGTACAAATGCCGCGACCATAAGGATCGTCAGTATGGAACCACAGGCCATGATGCAGGCGACCGTCGGTACAAAGCGGCGCAGAAACCCCGTGGCATACAAGACAATTCCATAGAGCACATAGCCAAGTAGGCTACCCATAAAAGACAGCAGCGTACTATCTTCGTCCGATGACCCGGCCAGCGCGCCGGAAATAAAGGTAGCCAGGACCAAAAGTCCGAAGGCGTAATAAAGAACGAGCATGGAGCCGGGAACGTCTTCCGGTCCCTTGCGCAACATGATTATGTCGAAGAATGTCCTGAGAAGATGTTGCAGTGTTCTGTCACAATAGCGGGATGCAGGAGCAACATCATCTCACGATCGACGGTTCATTCGAAGGCCCGGTTCAAATCATCAATGTCTGATTATCACTTTGTCGACCTGGCGGTCGATGACAGCCTTGCCAATGCCGTCGGTCAGTTCGATCGCATCGGTGTGGATACGGAATTCATGCGCGAAAGAACTTATTTCGCCGAACTGTGCCTTCTGCAAGTATCGACGCCGCAGGAAATATTCTGCGCTGACCCCCTGAACCGGGGACCTGACAATGACAAGCCTTCTGCGGCATTCTGGCAAGCTATGGTCAAGCCCGAGTGGGTCGTGCATTCAGCACGACAGGATCTCGAAGTCGTATACCAGAGTTCCGGCCTTATGCCGCAAAGCATCTTCGACACGCAGGTGGCGGCGGCGTTCCTCGGTTTCCAGCCACAGGTAGGATACGCCGGGCTAGTAAAAGAATTGTTCAATGTTGAGCTCGACAAATCTCACACGCGAGCAGACTGGTCGAAACGTCCGCTCTCCGACGCAGTGCTGAAGTATGCCGCCGAAGATGTGCAATTCCTTTTGCCAGCCCACGAAATTCTGGCTGAACGGTTAAAAGAATCCGGCCGGCTGGAATGGGCGATTGAAGATTCGAGGGACATGCTGAATATCTCGCTTTATGAATCAGACCCGTCACTCGCCATCAACCGCCTGAAGGGCGCGCGCAATCTTCGTGGGCGCTCACGCGCCATAGCCACCGCGTTGGCTACGTGGAGAGAGAAAGAAGCACTGAGAACGAATCGACCCCGACAGTGGATAATGCGTGACTCGTTACTCGTTGATATTGCCTTTGCTTGCCCGCAATCAATGGAGGACCTTGCTGACATAGAAGGTCTCGCTGATAAAACGATCAGGAGGGCAGGTCAGGAGTTCCTGCGAATAGCGGCAAATAGCACTCATGATGAAAGTGGCTATGAGCCGCCCACGAGGCCTGACGAGCGGCAAAAGAAAGCGCTTAAGGAAATGCAAAAGCTGGTGACAGCCAGTGGCGAGAAACACAATGTTGCAGCCGAGCTGATCGCGCCTAGAAAAGAGCTTTCGGCCGCTATGCAGGGCGACCGGGATTCAAGGGTGTTCAACGGCTGGCGCCGCGAAGTGGTCGGTGACCAGCTCCTGGAATTACTGGAGAACCTCTAGGAAGCGCCCGTAAACGTCGTCGATACCGCCGTCGGCGTCAACTATCTTCAGTCTGCCTCGTTTCTTGTAATAATCAATCAGTGGCGCGGTCTGCCTGTTGTATACATCAAGTCGATTCTTGATCGTTTCTTCATTGTCATCTTCACGTTGTACGAGTTCGCCACCGGCATTCGTACACTCATCAAGTTCTTCCTGCGAGGAAAAATAGACGTTCAACAATTTTCCGGTCAGAGAACAGGTTCGGCGGCCTGTGAGTCGTTTCACCAGAATATCGAAGTCCACATCCATGAGCACTGCAGCGTCGAGCGGTGTGCCCAGCTGGTCAAGCAGGTCGCTGAGGTCCAGCGCCTGTTTTTCGGTGCGGGGAAAACCGTCGAGGATAAAACCGTCCTGCGCGTCGGGCTCAGCGAGACGCTCACTGATGATGCCGAGCACGATATCGTCAGAAACGAGGTTTCCCGCATCCATGATCCCCTTCGCCTGCTGGCCGAACCTGCTACCCGAAGCAATCGCAGCACGCAGCATGTCGCCGGTTGAGATCTGCGGAATATTTCGCTCCGCCATCAGTTTCCTGGCCTGTGTGCCTTTGCCCGATCCGGGTGCTCCTAATAGAACGATTCGCATGGCAGTGCTCTTTAAATAAACCGGCTGACTCAAGGGCGCCTTACGCTAGATGAATTGCCAGTGCAGGTCAATCAGGGTTCGGCACTTCCAGCGATGATCCAAACCGCCGATTCCGTTATGCTTCCCATCGAATCCAGACCAGCCAAAGGAACCCTGCCCGATGTCCAAGATGAATGCGTTTTATGCCCAGTCAGGTGGCGTCACTGCCGTCATCAATGCAACCGCGTGTGGCGTCATTGAAACGGCGCGAAAACACCCGAACAAGATTGCCAATGTTTACGCTGGCCGGAACGGCATTATCGGCGCGTTAACCGAGGATATGATTGATACGAACAGGGAGTCAGCCAAGGTCATCGCCGGCCTCCGCCACACGCCTGGCGGAGCGTTTGGCTCAGCAAGATATAAGCTGAAGAGTTTCGAGGAGAACCGCGCGGAATACGAACGCCTGATCGAAGTCTTCAAAGCGCACAACATCGGCTATTTCTTCTATAACGGCGGTAATGATTCGATGGATACGGCACACAAAGTCTCTCAAATCTCACGGAACCTGGGATTCCCGGTTACCTGCCTCGGGATCCCAAAGACAGTCGATAACGATCTCCCGGTGACAGACAATTGCCCTGGCTTCGGCTCCGTCGCCAAATACGTCGCGGTATCGACCAAAGAGGCGGCACTCGATGTGCTTTCTATGGCCAAGACATCGACCAAGGTATTCGTGCTCGAAGTCATGGGCCGCCACGCCGGGTGGATAGCTGCTGCGGGTGGCCTTGCCGGTTCGGGGGCAGATGGAGAGCCGCCTCATATCATTCTTTTCCCGGAAATCCCTTTCAGGAAACAGGCATTCCTCAAACGCGTCCGAGAGTGCGTGAAAAAACATGACTACTGCGTCATCGTGGTCAGCGAGGGTGCAAGCTATGCAAACGGGCGTTTCCTGGCGGAGGCGGGAACCGTGGATGCGTTCGGCCACGCCCAGCTTGGCGGCGTCGCGCCGGTGGTTGCCCAGATGGTACGGGATAATCTCGGGCTCAAGTATCACTACGCGGTGGCGGATTACCTGCAGCGCTCTGCCCGACACATAGCCTCGGCCACCGACGTAAAGCAGGCCTACGCGGTCGGTCAGGCTGCTGTTCGGATGGCGCTCGCCGGTGAATCGGCAGTTATGCCCGTGATCAAACGAGTATCTGACAAGCCCTACCGCTGGAAAATCGAGAAGGCACCTCTTTCCAGGGTCGCCAATAAGGAAAAGATGTTGCCGCGGCGCTACATTTCAAAGGACGGCTTCTCGATCACCGCTGCAGGGCGTCGTTACCTGGAACCACTGATTCGGGGCGAAGATTATCCCCCATATATCAACGGTTTGCCGAACTACGTCACACTTAAAAGCGTGCCTGTGTCGAAGCGGTTAAACAGCAATTTTGTGGTATGATGCGCGCGCTTTCGAGGTTGGCCTGCGGACGAAAAGTCTTTCACCGCGCGGTCGGCAAGAATAAAAAAGACAAATTTCATTCGGTGAGAGGATTCCGAACGCGCTCTGCATAACCTAAGGTGCACCACACCGCACCTTGCAGCCATGTGTGCCGAGTCCTCTCCCGCCAGACTACAATGACGGAGTAACAATCGATATGTCAGTTACGATTATCCTGGCCCTGTCCCTTTTCGGACTCGCTGTGGCCTTTTACTACTCGCGCTCGGTCAACCGCGTTGCGGTCGATATGGGTGTCGAAGACGCCGACACGCGCGGCAAACTGCGCAAGATTCATTCGGCGATCGCCGAAGGAGCGATGGCGTTCCTCAAGGAGGAATACAAGTTCATGACCATCTTCATGGTCGTGTTCGGCATCGTAATCGCCCTCCTGATCGATGATCACCACACCGAGAACGTCAACGAAGGCATCTACACGGCCGTCGCGTTTATTTTCGGCGCGATCATCTCGATCGCCAGTGGCTACATTGGCATGAAGATCGCGACCGCGGGCAACGTTCGCACGACGGTCTCGGCCAACCAGTCGCTCTCCAGCGCGTTCAATCTCGCGCTGCATTCCGGCGCTGTCATGGGCTTCGCGCTGGTCAGCCTGGCCTC
>CAJQPR010000073.1 GCA_905480255.1 uncultured Woeseiaceae bacterium | reverse complement strand
GACGACGACGCACTCGAGGAAATCATTGTCACGGGTTCACGTATACCCCGTTCCGGTTTCGACACGCTTCAGCCCGCTATCGTCATTGACAGCGAGTTTCTGGACGATCGTGGTTTTACCGACGTCGCTACCGCCCTTAATGAGTTGCCTTCTTTCGGCATCCCGGGTAATTCGACGCAAGGCACACAGGCTTCGCAGTCCGTCGGCCAGAGCTTCGTAAACCTGTATGGCCTGGGTTCGCAGCGCACTTTGACCCTGGTTAATGGTCGCCGTTTCGTTGCAGGTAACTCGCCGTCTCTCGCCATTGGCGCGAACGCCGGCGCCCAGGTTGACCTCAACATGATCCCGACCGTTCTCGTCGATCGCATTGAGACAATCTCGATTGGTGGCGCACCGATTTATGGTGCGGACGCGATCGCGGGTACTGTCAATGTCATCATGAAGTCAGATTTCGAGGGTTTCGATGTCCGGTCATCTTATGGCATCTCGGATGCGAGCCAGATGGAAGAGACAGTCTTCTCGGTAGCGTGGGGTGCTAACTCGGCCGATGGTCGGGGCAACCTGACACTGGCTGTCGAGCATTCTGATCGTGAAGGTATGATCGAAGCAGACATGCCGCACCTGGCTGAAGGCTGGCAGTTCCGCGAAACGGGTGACCCCGACTTCGATCTGGGGCTCATTTCACCCGGATACGCCAATATCGTTTCGCTCAACGGCATTCTGACCCCGGGTACCACGATGCTGCCGAACTTCGGCATCGGCGCGTGGCCTGATGGCAGTTACACTCAATTCGCCAACAACGGCGGAGTCCAGCCCTATGACGTTGGCGAACCAACCGCGAACGCGGTCTGGTCAGTTGGCGGCGAAGGCTTGTTCCTGCCGGACGTCACGGCTCTCTACACGCCTCTAAAGCGAACGCTGGCAACCGCTTTTGCCAGTTATGAGATTGCACCTGAAGTGGAAGTCTTTGCCGAGGTCTGGGCTGCACAGTCAGAAGCGACTGAGCTCGTTAATCAGTCAGCGTATCAGTCAGGATTCTTTGCTGACCAGTCCTTTGCGTTGAACTTCCCGGTTACCCATCCGTACGTGTCACAGGAAGCTGCCGATTTCGTCACCAGCCAGGGCCAGGATAACTTTTACCTCCATCGCGCGTCTACCGACCTGCAGCCGGGCAACCAGTCCAATGGCAAGGTCAACATGTTACGTGGCGTACTCGGCCTCCGTGGCGACTTCTCGGCCGCCGATCGCGAATTTACGTGGGACGTTTCCTACAATCGTGGCCGGTCCGACATGGCGACCACTGACCAGGATCTCGACAACAGACGGTTCTTCTATGCGCTCGACGCGGTTGACACCCCTGACGGCATCCAGTGCCGCGTAGTCGCCGATCCCACGAGTCGCCCTGTTCCGCCGTCCGATCCATTTGGTGCGACATTGCCGTCGAACATCTGGGACGACTGTGTTCCGTTGAACATCTTCGGCCAGGGCCTGGCGAGCCCCGAAGCGCTTGCCTACATCAACGTGCTGGAGTCGGCGGTTTCCACGATCGACCAGGAAGTCTGGGAAGCCAATTTCGGCACGGCAAACCTGTTCGACCTTCCGGCTGGCGGTTTGGGTGTCAACCTTGGCATCTCGAGTCGTACGGAGTCGTCGGCATTCGCTCCCTCCGGATTTACGCAGGGTCAATACGGGCGTAATACAGCACTGCAGCCGGTCGCAGGCTCGTTCACATCGGACGAGATATACGCCGAGTTCTATGCGCCGCTTATTTCAGATGACATGGACATCCCCTTGGTGTCTGCCCTGGATATCGAAGGCGCCTATCGCTACATTGACAATGACTTTGCGGGCACTGATGACGTCTGGACTATTGGTCTAAGGTACGCGCCGATCGCACAAGTCGAGCTTCGAGGCAACGTCACGCGTTCTGTTCGTGCTCCGGCAATCCAGGAACTGTTCCTGCCGCTGTCGGGCACCGGTTCGTTTGCAGCCGATCCCTGTGATGCGACGCTTGTCGATAGCGGCCCGAACCCGGCTGCACGCCTGGCGAACTGTGAAGCGGGTGGCGGTGCCTTGCCGCCGATCGATACAACGACATTTGTATCCACGGTACGTAACGCCTCGGTTCAGGGCCGGACGGGTGGTAATGACACCCTGTCGAACGAAACCGCGGATGCATGGACGGTCGGTCTGATCTGGCGTCCAAATTTCGCCGATGGACTGCAGTTGTCGCTCGACTATATCGATTTCGATATCGCTGAAGCGATCACCCAGTTTACGCTGACCCAGGTCATGAACGCCTGTTACGATGCGGATGCCTTTCCGAACCCCTTCTGCACGCAGTTTTCGCGTGAGGCGGACGGTCAGTTGCCGCCAACTGATGCGTTTAGCGTCGGCTTCGTGAACGCCGGCCAGCGGACGTACAAAGCCTACGTATCTGAACTCCTGTATGGATTCGATGCGCTGGGCGGTTCGTGGGACATCAATGGTAGTCTGCAGCACATCACTGAATCGACCCGGACGCTTCTGGGCGCGACGACCGATTTCAAAGGTGAAATCAACAACGGTGCGCCGGAGTGGCAAGCCAACGTTCGCGTTCGCTACGCACGCGATCAGTGGTCGACATTCGTGCAACCGCGCTTTATTGGCGAGGGCATCTGGGATAACGACGCTGCACCAGACCGCTACAGCATCCCGGGAGAGGACAACGTGTGGATTTGGAACGCAGGTTTCAACTATCAATTCACCGATGCAATCAGCGCTCAGCTGAACATCAACAACCTCCTGGACGAGCTGCCGTCTGCGCACGTAACGGCAACAGGTAACGATGGCTTTTACGACAATGTCGGTCGTTTCTATCGCCTGAGCCTGCAGATTAGTCTCTGACGCCAAGCGACATATCGGCCGTAATGGCCGAGACAAGACAGCGGTGCCGGGCTAAATGCCCGGCACCGTTTTTTTTCGCCTGCAGCAACACGGTTCATTGCGCCATGTGCATGCAGACGGGACTGGCGCTTGCGCAATATCGCAGTGAAGTGGGAACATTGAGCGAGATGCTCTGTCCAAGGTCAGGTGTCAGTCGTAGTTGCGGGGGAGTGAGCGAATGACAAGCAAATTAAGCGGTATTCCCGTTTCGGCCCGTGTGGCATTGTCGCTCGCGGTGCTTTTCCTGTGCGCTAATACTTCGACAGCCGTCGGCCAAAGTAGTGGCGATGGCGATGTTGTGGTCGGTCCGACAAAAAATGCCAAATTGCAGGACGGCGCCAATGCGTTGAGCGCAAGCAATGTCGAAAAAGGTATCGAACTCACATTGGCCGGTCTGCGAGAAGCGCGCACTCCGCGAGAGCGGCGCACCGGATTGTCGAATCTCTGTGCAGGCTACCTGATGCTCGAGCAGCTCGATCAGGCGCTCCAGTATTGCAACGACGCACTGGAGCTCAGCGATAAGAGCTGGCGGGTCTACAACAATCGGGCATTGATCTATGTACTGCAGCGCCGCTTTGATGAAGCGGAAGCGGACCTTGCGAAGTGCGATGAGCTGCACCCACGCTCTGGTACGACTAAGATGGTTCGCCAGATGCTTCTTCACGCGAAGCATCCTGTTACCCCCGTTATTACCGTGGACGATCGCGGCGGCGCCGCGGTTGTCGAAGTGGACAATGAATAAGCCGGCTTTAACGGTCCTGCTGCTCCTGGTTGGTGGTAGTGGGCTAGCACAGGGCAAGGTCGCAACAATCGATACCATTGACGGCCCCGGCTCTGGTGACGACCGCACTCGGGACCCGGTGCAAACGGTGATTCCGGAGTATCCCCGACAAGCGTGGCTCGAACAGTTAGAGGGTGACGTTCAAGTTTGTTTTTACGTTACTCGCGGCGGCAGGCCGTACAACATCGCAGTCCGCCACAGCGACCACAAATTCTTTGAGCGGCCAGTTCGTGAAGCCGTCAAGATATCCTGGTTCAAAGCGATTCCGCGCTCGGAGAATGTACCGCAGATCAAGACTTGCAGGATGTTTCAGTTTCGACTTGAGCCTTTAGAGCCAGACGCGACAAAGGGCTGAGGCGGAGACATAACCTGATTGCCCGCAGGCACTTCGGTTGATCAGGTTACTGTGAGCGTATGTCCTTAGTAACCTTCTGACCACCTTTACAGGTCCAGGTTTTGCGGGGCCAGTACAAGATTCGCTGATGATGGCAGGCCTTTTTTGTCTTTCGCATACCGTGTAGCTAAACTTCGCACGGGATACAGGCCGCACATATTTGAAAGCATCACTCCAGGCATTATTTCGCGACGCAGTTAACAGCCTGCGGGATCTGCTGCCTATCGTCATCGTAATAGGTGTATTTCAGTTGTTAGTCATTCGGCAACCGGTCGAGGGGCTTGTGACGCTCGTTGCGGGCGGACTGATGGTCGTAGCCGGTCTCGCATTCTTTATTTTCGGCTTGCGGCTTGCTTTGTTCCCAATCGGTGAGGGTCTGGCCAATTCGCTGGCCACCAAAGGCAGTGTTTTCTGGCTCATCGTATTCGCGTTTTTACTGGGCTTTGGCACCACCGTTGCAGAACCCGCTCTGATTGCGGTGGCCGCCGAGGCGGCATCCGTTGCGGCAAGCGCCGATGTCATTGCCAACACGCAGGACGCGATAGATGACTATGCCTTTGGTCTTCGTATGACGGTCGCTCTTGCCGTCGGCTTTGCGCTGATACTTGGTGTGTTCCGGATTATTGCCGATTGGTCCCTGCCCATGCTGATTATCGGCGGGTACGTGCTGGTCGTCGTGCTGAGCAATTTTGCGCCGCCCGAAATCATCGGCATTGCCTATGATTCCGGCGGAGTAACGACATCGACAGTCACCGTGCCGCTGGTTACGGCCCTGGGCGTCGGCCTTGCCAGCTCCCTGAAAGGCAGAAATCCGATGCTGGACGGATTCGGGCTTATTGCGTTTGCGTCCCTTACGCCGATCCTGTTTGTGCTTGTTTACGGCATCGTCGTCTGATGGAACTTGTCGTCGACACATTGAAGTTCATTGGCGGCAGCGCGTTGGACGTGTTGCCAATAGCCGCCTTTCTGTTCATTTTTCAATGGCTTGTTATCGGCGAGAAAATGTCGAACTACCGACAGATTGTCGTCGGCTTCATCTTCGTCGTGATCGGGCTCGGCTTGTTTCTCGTCGGCCTCGAGCAAACCCTGTTTCCACTGGGCCGGCTAATGGCAGAGCAGCTTACCGACCCAGGTTTCCTTTTCGAGTCGGTTGGCCGCGTGTCCTCGGAGCTTACCTGGCAGGATTACTACTGGGTCTATCTGTTCGCCGCCACCATTGGTTTCAGCACCGCTATGGCGGAGCCGTCACTAATCGCAGTGTCCATCAAGGCGAACAGCGTATCGGGTGGCGCGATTGGCATCGTCGGACTGCGTGTCGCGGTGGCAATCGGTGTAGGTGTCGGAGTTAGCCTCGGTTGCTATCGAATCATCACCGGCCTGCCGCTGCACTATTTCATTGCGGCCGGTTACCTGGTTGTCATCGTCCAGACGATGACAGCACCTAAATTGATTATTCCACTGGCATTCGACTCCGGTGGAGTATCCACCTCGACTGTTACGGTGCCGCTGGTGACGGCACTCGGTCTCGGGCTGGCCGAGCGCGTTCCGGGGCGAAGCGCATTGATTGACGGATTCGGCCTGGTGGCCTTTGCGTGCCTGTTTCCGATCATCGCAGTGCTCACCTATGGACAGCTCTCGGCGTTGAGGGACAGGCGTTCCAAATCCGCTTCAAGAAAACAGGAATAACAACGGGAATAATACAATGCACTTTAAACTGATCGTTGCCTTCGTAGAAGACAGCAAGACGGACTCCATTATGTATGCGGCACGCGAAGCCGGTGCTACCGGGTGTACCGTGATTAATAACGCCCGTGGCGAGGGCATCAAGGAAAGCAAAACTTTCTTTGGTCTCACGCTGGCGACGCAGCGCGACGTGTTGCTGCTACTCGTGGAACAGCACCTGAGCCGGCACATTCTTGAGCATATCGCCGAGGTTGGCGAATTTGACGAAAAACCGGGTACTGGAATAGCAGTACTCATAGACGTCGAAGACGCCGTTGGCATCATGCATCAAGCGAAAGAACTTGAAAACATAGTGGAGGAAAATCTATGACCATTCGGAACTGGGGACCTATTCGCGACTGCATGCGCAAGGACGTAACCGAAGTCGACGGCAACATGGATGTGTTGTCAGCGCTGAAGTTAATGAAAAAGGTTGGCGACACCAGCCTGATTGTTAGGCGTCGGGACGAACATGACGAATTCGGCATGCTGCTTTTTTCTGATATCGCCAAGGAAGTCATTGCCAAGAATCGTGCGCCGGAACGGGTCAGCGTTTATGAGATTATGGCTAAACCGTGCCTGACCGTTCGCCCGACTATGGAAATTCGCTATTGCGCACGATTATTCGAGAACTTCGGCATCAGTCATGCGCCGGTTGTGGAAGGTGACAAGGTCGTCGGCACGGTAAGTTACTACCGGCTGGTGTTGCATGGCCTTCCCGATCTCGACTGAGCTAGTCAGTTAGCGGGAGGCACAGGAGGTCTTCGGCGACAACGATGTCGCCATGAAACTCGCTACGAACCAGGTCGATATTGCTACCGAGATCCTGAAGACTTCTCGCCATGAAATGGCTCAGGACCAGAGTGCGAGCGTTGGCCGCTTCCGCAATCTGACCAATTCTGCTCGGCGGAGCATGCAGGTTTCGTCCAGCCCCGGACACATCTTCAGGAACCACCATGTGCATGACCAGCACATCCGCGTCACGCGCAAACTCCACAAATGCCTCATCGTTGCCATTCTGGTCGCTGGCAAACACCAGTACTTTTTCTCCGACCCGAACTCTGTATGCGATGGTCGGAACAATGCCGTGCGGTACGCCGGTTGCCTTGATCTGAATGGTTGAATCACTATCCCCGGAAACGACGGTGTCGGTTCTGGAAGCCGGATTTACGGTAGTCGCTTCTAATCGAACCAGTCCACCAGTGCCGTCTAGGTAACCCGACAGATAGCCGTAGGCGCCATCGGTGCCGATTGTACTGTCCAGGTAGCCGGATACCCCTGGAAATGGCCCACCCGGGCCAGGCCCACTGATGACAAGCGGCCGTTCTCTGCCAGAGAAATAGCCGGATTTCAGAAGCGTAACCAGGTCAGCCGAGTGGTCCGTATGAAAGTGACTAATCGCAATATGATCCAGCTCAATAAAGCTCGCTCCGGCTTCGCCGAAGCGGAGGAAGGCGCCGCCACCGGCATCGACGAGGACTTTTGAGGCGCCATCAACCCAAACGATATAGGCAGATGACGCCCTGCTATCATCGGCAATCGGCCCGCCGGAACCGAGAATCTGCAGAGTAACGCCGCCTGCATCTGCGCACAGATCGGATGCGCTTGCACAAGCGCTCAGGCTCAGCAGCGAGCTGCAGATAAATGACCTTAAGAAGTTTGGGTGGCGCGTGGTTCTGCCGCCTGCCATCAGGCTGGAAAATCGAGTGGCAAATGTGCAGCTGCCCAGGCCACGATGCCGCCGGACATAGAGCTTACGTTTTTGTAGCCTATCGATTCCAGGCATTGAGCGGCCAACGCGGATCGTCCACCGGTCCCGCAATACAAGACGATTGGCTGATCATCATTCGCCAGGTTCTGGTCTGTTTTGGCGGAATCCACGAGCTTGTGAATTTCAAACTCAAGCATGCCTCTTGACAGGTGTATCGCGCCGGTAATGTGGCCTTTTCGAAATTCGTCAGGCTCACGTATGTCGATCAACAGTGTGCCGGTACTGAGGCATTGTTCAACTTCAGTTACAGAGCATTCGGTAATGGTCGCTTTTGCGACAGCGACAAGATCGGCGGGTGAAACGAGCATGATATTGCTCCGTGTGTTGAGTTCATTCAGGGACCGGATGCGTCTCCGGCGCGAAAGGGTTGGGCGGCATCAGGTCCGCAGGAATCGCGGCACGACGCCGGTCGTCCTGTGGCGGATAATTTTCGGCCAGGTAGGCAACGATCTTGTCTTCAATCTGAGGCTCGAACTGCCACAGGTTCTGTTTTGCCTGCATCCAGCGGATCATCGCCAGCCATTGTGCGGCAGTTCCACGCTGTTGCGTAATTAGCTTCGTCGAATGACAAGCGATGCAATTAGCTCGCACCAGTTCCCAGTCGCCGGTCTTCTTAAAGCCGGTAAAGGCGTCGATTTCCGGTTCCTGGGCCATGCTGACCGAAGCGATCAGTATCGCGGCGACGCCTGAAACCGTTGCTCTGATATATCTCATCAGGCGACCTGTACAGCAATCCGATGGCAGGCGTTATTCAGGTAACCCTTGGGGTTCCAGCCGGGTAGAACCATCGGCTGGGAGCGGCCAGCGCCGTCCATCGCGCGCGACCAAATTTCGTAGTAACCGGTTTCGGGGAATTCGATTTCAGTTTGAAAGTGCTGCCAGGCAAACCGGTTAACCGGGGCCTCGAGTTTCGCTTTCTTCCAGGTCGCACCGAAATCAATCGACACATAGACGTCGGTCACATCAAAGTCGCCGGCCCAGGCATGGCCTCGAACAACGAGTGCCTCGCCATTGGTGTGCTCAATTCCGGATTGCGGGTAGGTAATGAGCGATTTAACAGGCATAGACTCAATGATGCACAGCTCGTCTTCCGGTACCTCGCTGCCTGGTGCGACAGTTTCGCAAGGCACCCGATACGACGTTCCGGTCATCTTGGCGCCGTCATGCACCTGGTTCCTGACGACAATCTTTTTTAGCCATTTGCCGGATACCGAAGCTGGCCAGCCGGCGCAAACAAGGCGCAGTGGATAACCGTTCAAGTGAGGAATATCTTCGCCGTTCATTGCCCAGGCAATCAGCGTCTCATCCTCCAGAGCTTTGTGCATGGGAACGCCCCGGGAAATGGGGACCTTTGTCGGATCGCCGCTAAGGTGAACATCGGCGCCGTAGTAAGCGACGTAAACAGCGTCGCTTTTGATACCCACAGCATCAAGTACGTCCTTCAGGCGAACGCCAGTCCACTCCGGGCAACCGATTGCCCCGGTTGACCACTGGTTGCCGGAAGCAGGAGGCACGAATTCGCTGCGACCATTGCCGCCACATTCGAGCTGTAATTGATAGGTGTAATGTTTGAACCGCTGTTTCAGTTCGGACACCGTGAACGATATGGATTGCTCGGCCGACTCGCCGCCAAACTCCAGTATCCATGTGTCCGGATCAATGTTGGCAATTGACGGAGGCGTACCGTTATTGCGCACAAACAGGTGTTTTGCCGGCGTAATCCGATCATCAAGAAGATGCGCAGGAGTTTCGGCGTTCACTGGCCTGTCATTAAGAACGACAAGGCCTTCCTTGCCGGGGATCTGAAAATTTTGGCCCGATTGCGCCAGCGCTGCCGGAATAAGTCCGCCTGGCATCAGGTGCGCGAACGGAATTGATGCGCCGACCGCCACAGACATCGCGGTAAGGCCACTTCCTTTCAGAAAGCCACGTCGCGTTACGGGATCCTGTTTCCGGCCCCAGACAAGATCGTCAGCTTTGATCGGATCTTCTGCGTAGAGCTTGTGAATCCCACGTTTTTTGTCTGACACGGCCTTACTCCGGTTTGTGCCTCAATACAAAAGCTGAATCAAAGGGATAGCGACGCCACCGACAATGGTGTCGAAAAGACTGAAAGGAGAGCGGTCATGGAACGGTACTACCTTGATCAGCGTAGGCGGTATCGCCAAAAACCGGCGCTAAGAGATCAGCCTTAGCGCCTGAGTTTTTGGAGCTACGAGCCCGTGTGCTTAATCAGAAAGCGATAAACGGAATCGTCTACCGAATGTTCCATCAGTTCGTTGCCGGTCTGGCGACAAAAAGCCTCGAAGTCGGCAACGGAACCAGGGTCTGTTGCGAGGATTTCGAGTATTCCGTCGGCTGGCACTTCTTTTAGTGCCTTCCTGGCTTTGAGTATTGGCAACGGGCAGTTCAGCCCTTTCGCGTCGAGAGTATGGTCAGCCATTTCTTGGTTGCTCCGAATGAAAGATTCTGCTGTCAGGATCAAATGAAAAGATTAATGTCGGATTGGGTTGCGCACTCGATATAAGTTGCTGCGCCGCCAATTTCAATGCCGTCGATCATGTCGTCTTTCGAATATTCGAACAGATCCAGCGTCATCTGGCAGGCAATCATGCGAACGTCAACTTCAACGGCCATGTCACGCAGGTCGTCGATCGAAGCAACGCCTTTCTTTTTGATCAGGTTCTTCATCATTACCGAGCAAGCGGCATCGACACCTGGAATCGCCGTCACCAGGTTTGGCAATCCTATATGACCACCCATCATTGGCATCTTCATCGCGGTGTTGCCTGCTGCGGTCACCTGCAGGTCCAGCTTCTTGAATAGCAGTGGCAGGCCGTAAAAGGTGAAAAACATCGTTACCGGCAAGCCCATCGCGGCCGCAGTGGTCGCGAGTATGAAGGGCGGATAGGCCCAGTCGAGGCTTCCTTTGGTCACGATAATAGACATGCTTTTGGTTTCCGGAGCAGCGGCAGGGGCCGGGCTCGCGGCGTCTTGTATCTGGGTTGATACGGCTTCAGCTTCGCTGGACATTGTTCTTTACCTCTCTTTAAGAGTTCAGTGCCGTT
>CAJQPR010000072.1 GCA_905480255.1 uncultured Woeseiaceae bacterium | reverse complement strand
TTTCTGGGCGCTGTTTACGTACTTTATCGGCAGCGACCTTGACTACGTCTGGCTCGGACGGGTGTTTTTCGTCTGGATCAGTGTGTTCAACCTGTTTGTCGTCTCCGTATTCTGGAGCTTCATGGCCGACCTCTTCACGCGAGAGCAGGCAAGACGACTATTCGGAATGATCACCGCGGGCGGTAGCATTGGCGCATTGCTGGGCGGACTCGCAACACGCGCGCTCGTGGTACCCATCGGCTTCGAAAATCTCTTTCCGTTCTCCGCGACGTTGCTTCTGATTTCCATTTACTGCATATACCGGCTGCGACACTGGGTGGAGTTGTTCGGAAATGATTCGGACGGCGCCTCGGTGGTTAGTGAGAGACCGCTAGGTGGCAGTCCGTTTGCCGGAATCACACACGTCTTTCGGTCGCCATATTTTCTGGCCATTGCTGCGAAATCGATAATTGCCAGCCTCCTGGGTACCGCTCTTTACATGTTCACCGCCGAACTCGCACAGGACGCATTCGCCAACGCTAACGAACGAACCCGGTTTTTTTCAGATGTTAACAATGCGACCAACGCAATTGCATTGATATTGCAGCTTGTTGTTGTCAAACAATCCGTATCACGCCTGGGCATCGGCATTACGCTTTCGATGATGCCCATTATTTCCATTGTGGGATTCGCAGTCCTGGCGCTCGAACCCACCCTTGCTTTTGTCGCGATCCTGACCGTCGCACGGCGCTCAATGGGCTTCGGGTTCAGCAAACCGACCTCGGATATGCTTTATTCAGTTGTCACCCCGGAGGAAAAGTACAAAGTGAAAAACTTTATCGACACAGTGGTCTACCGCGGCGGTGACGTTATCGGTACATGGTCGATTCGATTCCTGCTCACCGGCTTCGGCATGGCGGGAACCTCTGTTTTCATGCTCCCATTTGCTGCCATCTGGGCCGGCGTATCGCTTTGGTTGGGCAGAGACTACAGACGACGCGCCAAGGAAATGCACTCACATGCGTAATGCCCCACTCGGCCGGCGGATCGGCGCAATTATTTATGACGGCCTCCTCGTCATCGCATTGATGTTCCTGGCAACCCTGCCTTTCGTTGCCGTGCGCGGTGGCGAACCGGTCGAGACAGGCGAACCGCTTTACCAGGCGGTCATTATCGTCGTGGCATGGATTTTCTTTGTCGGCTTCTGGACTCGCGCCGGCCGCACGCTTGGCATGCAGACCTGGCGTTTGCAGTTAGAAACCGTGGCCGGTGAGCGGCCCGGAATAATGGTTGCGTCAATTCGTTTCGCAGCCGCAATTCTTTCCTGGCTCCCGCTGGGTCTCGGCTTTTGGTGGCAGTTGTGGGATCCCGAGGGACTCACCTGGCACGACCGTGTATCCGGTACGCGGCTACGTTATTACCCGAAAGACGATGACTAAATGAACGTACCCAAAGTTAAGTTAGCGAACTCGAGTCAACGCAAACCCGGTTACGAACAATAGTGCAATCGAGGGGAGCCACGTAACAATTGCGGGATTCAATTTAAATACCTGGCCCGAATTCGCGGTCATCTCGCTCGCCAGGAAATAAGCAAGTCCAATTAGCACGCCGAGCATCAGACGACCGCCCGACCCTGCCGAGCGCAAAGAGCCGAAAACGAAAGCGAGCGACAGCACCGGCATGATAATTACAGTGACCGTTCTCGCTACCCGCGACCACAACTCGGTTTCATATTTTTGCGCGTCCAGTTCGTTTCTATTCAGGTAGTTGATATAACTCATCAGGCCACGTGCCGACAGGCTCACCGGTTTGACGAGCGTAATTCCCAACATGTCGCCATCAAGATCGAACGATTCCACGGCGACAGAAGACTCGACGACCTGTACTGAATCATCGGCGAAGCGAGTCTCCTTGAAGTTCTCGAGTATCCAATTGTCGGCGTCATCGATTCCGGCATTTTCGGCGCGCGCGATTGACTTAAGCGAGTGGTCATCATTAAAACGAAACATGTACAACGCGCCAAACTCGAACTCGGCATTAATCCGTTCAAGGTGCAGGATGACCGGCCCATCTTTTACCCAGGCCGCATTGCCAATATCTCGATCTTCCTGTTCGTAACGCGCTTCGTCACGCATTGTGCGTGCGAAATAGTCAAGCGGCGGCCCAATAAATTCGCCAACAAGAGCTGTGATAACCATTAAAACAAAGCCTGAGATCGCCACCATGCCGGCAAGTCGACTAACAGAAAGTCCAGCCGTTCGCATAACTACGAGCTCGCTGTTATTGGCCAGCGACCCAAGCCCGAGTAAGCCGCCGATCAATGAGGCAATCGGTAGCATTTCGAATGACAATTGCGGCAAACGAAGTAATGCGTACAAAAGCGCTTGCGGAATTTGATAATTCCCCTGGGTCGAGTCCAGTTGCCCGATGAACTCGAAAAGTCCTGCGAGTGCAAGTAATACGAGCATGACCAGCATGGTGCTCGACAGGATAACGCGCATCAGGTATGTCGATAGCAAACTCACGCCCGTGCCCTGCTGGAAAAAATTCTTCGATGAAGTCCGTTCTGAATTGCCAACATGGCAAATGCGAACGACAACATCAGCCCGTGGACCCACCAAAGTCCCACCGCCGCCGGGACACGACCCTGTTCGAGCCATGCCTTGCCCGCACTCAAAAGGTTGAAGTAAATTATGAAGACCAGCAGGCCGATAGCCAGCCGCCCATATCGACCTTGTCGTGGCTGGCTGCGACTGAGTGGCACAGCCAGAATCGCAAGGATCAGGGTCGCAAGCGGAATTCCTATCCGCCAGTGCAATTCTGCGACCTCCTCTGCGGCTGTCGCCAAAATGAGATCCGACGTCTTCATAGCACGCGGCTCAAGCTCCGGATTTTCCACGTTCGGCAAGCGATACGGAATACCGTGTTCGGCAAATTCCATAACCCGAAATTCCGACGTGCCAGGTATACCTTCGTATCGTCGCCCATTATAAAGGACAAAAAACCGGGTATTCGGATCGTCAGACTCAACCTGCTCGCCCCGCTCGGCGATAACGACCTCAATCCCATCGTCGGTCTGCTGCTGCAGGAACACATTCTCAACAGAACCGGGACCAACGACGTCTTCTGCATAGACAACGCCGCCTTCACGGGCGGTTGTAAACCGGCCCGGCTCAATACTGGAAAGGTCCGCCTGCCGCCGGGCTTCAACACCAATTCGCTCAATTTCAGTTAACGCCATCGGTGCAACTTCCATTGTCAGAAAACCGACCATCAACGTCAGGGGAATTAACAACCAGGACAGGGGGCGATAGATATCTGCAGCACCCACGCCACACGCCATCATTGCCGGCATTTCACTGTCACGATAGAGACGACCGAGCGCAAGCATAATCGACAAAAACAGGCCAATTGGAACCAGGATGGTCAGGTATTGCAGTGCGGTAAGGCCGATGATCTGGAAAATAGCGTCTTTCGGCAGTTTGTCCTTCGCAACGTCGCCGAGAACTCGTGCGAACTGGTTGGTGAGGAGTATCGCGAGCAACACCATTGTGACCGCCAGCCAGGATTGGGCGATTTCACGAAATATGTATCGATCGAGAATGCGAAACATTGCTATATCGGTGATTTCCCTGGCATTTGACTGCTGGAAATACCCCATGTTCAATCGGATCGGGTAGACTACCGGTTTTGATTTGTCCGGGACAGTCCCTGAGTCATATGACTCCCGGCGACCATCAACAATAATCAAAGGTCGGAGCCTCCAGCAGATTTTTTCCACGACAGAAATGTCGCTGGCGCGTGGGCGAATGCGGCCGACCTGGACCGAGGTAGGAGTTACTTGCGTATGGAAATGTTCACAACCACAAGTGCAGCGCACCGTCGTCAAAGCGACTGCGTCGTTGTTGGTGTATATGAAAACGGCATTGCCGGCCAGGCGGCGGCGGAAATCGACGCGGCCAGCAAAGGGCACCTCAGCAAACTCATCAAGCAGGGTGACATTTCCGGAATGCCGGGTACCAGCCTGATGCTGACATCAGTCCCCGGCGTTCGAGCCCAACGAGTCCTCGTCGTTGGCCTCGGCAAGATGAGCAAGCTTGGCGTCAGCCAGTTTCGCGGCGCAATCAGGGCCGCTGCAAACTTACTAAAGAACGGCAAAATCAAGGATGTTGTCAGCTACCTCGGTCTCGAGAACGTTGGCGACACCGGTGCCTACTATCTTGCCCGATATACAGCGGAAACTATCGGCGATGCGCTGTACAAGTTCACCGAAACCAAAAGCGGCGGGCATTCGCGAGCCACGCCCTTGAAGAAAATCGGCGTTGCCGCAGGGTCACGAAGCGACGCCAACAAGGCGTTACGCGGCGCTGAACACGGGCAAGCAATTGTAGAGGGCATGTCCCTGGCGAAAGATCTCGGCAACCTGCCGCCCAATATCTGCACACCCGCATACCTTGCAAGGACCGCACAAAAAATCGGCCGACAACACAAGAACGTGACGACGCGAATACTTGGTGAAGCCGAAATAAAGCGCCTCGGCATGCATTCGTTTCTTTCTGTCACTGCCGGCACGACGTTGCCAGCCAAACTGATCCTGATGCAGTACAAAGGCGCCGGGCGCGACAAGCCCATCGTACTGGTCGGCAAAGGAATCACCTTCGATGCGGGCGGAATCTCGTTAAAGCCGGGCCCCGGCATGGATGAGATGAAATTTGACATGTGCGGTGCCGCCTCAGTTATTGCGACGATGTCTGTAATTGCCAAACTGAAACTACCTGTCAATTTGAATGTTGTCGTTCCTGCCTGTGAGAACCTGCCAAGTGGTACGGCCACCCGCCCGGGCGATATCATCAAGAGCATGTCCGGCAAGACCATCGAAGTACTCAATACTGATGCGGAAGGCCGCCTTGTACTATGCGACGCCCTCACCTATTCCAAGCGATTCAAGCCCGAAGTAATCATAGATGTAGCAACGCTGACCGGAGCCTGTGTAATTGCACTTGGGCATCACCGAACGGCTGTGATGAGCCCGAACGACAAGCTGGCCGGTGAAATCACGTCGGCCGGAATAGCAGCTGACGACCGCGGATGGCATATGCCGATTGCTGACGAATATGAGCGCCAGCTCAAAAGCAACTTTGCAGATTTTGCAAACGTGGGCGGCCGCGACGGTGGAGCTGTTACGGCAGCGTGCTTCCTGAGCAAATTTGCAGATGGCATGAATTGGGCGCATCTGGACATCGCGGGCACTGCCTGGCGTTCCGGCGGTGCCAAAGGCAGCACCGGTCGACCGGTACCAATGCTCTCTGAATTCGTTCTGCAGCGCGCTCGCGCAATTCCCTGATCGTGTCCAGAGTCGACTTCTACATACTGAAGGCCGGTGGGGATCTGGCGCGACAGCAGTTTGCCTGCCGACTCGCGGAAAAAGCCTATCGACTCGAGAATCGCGTGCACATTCACGTCGCAAGCGACGACAGTGCGCACAAGCTGGATGACCTCCTATGGACTTTTCGTGATGGAAGCTTTGTCCCACACGAGATACTCGGGTCTTCCACAGGAGACCCGGATTCTCCGATCACTATCGGATGCAACGACGTCCCTGCCGGAAACTGCGATTTGCTAATCAACCTGGGCGACACCGTTCCGGAACTGGCGGGTTCTTTTCCACGAGTTGCGGAAGTTGTAACTTCGGATGAAGATTGCAAAACTCAAAGCCGCCAACGCTTTGTTGATTATCGTGAGCAGGGACATACACTCGAAACCCATAACCTTTAACTGAATGCAGGCATTTCGCTGACCTGCACCCTAACTCTGAGCCCGGCCTAAGTTTTTCATGGACAAGTCATACCGCCCCAAAGAAATCGAGCAGCGCCAGTATCAACGCTGGGAAGACAATGGCTGGTTCGCCCCGGCAGGTGACGGCGAACCGTATTGCATCGTCATTCCTCCGCCAAACGTGACGGGCACCTTGCATATGGGGCATGCATTCCAGGACACGATCATGGATGCCCTGACGCGCTATCACCGAATGACTGGCAGAAACACACTGTGGCAGCCAGGTATGGACCATGCCGGTATCGCAACCCAGATGGTGGTTGAGCGCCAACTCAATAATGAAGGCACCTCTCGTCGCGACCTCGGCCGAGAGGAGTTCGTCAAGCGGGTCTGGCAGTGGAAAGGCGAATCGGGCGGACAGATTTGTCAGCAGCTGCGACGAATGGGTGCATCTGTCGACTGGAACCGTGATCGGTTCACGATGGATGACGATTTGTCGGCGGCCGTCATGGAAGTCTTTGTTCAGCTCTATGACGAAGGCCTCATCTATCGCGGCAAACGTCTCGTCAACTGGGACCCGGTCCTTCACACCGCACTGTCCGACCTTGAAGTACTGCAAAACGATGAGCCGGGAAATCTCTGGCACTTCCGCTACCCGTTGGCGTCAGGTGAAGGCCAGCTGGTGGTCGCTACGACCCGACCTGAAACAATGTTGGGCGACACCGCTGTGGCTGTTCACCCGGAAGACGAACGCTACAAACATCTTGTTGGCCAGGAAATAATTTTACCGCTGGTTGGCCGGCGAATCCCCGTCATT
Organism: uncultured Woeseiaceae bacterium; assembly: GCA_905480255.1. Lineage (GTDB taxonomy): Bacteria > Pseudomonadota > Gammaproteobacteria > Steroidobacterales > Woeseiaceae > SZUA-117. Next base: position 13,284 of record CAJQPR010000072.1, on the reverse strand, counting down.
GCTGATGACTATGTAGACCCCGAATTTGGTACTGGTTGCGTCAAAATCACCCCGGCACACGACTTTAACGATTATGAGATCGGCAAACGTCATGACCTGCCTGTCATCAATATTCTGACCGACAACGCGGCGATGAATGATTCAGTGCCTGAGGCCTATCGCGGTCTCGATCGGTTCGATGCGCGCAAGAAGATTGTTGCGGCATTTGACGGACTCGGTTTGCTGGAAAAGGTCGACGACTACGAACAAAAGCTGCCGCGTGGTGACCGCAGTGGCGCAGTTGTAGAGCCGTACCTGACAGACCAGTGGTACGTCAGAATTCAACCGCTTGCAGACCCTGCTATCGAGGCAGTCAAAGATGGCCGGATTCGTTTCGTACCGGAGAACTGGTCGAAAACCTACTTCGACTGGATGTACAACATCCAGGACTGGTGCATTAGCCGACAGCTTTGGTGGGGCCATCGAATCCCTGCCTGGTACGACGACGACGGGAATATCTATGTCGGTCGCAGCGAGGAGGAGGCACGCGAGAAAAATGGCGTGGATGACTCCGTTGTACTCCGCCAGGATGAAGATGTGCTCGACACCTGGTTCTCTTCAGCACTTTGGCCTTTCAGCACGCAAGGCTGGCCGGAAAACACCGACTCGTTGAAAACGTTCTATCCGGGTAACGTCCTGGTCACCGGTTTCGACATCATTTTCTTCTGGGTAGCCAGGATGATCATGATGGGTCTTAAATTCATGGACGACGTGCCGTTTCATGAGGTTTACATCCACGGGCTGATCCGGGACCCGGACGGTCAGAAAATGTCGAAGTCGAAGGGCAACGTCCTTGACCCTCTCGACCTGATCGATGGCGTCAGTCTTGAAGCCTTGCTGGAAAAAAGAACAACCGGACTGATGCAGACGCATCTGAAACCGAAAATTGAAGAGGCCACAAGACGCCAGTTTCCCGACGGAATCGAAGAATTCGGCGCGGATGCGCTCCGCTTCACATTCGCGTCACTTGCCACGACCGGGCGCGATATCCGTTTTGATCTTGGTCGCATCGAAGGTTACAAGAATTTCTGTAACAAACTTTGGAACGCATCGCGCTATGTCCTGATGAATACCGAGGAACTCGATGACGGCCCCGTGGAATTCAGCACTGCCGATCGCTGGATACGTTCACGCATGCAGGTCACGGTGTCATCGCTACATGACTGTATGAAAAGTTACCGTCTCGATCTCGCGGCACAAGCCATTTACGAGTTTACCTGGCATGAGTTCTGTGACTGGTATCTCGAACTTTCGAAGCCCGTGCTGCAATCCGACGACACATCTGAAGAACAAAAACGTGGCACCCGGCGAACGCTCATCGAAACCCTCGAGTCCATTCTCCGGATGTTGCATCCACTCATGCCGTTCGTCACCGATGAAATCTGGGCGACTGTTGCGCCGCGGGCCGGCATTGAGGGTGAAACAATCATGTTACGACCCTATCCGGAAACGGATCCCGATCTCAGCGACACCGAGGCAGAAGCAGAGCTTGAGTGGGTCATGCAATTCATCCTGGGAATAAGGCAGATCAGGGGTGAGATGGATATTTCCCCAGGCAAATCACTACCGGTTCTTCTCGAACAGTCGACCGAGCGCGATCGGCTGTTTGCGGAGCGCAACAACCTGTTACTGAAACGAGTCGGGAGAGTCGAGTCTGTCCACCCACTCGGGGACGGTGAAGAAGCCCCTGCGTCTGCGACAGCTTTGCTGAACAATATGCGGTTGCTGGTCCCAATGGCGGGACTAATTGATGTTGCGGCTGAGAAAAGCAGGCTTGGAAAACAGCGCGACAAGGCGGACACTGACCTGTCCAAAGCGCTGGCCAAACTCGCCAACGAGAGTTTTGTGAACAATGCACCCGAAGCTGTGGTCACACAGGAAAGGGAGCGGGTTGCGGAGTTCAGACAACAGATCGCGCAACTCGACGAGCAAATAGCCAAACTCGACAGTCTGAACTAGTTCCAATTTGAGGATTGGGTCACAATCCTGGCTTGTTCGGGATGCAATGCGGTCTGCTATTGGCGACTATTGGTCACAATTAACCAAGGCTAAGGGAGTGACAGATGCAGCAGGGAAACACCCTGGAGAAACTGCCACTGGGCGGCGACAAGCCCAGAGCTGCCCTTGATGCCGCGCGAGACTCTCTCAACAGCATTATTCTGGGCAAGGATGCAGAAATATCGCTCGCCCTCGCCTGCTTGCTTGCTCGTGGCCATCTGTTAATTGAGGACCTGCCCGGCCTTGGCAAGACGATCCTTGCGCAATCCCTGGCTCGTGTACTCGGGCTGAGCTTCCAGCGCATTCAGTTCACCAGTGATTTGCTGCCGGCCGACATCGTGGGCGTATCAATTTTCAGACAGGAAAGCGGGCAATTCGAATTCCAACCCGGACCGGTCTTTGCTCAACTTGTTCTCGCGGATGAGGTGAATCGGGCTACGCCGAAAGCGCAAAGCGCACTGCTTGAGGCAATGGAAGAAAAGCAGGTTTCTGTCGATGGCAAAACGCATGCCCTGCCGTCACCCTACTTCGTGGTCGCGACACAGAATCCGTCTGACCAGATCGGCACTTTTCCGCTTCCGGAATCTCAACTCGACCGCTTCCTGATGCGACTTGAACTTGGTTATCCCAACGAAGAGAACGAGCGTGCATTGCTGACCGGAACCGACCGACGCGAAATGCTGGTGGAAGTAGCGCCATCGCTGACACCGGAAGTGCTTGTCGCGCTGCAGAAATCGGCGACCAAGGTTCATATGACCGAACCGCTGGTTGACTATATCCAGGCACTGGTCAGATTTACGCGTGAGTCACCCGACATTGAAACGGGTTTGTCGCCTCGCGGCTCTTTGGCCCTTGTAGCTGCCGCCCGAGCGCATGCGTTCATAGAACAACACTCCGGTGTGTTTCCTGACGACGTTCAGGCCGTATTTACGTCTGTAGCGGGGCATCGGTTGAAGCCTGCGAGTAACTCCGCCTATCGGATGCCGGCAGAGCTTAGCCGACATGTCCTCGATAACGTCTCTATACCCTGATTTTCTCAGAGCCTCGACCTACCGCCGTGCGGCGCAGGACAGAGTCAGGCGCTGGGCGAGGAAACGTCAGGGAACAGACAAGCCGCTAACAAGACTCGAATCGCGGCGTATATACATACTACCGACCGGCATTGGGCTCATTTTTGGACTCATGGCACTCACAATGCTGCTGGGCTCAATGAATTACAACAACAACCTGTCTTTTGTCCTGACATTCCTTCTTGCCGGAATCGGTTTTGTTGCGATGCACCAGTGCCAACGCAACCTTGTCGGGCTCGAAATCTCATTCGCCGGTGTTGATCCGGTTTTCGCGGGACAGGCCGCAGAATTCAGAATCGCGATCACCAACCACTCGAAAAACCGTCGCCCAAACTTGCAGCTCTACGTTGAAGGAATAAAAAGCCGCATCGATGACCTTGAACCTGGCGAGAGCAGGGTTTTCTACCTGGAAATCCCGACAGAGCGACGCGGCCGGGTTCGGCTCGACCGGTTTGGCGTAAGAACGTTATTTCCGTTTGAGCTGTTCAGGGCATGGGCGTGGCTGCATATGGATTTGACCGGCATGGTCTATCCCAAGCCGGCCGACAAGGTACCCGACGCACCGCCAACGCAATCTGCCCATGGACACCGACAACACGACGCCCGCGGGGAAGAGGATTTCGCCGGCTTGCGCAGATACCACGAAGGCGATTCACCGCGGCACGTCGCCTGGAAAGCCTTTGCACGTACCGGTGATCTGCTCTCCAAACAATTTTCGGGTGCTGACACCAGCAGTCAATGGTTTGATTTTGACCAGGTCCCTGTAGAGGATGTCGAAAAACGTCTTTCCGTTCTGACCCGCTGGATCGTTGACGCTGATCGAACCCAGCGCGACTATGGGTTGCGGATACAGGGAAACGAATTCAATCCTGCTCACGGAGAGGCACACCGTCATCGCTGCCTCGAAACCCTGGCATTTTTTGACTTGCAGGACACAAACGAATCCGGCGGTACGCCATGAGCAAACGTACTGGCACAGACGGCTCTTTATTGAACAGCTTGCCGTGGACGCTGGGGGCCCTCGCATTCTCTGTTTTGCCACACCTGCAATTTCTCCCGGCATGGGTGACCGTTATTTTCCTGGGATGCTGCGCCTGGCGATTGCAGGTTGAGCGCAAAAGGTGGCGACTCCCGCCGGCATGGATACGCATAATCCTGGCGCTGCTTTGTTTCATCGGCGTGCTTGCATCCTACGAGTCTGTTAGCGGAGTTGGTCCGGGGTCAGCGTTACTAGCAGTAATGGCCGCATTGAAACTCCTTGAGACAAAACAGAGGCGCGACCAGTTCGTATTGTTGTTCATCTCGATCTTCCTCATCATGTCTTCGTTGTTGAGAGAACAGTACCTGTGGTCTCTTCCTTACCTCTTCGCCGGCGTGCTTTTCACGATGACGGCGTGGCTCCGGATGTCGGACGCCCGGAAAATCAGTGTCCGTCAAAGCCTTGGAACGGGCGCCAGGCTAATCGCTTACTCCGCGCCGTTAATGATTGCCATGTGGATTTTCTTTCCCCGCATCGCCACCCCGTTCTGGGCAGTGCCTATTGATACAAGCTCCGCTACATCCGGACTGAGCGATCAAATGAGTCCGGGAGATGTAAGTTCATTGTCACTTTCCAATGCCGTCGCGTTTCGGGTTTCGTTCGACGGCGAAGTACCTCCACCTTACAAACGTTATTGGCGCGGGCTTGTTCTGCACCGCTTCAACGGTCGAACCTGGTCCGGAAACGACCCGGCGATGGGGTCAAGACCGCGGGATGACGTTGAATACCTGGGTGATCCAATTTCCTACCAGGTGACGATGGAACCAACCCGACAGCACTGGGTTTTCGCACTTGACGTTCCTTATGACACCGATCTCGATCGGACCTTCATGGCGAGACAACAGCAGCTCGCACGTATCCAGCCGATTGATCAGCGCATCAGCTACAACGCCGTCTCGCATACCGACTTTCGACTGAACAACGAACTCGGAATGACTGCACGGCAATACTATTTGGCGCTCCCTGAAAATTCGAACCCGCGAACGCAGGAAATATCGCGCAACATGCGTGAGACTGCGGGCTCCGCCGAAGACTTTATCAATCAGGTTCTGAAGAAATTCAATAACGAGGAGTTCTTCTACACGCTCGAACCTCCGGCGCTTGGCAACAATCCGGTTGATCGATTCCTGTTCGATACGAAGCGCGGATTTTGCGAACACTATGCCTCGGCATTCGCGGTCATGATGCGTGCGGCCGGCATTCCGTCTCGTATCGTTCTGGGGTACCAGGGCGGCGAGATGAATCCGATGGGCGAATATATGATCGTGCGGCAAGCAGATGCACATGCGTGGACCGAAGTCTGGCTGCCCGGGCGAGGCTGGTACCGGGTAGATCCCACTGCCGCTGTCGCGCCGGAGAGGATTGAAGAAGGCCGCTATGGCGCGATGCTGGATGGAGTCGGTGCTGCCTGGGGCCTGACTGCTCCGTCTGAATGGCTTTACCAGATAACAATGACCTGGGATGCGCTGAACACCAAATGGAACGAGTGGATTCTCGCTTATGGCCCGGACAATCAGAACCGCTTCATGGAGTGGCTTGGTATGGAAGAACCCGACTGGCGAAAGATGATACTGACTCTTGTCACGATCCTCGTTGTGCTCGTCACCATTATCAGTATGTTGTTAATGCTGCGCTATCGACCACCGCCAAAAGACAAAGCGGCACAACTCTATCGAAAATTCACTGAATCAACCGGCGTCGATCCTGACCAAGGCGAGACGCCACTGAGTTACGCATTAAGACTCGGCACCGAAAGATCGGAAGTATCCGCGCACGCCAGTCAGGTTACGTCTCTCTACCTGGATGCCCGCTATGGCCCGCCGGAAATCACTTCGATCCACAAACTGAATTCGGCAGTCAGAGAGTTCATTAGACGCGCGTAGGCGAGTCAATTCAGCTCGCACGCTGCGGCGCCTGCACGCGCGCCAACAGGATTGCACCAAGTACAAACATCGGCAGAACGGCAATGAGGATAAATTTAGGCTCGTCAGTGAAGATAGCGACAAGGCCTATTAGAACCGGGCCGAGAATATGGGCAAATTTGGTCAGCATGTTGTAGAAGCCAAAAAACTCTCCCGACAGATTCGCAGGAATCAACGCCGCGTACAACGACCGACTGATGCTCTGTACACCACCCTGCACCATCCCTATCGTGATCGACATCATATAGAACTGCCGCACATCCTTCAGGAACACCGCCCAGCAAACAACGACGATGTAGACTGTCAGACCGACATAAATCGACCTTTTGGTGCCAAAATAGTGCGCCATCAAGCCGAACAATAGCGTTGCCGGAAATCCGACGTAGTTTGTAATCATCAATGCGGTGACGAGATCTTTGTCCGCAAATCCCAGCCTTTGACCAAAATTGACGGCCATGAAGATGACCGTGAACACACCGCCGATATACAACCAGTAGGCAGTCAGGAACAGGTAAATGTTGCGGTAGCTTTTAATCTTAACGAATGTTTCTTTCAACGCACCATAGGCTGTACGCATTGCGCTGCCCCGCGCCACGGCCGCTGATTTCGATTCGCGGACTACCAGCATGATCGGCAACAGGAATATGAGCCACCAAGCGCCAACGGATACAAACGCAAATTTAACAACGCCAGTAGGGTCAGAAAATCCGAAGTTCTCTGGCGTGTACATCATCCAGACGTGGAGGCTCAACAAAAATGCCCCGCCGAAATAGCCCAGTGATAGCCCGAGCGATGAAATAAGGCTGTAGTAACGCGGATGACTTACGTCAATGATCAACGAGTCGTAGAAGACCGCAGCACTGTAGTAGCCAATGGATGCCATTACGAAAAGGCCCAGGGCCCATATCCAATCGCCAAGACCCACAAGACTCAGCGCCGCAGTGCTGACCGCTCCGAGAATGGTCAGAACAAAGAGGAAGCGTTTGCGATAGCCGCCGCTGTCTGCAATCGCACCAAGGATCGGTGCTAGCAGCGAAACAATGACACTGGCGATTGCTGTCGCCCAGGCAAGCCTGGAGGTAACCGCAGGGCCCGAATCTCCCGCACTCCAGTAAGATCCCAGGAACAATGGAAAGAGAACAGCCAGGACACTCAGCGCAAATGCAGAATTCCCCCAGTCATAAAGAGCCCAGGCGACGGACTCTTTGGTCAGAAATTTCTTTTGTGGAAGTGCGAATTCGACTTTAGTAGTCCCGGGTTTCGGAAAATTTAATATCCGGCCATCGTTCCTGTGTGAGATTCAGGTTGACCTTGCTCGGCGCGATATACACAAGGCTGTCATGGTGATCCAGCGCCAGATTATCATGTGCCTTGCGCTGAAAGTCCTGCAACATTTTGGGGTCAGCTACCGTCACCCAGCGCGCCGTGGCCACGTTGATAGTTTCGAACTGGCACTCTACTTTGTATTCATCCTTCAGGCGATGCGCTACGACTTCGAACTGCAGCGGACCGACCGCGCCCAAAATGAGGTCATTGTTTCGGAGCGGCTTAAACAGCTGAGTCGCGCCCTCCTCGCACAACTGCGCCAGTCCCTTCTGCAGGGCTTTCAGCTTCAAAGGGTCTTTGAGAATGGCCCTTTGAAAGATCTCCGGCGCAAAACTGGGGATCCCGGAAAAACGCAAATCTTCCCCGCGAGTAAAACTGTCACCAATATTGATCGTGCCGTGGTTGTGCAGACCAATGATGTCGCCCGCGTAGGCCAGGTCGGCATGCTGTCGATCTGCCGCCATAAATGTGATGGCATCGGCGATCTTCATTTCCTTGCCACTTCGGACGTGTTTCAACCTGATTCCCTTCTGATACTCGCCCGAACAAATCCGCATGAAAGCAATACGGTCACGATGCCCCGGATCCATATTGGCCTGAATCTTGAAAATAAAACCCGTGAGATCCTCTTCATCAGCGAGGACCGTGCGGTTTTCGCTTTCACGAGAACCAGGTGGCGGCGCATGCTCGACAAATTCGTCCAGCAACTCACGCACACCAAAATTCGAAATTGCGGAACCGAAAAACACCGGGGTCTGCTTCGCCGCGAGATATGCCTCTACATTGAGCTCTGGACAAGCACCCTTGACCAGCTCAATTTCCTCGCGAAATTTTTCCGCATCTTCGCCAAGCACTTCCGTTGCCGCAGGAGAGTCCAATCCGTCAATGGCCTCAATTTCAGATGCCTGGCCTTTTTCGCCAGCGCTATATAGATAAATCCGGTCTTGCAGCAAGTGATAGACGCCCTTCAGTGTCCTGCCCATTCCGATGGGCCAGGTAACAGGCGAGCATTCAATTCCGAGCACTGATTCAATTTCGTCCAGTAGATCGACAGGCTCACGTCCATCACGGTCCAGCTTATTGATAAAAGTCATGATCGGCGTATCCCTCAGCCGGCAGACCTCCATCAATTTGATAGTCCTGAGCTCTACCCCTTTGGCGCAGTCAATCACCATCAAAGCCGAATCCACGGCCGTCAGTGTCCGATAGGTATCTTCGGAGAAATCCTCATGGCCCGGGGTGTCCAGAAGGTTGACAACCCGATCCTTGTAGGGAAACTGCATGACGGATGACGTAACCGAGATTCCTCGTTGCTGCTCCAGCGCCATCCAGTCCGAGGTTGCATGCCTGCTTGCTTTACGACCTTTTACGGTGCCGGCCATATTGATAGCACCACCAAAAAGCAGCAATTTCTCAGTCAGGGTGGTTTTGCCCGCATCGGGGTGAGAAATGATGGCGAATGTTCGCCGTCTGCTCACTTCGTGCTGAATCGTAGACATATGGGTGAAGCCGGTGGCGCCGCAAAGGCCGGGGAGTTTAACGGCTGAATGCCTTAGCGGCTAGCCGGATCTCTTCAAAGTCTTCGAAAGAACCGCGGCATCTTCCCGCCCATCGGCGGCCTGGTAGTAAGCCTGTCGCTCCGCGATCTGGCGGAATCCTTTCTTCTTGTATAGCGCAATCGCTATCTCATTAGATGGCCGCACCTCAAGGAAAACTTCCCTGACCTCCGCAAGATCCGCTCTTTGCATGATTTCGTTCAGTAACTGTTCGCCGTAACCGCGTTCACGATGGTTCGGATCTATACAAAGGTTGAGAATATGCGCCTCGCCAGCTGCAACGGACAATATACTGTAGCCAACCACTAACTCGTCCCGCTCAATGACAACGCAGTGATAGCCTGCAAGCAGGCAATCGCGAAAAACTCCGTGGCTCCAGGGGAAATCGTAGCTGCGCCGCTCAATGTCCGACACCTGCGCGATGTCGTCATGCGCCATCGTTCGCAGATTGGCGGGCATCTCCCTGATAGGTGCAATCATGACGCCGGGCCCTTCATCAATTGCCGGGCGAGCACCAGGTCTTGCCAGGCCTTTCGCTTCTGCGTCGGGCTTCGAAGCAGATAGGCTGGATGATACGTCACAACCACCGGAATTTGTCCATCATTCAGGTAGTGTTTCTGGCCCCGCATGCGACCAACAGGTGCATCGGAATTCAACAGATGTTGGGCCGCAATCCGGCCGACAGCCAAGATCATTTTTGGCGCTACCAGCTCAATCTGTCGGTCAAGGTAACGGCGACAGGCGGCCGCCTCTTCAGCGGACGGATCACGATTATTCGGCGGCCGGCACTTCAGAATATTGGCAATAAAAACGGAACTGCGGTCGAGACCGAGTGAGCGCAGCATTTCGTCAAGCAGCTTGCCAGCCCGGCCAACGAAAGGTTCTCCGAGGCGGTCTTCCTCCTGTCCCGGCGCTTCCCCTATGATCATCCAGTCTGCGGACGGATTCCCTACGCCAAATACCGTTTGAGTGCGGCTCTGATGAAGCGAACAATTTGTACAGCTTGCGACCGCGCTGCGGAGCGTCTCCCAGTCGGGTCCAACTTCACCTGGCGATATATCGGCATCCGGAGCCGCCGCAGCGTCATCGTGCCCACGAAGAGTGTAGACATCGATCTCCAACGCTTCGAGATAGGCCCTGCGCCGGGCTTCAGCTGACACGTACTCAGTCTCCAGATACAAACCTGGCCTTCAAAGGATCAGGCGTGTGGCAATTTGGCAAGCATATCCACGCCTGCCGAAACTTTCTGCCCCTCGGTCACCAGGACCCGGCCGTTGATGGGTAATTGTACTTCGGCAAGGCGGGAAAGGCGCAAGTATGCGCAGCGCTGCCCCTGCCCGACCCGCTCGCCGTAGCCGAGAAAAGCGAGCGGTGCGAAGCCGAACCGGTGTCCGTGAAACTGCAGGACGACATTTTCGGATTCGTCGGTCTGAACCCAAAGACCGCTGACATTACCCAGTGCTGCACTTTCCGGGACAGCGACCCGAAAGTCCATAATTTTGCCCTCGACCGGGCACCGGGCGGTATAGGTGCCCAGGCTATCAACGCGAATAAATATTTTGTGCGCTTCACTGTTCAATGCGCCACTGTCCGTCAAACTAACCTCGACGACAGTGCCGTCAACCGGACTAACCACGCCGAGCGGAACTGCGGGAACCGCCCGCAACGGATCACGGAATACGAGCAAAAGCCAGGCCAGCAAAAAGAGCGGCACAACGCTGTAAACGGGGTTGCCAAACTGTACTACAGCGCCGAAGCAAATCGCGGCTGCTAGCAGGAAGGGTAAGCCCTCCCTGGCGACAATTGGATTGTGCCTGCCCTTCAAAACCGCTTGTTCCTGTTCTTATTGGTCCTGATCATTCAGCACGCCGTGCCGATCTCTTTTTTACAGTTCAGACGTACAAACTCTCGTGTAGAATACGCCCGCCACAGCGAGCGGGAACAGACTATACATGCGTTTTACCAAATTTGGACTAACAACTTTACGGGATACACCCTCTGAAGCCGAAATTGTCAGCCACCAGCTGATGCTTCGGGCGGGCCTGATTCGTCGCCTGGCATCCGGACTGTTTACGTGGATGCCGCTGGGGCTCAGAGTGCTGCGCAAAGTCGAACGAATTGTCCGCGAAGAAATGGATCGCGCTGGTGCTCTGGAGCTGATGATGCCAGCGGTACAGCCCGCGGAGCTGTGGCAGGAAACCGGCCGCTGGGACAAATACGGCAATCTTTTGCTTCGCATGCGCGACCGTCACGATCGCGAATTCTGCTTTGGGCCAACTCACGAAGAAGTCATTACTGATATAGCACGTAGGGAACTCCGCAGTTACAAACAGCTGCCGGTTAATTTCTACCAGATTCAGACCAAGTTTCGTGACGAAATACGGCCGAGATTCGGCGTGATGCGGGCGCGTGAATTCACGATGAAGGACGCGTACTCCTTTGATCTTGATCAGGATGGCCTTGATAAGAGTTACCAGGTCATGCACGCCGCGTACACCGCCATATTTGAACGTCTCGGGCTGAAATTCAGAGTCGTAGACGCTGACAGCGGTGAGATTGGCGGAAGTCGATCCCAGGAATTCCATGTACTGGCGGACTCTGGCGAGGATGCTATTGCCTGGTGTGACGAAGACGATTTTGCGTCGAACGTCGAGACCGCGGCTACAAGTGGTCTCGATGGTGCGCCTGCGGCGCCCGCCCAGGAACTTGACAAGGTCAGTACCCCCAATACCAAAACAATCGAGCAACTGGCAGAGTTTCTGAGCATTCAGCCTGAACAGACTCTGAAGACACTGATTGTCGAAGGTGATGAGCAACCCATCGCGCTCGCACTTCGGGGCGACCATGAGCTGAACGCAATTAAAGCAGCGAAGCTGCCCGGCGTCGCGTCTCCGCTGACAATGGCCGATCCGGCCACGATCGTGAAAGTCACCGGCTGCAAACCAGGATATGCCGGTCCAATCGGGCTCGATATTCCGGTTTATTATGATCACGCAACAAAACTGATGTCGGACTTTGTCGCTGGTGCCAACGAGACAGACATGCACCTGACGGGCGTGAATTTCGGCCGCGACATCGATACGCCCGAGACTGTCGACCTGCGTAACGTTGTTGAGGGTGATCCAACGCCAGGCGGCAAAGGCACCCTCAGTATCGCCCGCGGCATTGAAGTCGGGCACATATTCCAGCTCGGCACCAGTTACTCCGAGGCGATGAATGCGACGATCCAGGATCAGGACGGCAACGACATCACTATGCTTATGGGCTGCTACGGTATCGGAGTCACCAGAATTGTCGGCGCCGCCATCGAGCAGAACCACGATGAACGCGGGATAATCTGGCCGGAACCCCTGACACCATTTGATGTAGTACTGATTCCCATCAATATGCATCGATCCGAACCGCTTCGTGAGGCCGCTGAAGCACTTTACGCGGAGTTGACCGACCTCGGTCTGGACGTTCTGTTTGACGATCGCGACGCACGACCCGGGGTCAAGTTCGCAGATGCAGAGTTGATTGGAATCCCCCATCGGCTGGTTATTAGCGATCGTGGCCTGGAAGCGGGTGAACTTGAGTATCGGCATCGCCGCGACGAGGATGCCCGAATGATGAAACGTGATGACGCTCTCAATATGCTTACGGGATCGTAGATAAGCTGGATGCCTCACCCTGGAGTCGCTCGGATCAGGAAGACTCACATGCGGATTGCCATTTTAGTGCTTGCGTTGTTGTTATCGGCCCTGCCGGTAACTGTCCTCGCGCAGGATGACCCTGATCCGGCGCTGGTATTGCTTTTGCGCGAAGCTGCAAACGAAACTGACAGCTTTCCCGACCACTTTGATGCCCAGGTCTGGCTCACCGATATGTCGACGCGCCTTGAGCGGCAGGTCAAAAGCCCGCAGGAGCGCATCCATATCCTTCAGCGTGTTCACTTCGAGGCAACGCGTTCAGAACTTCCACCCGAACTCGTACTTGCAGTCATAGATGTTGAGAGCAATTTCGATCGTTTCGCGATATCGGTCGCCGGCGCGCGCGGACTGATGCAAATCATGCCATTCTGGCTCAACGAAATCGGCAGGCCCGACGACAACCTGATGCAAATTGAAACGAACCTGCGCTTTGGCTGCACGATTCTCAAGTACTACATGGATATGGAAAAAGGCGACATGATTCGTGCCCTTGGCCGCTACAACGGATCACTCGGCCAACGGAAATATCCCAATAAGGTGCTCGATAAGCTCCGCCTAAAATGGTTTCGCGCCTGAGGCGGCCTCATTTGGCGTGATACTTCGTTGAAGTTTGGCTCCCAATGCTCAGGGACCCGGCTGTCCATT
>CAJQPR010000071.1 GCA_905480255.1 uncultured Woeseiaceae bacterium | reverse complement strand
TTGTGTTTCTTCCGCAGGTCCAGCGTCGGTGGATCGTCGAGCTCGTAGACCTCGCCATTGATGCGCGCTCGAATGAAGCCCTGCGCCATCAGGTCCTGCATCAGCTGAACGTGCTCACCCTTCCGCTCAACTACAACCGGCGCCAGCAGCATCAGACGGGCGTCGGCCGGAAGCTCGAGAACCTGATCGACCATCTGGCTGACGGTCTGGGCCTCCAGCGTGACTCCGTGGTCAGGGCAGCGCGGCGTGCCGGCCCGTGCATAAAGCAGCCTGAGGTAGTCATAAATCTCGGTAACGGTGCCTACTGTAGAACGAGGGTTGTGGGACGTGGATTTTTGCTCAATGGAGATGGCTGGTGAAAGCCCGTCGATATGATCAACGTCCGGCTTTTCCATCATCGACAGGAACTGGCGGGCGTATGCAGAGAGTGACTCGACATAGCGGCGCTGGCCTTCAGCATAAATGGTGTCGAATGCGAGCGAAGATTTGCCGGAACCCGACAGGCCCGTGAAGACGATCAGCTGATCCCGGGGAAGGCTGATATCTATGTTCTTGAGATTGTGCGTTCGCGCGCCGCGAATATCGATTGATTTCATGTGAGTGTGCAGTGAACGGCAAACAACCTGCTAATATACGCCGCCGCCGGCGATCGGCGCAATGCCGCCAACGATCGGCGCAATTCAGGTTCTGCGGAAAAGACGATGGGCAGGGATTTCAGTCAACTAACAGGTGCAATGCAGCCGCGGGAACGGCGTGCCGTGGGCGTGATTGCGCTGATTGCCATCTTCCGCATGTTCGGCCTGTTCGCCCTGTTACCCGTTCTTGCTATTTACGCAGCTGACCTGGAGGGCGCCACTCCGGCGCTTATCGGGATCGCAGTTGGCGGCTACGGGCTCACCCAGGCGGCGCTGCAGATTCCTTTTGGGGCGCTGTCCGATCGGCTTGGCAGAATCCCCGTCATCATCTTCGGTTTGCTGTTGTTTGCCGCCGGAAGCTTGCTCGCAGGTTTCAGTGAAGATATTTATGGCGTCATCGCCGGGCGTTTTCTGCAGGGAGCGGGTGCGATTTCGTCAACGCTTTCTGCCCTGCTGGCGGATGCGACGCGCGAGGAGATGCGTACCCGATCTATGGCGATATTCGGCATTGGCATCGGCACCTCATTCCTGCTGGCTCTGATTATTGGTCCGGCCATTGCAGCCGCCACCGGTGTCAGAGCCTTGTTCTGGCTTGCGGCACTGCTCGCACTCCTGGCCGGGGGCCTGCTAACCCTTTTGCCGCCCGGTATCAAGAAACCCCAGCATGCGACCGATCGGCGCATCAGCGCGGCTTTCCGGCCTGACTTATTACGCCTGGATTTCTACATTTTCATGTTGCACGCACTGTTGACGGCAAGCTTCGTCGCGCTGCCATTCCTTTTGAGAAATGATCTGGGCATTTTGCTCGGTGGTCACTGGAAGATTTACATTGGTGCATTGCTGGCTTCGTTGCTCGGCACGGTGCCGCTCATCATTGCCGACGAGCGACAGGGCAAGACCTCTACCGTTGCGACGGCCATCCTGCTGATTCTGGTTGGCCAGGTCATTCTTGCCTCTGTCGGGTCCACGGCCACCGCAGTGTTTGTTGCACTGGCTGTATTTTTTGCCGGCTTTAACTTCCTGGAAGCCGGTCTGCCGGCCCGGCTTTCTATCCGGGCGACCGGCGAAGTGCGGGGCGCATCCCTGGGCGTATTTTCGAGTGCTCAGTTCCTCGGTGCTTTCGCCGGTGGGCTGATCGGCGGATATTTTCTCAGCGGCGGTAACCCTGCCGCCGTATTCATGGTCTGCGCATTCATTGCTGCCGTCTGGCTGGTGCTGCACCGCCTGGTGCCGGACAGCGAATAACAGGCAAAAAGGGCCGTAAATCGGCTTGTTATTGATACGGGCTCGCCTACAATAACTACCCCCGCGCGAATGGACGGGGCCAGAATAAACACAACTTACAGGGGACGAATATGGCTCGCGGAGTCAACAAAGTAATACTTGTCGGAAATCTCGGCAACGATCCGGAAACCAAATATATGCCCAGCGGCGATGCCGTGACCAACCTGAGTGTGGCAACCAGCGAATCGTGGAAGGACAAGCAATCCGGTGAACAGAAAGACCGCACCGAGTGGCATCGTGTGGCTATGTTTGGCCGTCTGGCCGAAATTGCTGCCGAGTATCTGAGGAAAGGGTCTCAGGTCTATATCGAAGGCAAGATTCGCACCCGCAAGTGGCAGGATCAGCAAGGCAATGACAAATACACGACCGAGATCATCGCTAATGAGATGCAGATGTTAGGTGGCCGCAGTGGTGCTGGAGCACCTGCTATGAGTGGCTCCTCAGGGCCACCGCCGGCTCCGCCGCAACAAGGCGGCGGTGGATCGGGTGGCTCCTCAGACTTCGATGACGACATCCCTTTTTAGGCCAAATCGTCTGTGCGAGGAGCGAAGCGACGACGCAATCTTACGAACGCCGCGCATCGTCAAGAAGATAGCTTCGCTGAGCTCGCAATGACGGGTAATCGATCATGACCGCCAAGCTCTATATCAAAACCATGGGCTGCCAGATGAACGAGTATGACTCGCAGAAGATGGCGGACGTCCTGCGTGAGTCTCATGGTTATGAACTGACGACCGTGCCCGAGGAGGCCGATCTCCTGCTTGTAAATACCTGTTCGATTCGCGAAAAGGCGCAGGAAAAAGTCTTCTCAGAGCTCGGCCGTTGGCGTGCATGGAAAGAGAAGCGGCCCGAGATCATGATTGGCGTCGGCGGATGCGTCGCGAGCCAGGAAGGCGATGGGATCAGAAAGCGGGCGCCATTCGTGGATATGGTATTTGGGCCCCAGACCCTGCATCGGTTGCCGGAACTGGTCAACGAAGTGCAGGGCAAAGGTAAGAGCGTCGTTGACGTCTCCTTTCCGGAGATAGAGAAATTCGATCGCTTGCCGGAACCGCGGGCGGAAGGTCCGACGGCATTCGTCTCTGTCATGGAAGGTTGCAGCAAGTATTGCTCATTCTGTGTCGTTCCCTATACCCGTGGTGAAGAGATCAGCCGGCCGCTCGATGATGTTATTGCAGAAGCGGCAAGCCTTGCGGCGCAGAACGTCCGTGAAATCAATTTGCTTGGCCAGAACGTTAACGCCTATCGCGGGCCGATGCATGACGGACAAATTGCGGATCTCGCCACACTCATTTATTACGTCGCAGCGATCGATGGAATCGACCGGATTCGATTCACAACGTCGCATCCGGTCGAGTTTACTGACAGCCTTATACAGGCCTATGCCGAAGTCCCGGAACTCGCAAACTATCTGCACCTGCCAGTGCAGAATGGTTCGGACAGGATTCTGTCAATGATGAAGCGTGGTCACACTGCACTCGAATACAAACAGAAGATTCGGAAATTGCGTCAGGTCAGGCCGGATATCTCGCTGTCCTCGGATTTCATCGTCGGCTTTCCCGGTGAAACAGATAAAGACTTTGAAGCAACAATGAACCTGATTGCAGACATTGGCTTCGACCAGTCATTCAGTTTCATCTACAGTGCGCGTCCGGGGACGCCGGCCGCAGGTCTTGCGGATGACACGCCGGTCGAAGTGAAAAAAGAACGGCTTAAGATCTTGCAGGCGCGAATTAACCAGCAGGCAATGGAAATCAGTCGCGGTATGGTTGGCACGACCCAGTCAGTCCTGGTAGAGAAACCATCGAAAAAGGATCCGCGACAGCTATCAGGGCGGACCGAAAACATGCGCTGGGTAAATTTCGATGCTGACCCATCGTGCATCGGCAGTTTCGTAGATGTTGTCATCACGGAAGCCTTGCCGAATTCCCTGCGTGGCAGGCTCACAGATAATCGAGCTGTTGCCTGATTTATCTTTAAAAACAATCATATACCCTAAGTTCGCTGCTGCCGGCAAACACTGCATCCATCTGCATATATCCTGAATCGTCTATACAGATGGCATTGGTTCGATGTAGTCTTTGCTAAGCCATCAATCCCTGAAAGACAGGTGTAAAGACCTAAACTTGAACGCAACACAGATATCTCAGGACATCGTCCTGGAACCCGCCGACAACAGTCGTCTCGCCAACCTCTGCGGTCAGTTTGATGAGCATCTGCGCCAGATCGAACGCCGCCTCAATGTTGAAATCGCCAGCCGCGGAAACAGATTTCGTGTCACCGGTAATGCCGGTGCTGCACGAATAGGCAGTAACGTTTTGCGCTCACTTTTTCGTATGACCGACGACGAAAGACTCGATCCCGAGCGGGTTCACGTCTGTTTGCAGGAGTCCGTGATGAACGATAATGAGGCCGGCGATGCCAATGCGATCAAACCAGTCGATTCCGGAAACGACGACGAATATGTAATCAGAACCCGGAAGAAGTTGGTGCGTGCGAGGGGTATCAACCAAAAGGCCTATCTAAAAAATATTCGTGAACATGATCTCGCTTTCGGCATAGGTCCGGCCGGTACCGGTAAAACCTATCTCGCGGTCGCCAGCGCAATCGATGCGCTGGAGAACGAACATGTGCGCCGCATCGTACTGGTGCGACCTGCGGTCGAGGCAGGTGAGCGTCTTGGTTTCCTGCCGGGCGATATGTCGCAAAAAGTCGATCCTTATTTGCGGCCGATGTATGACGCTTTGTTCGAGATGCTTGGTCCGGACCAGGTCGGGCGACTTATTGAGAAAAATGTCATCGAGGTGGCGCCGCTGGCATTTATGCGTGGTCGTTCGCTGAACGACTCGTTTGTTATTCTCGATGAGGCTCAGAATACCAGCGTTGCACAGATGAAGATGTTTCTGACCCGGATCGGATTCGGTTCCCGTTCGGTTGTAACAGGCGACATTACGCAAATCGATCTGCCAAAGGGTCAGCAGTCGGGCCTGAAAAATGCGATCGATATACTGAAATCGGTCGAAGGTGTCGCGTTTACGCATTTCACGCCTGGGGACGTCGTGCGGCATCAGTTGGTGCAGCGGATCGTTGAGGCTTATGAAGCTGACAACAGTGGCGAAAATGCCTGAATCGAACATTACATGAGTGCTTCGATCTCAGTCGATGTGCAAGTAGCCAGTGAAGTTGAAAGTGCGCCCGGTGACGATGAAATCCAGTCCTGGGTGACATCGGTCGTCGACAGGTTTCCGGACGCAGCGGTAACCGAGGTGTCAGTTCGGATTGTTGATGAAGGGGAAGGCCGAGAGCTGAATGAGCGCTTTCGCGGCAAAGATGGCGCAACCAACGTATTGTCTTTTCCTGCTGACAATGGTGATTCACCGGAGCTTCCCGGCGGCGTCCCACGGTCACTCGGAGACATCGTAATATGCGGTCCGGTCGTTGAACGCGAGGCCGGGGAGCAGCAAAAAGCTGCCGCGGATCACTGGGCCCATATGCTGGTTCACGGGACTCTGCATCTGCTCGGCTACGACCACGAGGTTAGCGAGGAGGCCGAGGCGATGGAATCAATGGAGAGGCAGATCCTTGCCGCCCGCGGTGTGGCAGATCCTTATGCTACGTAATGTGATGGACTCCGAGAATTTGGTTTCTGCTGAACTGCTACAATATCGACGTGCACGATCTGAAATCGTGCGCTCATACAGACGAGGACCATGAACGACAAACCGCCAAGTACCAACGGCTCAGGAAAAACCGGTTTATTTAAGCGCGTTTTGCGCGCTATTAAAGACGACCCCCTGAGCCGTGATGAAATTCACGATCTCCTGCAAGAAGACGAAAGCGTCTTCGGGCCCGAAGAAAAAGAGATGTTGTCCGGCGTACTGGACGTGGCCGAGACCCAGGTTCGTGAGGTCATGGTTCCCCGTTCGCAAATGGTCGTCATCGAGAAGGATCAGGCCCTTTCCGAGATGCTGGACGTGATTATTTGCTCCGGCCATTCGCGATTTCCGGTCATTGGAGAAGACCGCGATGAGGTGCTGGGTGTTCTGCTTGCGAAGGACTTGCTGAAGTTTTTCGGCGATTCCAGTGAATCTGAATTGCAGATCGAGAAGTTTCTGCGACCCGCATCTGTCATTCCTGAATCTAAACGCCTCAATGCACTCCTCAAGGAGTTTCGCGATAGTCACAATCACATGGCAATCGTCGTCGATGAATACGGCGGTGTCTCCGGACTTCTTACGATTGAGGATGTCCTCGAAGAAATTGTCGGCGAGATAGACGATGAGCACGACCCTGAAGAGGCCGAATTCATCCAGCCTGACAAGGATGTTGATGGGCGGCCCTGCTTCGCAGTCCGCGCGTTGACCCGAATCGAGGATTTCAATGAGTATTTCGGTTGCGAATTCACCGAAGAAGAGGACTACGATACGGTCGGCGGGCTCGTTATGCATGAGCTGGGCCGATTGCCGAGGTTGGGTGAAAAGCTTTCCCACAGTGGCTTCGAATTTTGTGTGACCCGTGCCGACCGGCGCCGCATCGATACACTTCAGGTCACACGGATTGGACAGGATTCCGAAGCGTCCACCGGCTGACGTGATAGCCGATTTCGCGTTGAAGGATTTTACGGCCCGCCAGCCCTGGCTGTCGCGGTTCGTATTCTTCCTGACAGGCGCGCTCCTGATGTTGTCGTTTGAGCCAGTGGGCTGGTATCCGCTTGCGCCGGTCCTGATGATGCCGATCCTGATTGCGTTTCACCAGCTGGAACCTCGACAGGCCGCCCGGCTTGGTTTTGCATTTGGCGCAGGACTGTTCCTGACGGGTACCTATTGGTTGTACGTGTCCATTCATGTATTCGGCCAGGCCCCACTGATTCTGGCGTTGCTCTTGATGATAGGGCTGGTCATCATCATGGCATTTTACTACGCCGCAACCGGCTGGTTGATATCAAGATTCAGCGGTGGCGACAACGTGCGGTTTCTTATCGTTGCGCCGGCTGCGTGGGTCTTCATAGAGTGGGTGCGCGGCTGGTTCATGAGCGGATTCCCGTGGATGACGCTCGGTTACAGCCAAACGGATTCGCCACTTGCAGGCTTTGCACCCATAGTCGGTATCTTCGGTGTGTCATTGCTATTGATGATAAGCACAAGCGCAGTTCTGGCGGCGCTTATGTCAGCGGGGAAACGACGCCTGGTATTTGTTGCCATTGCGGCCTTGCCCTGGGTGTCTGGCGCTGTTCTTCGAACTGTCGACTGGACGGAAGTTGCGGGTCCTGCCGTGCGAACAACGATTGTTCAGGGCGGTGTGTCACAAGATCGAAAATGGCTTCGAGAGCAATTCCGGGAGACCCTGGAGTTGTATCGATCGTCACTACGCGAACACGGGCAAAGCGATCTCGTGATCTGGCCTGAAGTCGCGATCCCGGCCGTACTCGACCAGGTCGAGGATTATGTGTCGATGTTGCAGTCTGATATCGCCGCCCGGAAAACGACCCTGTTGTTTGGCATCCTCGAGCGGGACGACGCGCGCGAGAATGTCTACAACAGCGTCATCGCGATCGACGGTCAGAACCAACAGGTCTATAGAAAGCGCCATCTCGTGCCATTCGGCGAATATTTTCCGGTTCCCGATTTTGTTCGGGAATGGATGCGCATGATGAATCTGCCCTACAGCGACATTAGCGCCGGCGAAGACGAGCAGGCGCTTCTGAGAATGCCGGATGGCAATTTGTTATCCGTCGCAATTTGTTATGAGGACGCCTATGCCGCCGAGCAACTCTATGCATTGCCTGACGCGGGTATTCTTATCAACGTCAGTAACGATGCCTGGTTTGGCGATTCAATTGCGCCGCACCAACATTTGCAGATTGCACAAATGCGTGCACTCGAAGCGGGCCGTTATGTGGTTCGCGCTACTAACAACGGAATCAGCGCATTCATAGCACCAGATGGCTCGATCCTGGAAACAGGGCCACAATTCGAATTGCTGACCCTGACCTATGACGTACCGCCACGGGCAGGTCTGACGCCCTATGCGCGCGCCGGCAACTGGCCGGTAATCACGCTTGCCTTCCTTGTATTGGCCGGTGTGGGCTGGCGAGCGCGTCGACCTAAGGCCTAGCATTCAATTCAATTATTGATTATGTATTATATTAAGACGTTGTTTTTAAACGTTAAAAAATAAAGCTTGCCGTTCTTTCTATAGAACTATAGAATTCTCTGCCAGATAAGAACACTGCGATTTCACGCATGGCGACAGCCACCGACAACAGCCGATATCAGGATCAGAAGCAGTTGGCCATCAGGTCGGCCGCGGCTGTTTTTGCTGAAAAGGGTTTTCACGGGGCCAGTACGAAAGACATTGCGGAACGCATGGGCATCAAGCAGGGCAGCCTTTATTACTACTTCAAATCGAAGGAAGAGGCGCTTGGCGAAGTCTGCCTCTTTGGTATTCAAGAGTACGTCCATCGCATGAAGTCGATTGCGACCAGCGATCAGCCGTTCGAATCGAAGCTGTTGGCAACGATAACGTCACACCTGTCGAGTTACCGGGAACGAGACGAGGCTTTGAAAGTGCACAACGATGAGCGGCTGTATTTGCCCGAGGATAAACGAGCAAAGCTCAAGGAACTTGGAAGCCTCTACAGGCAGCAACTGGAAGCGATTTTTGACGAAGGTGCCAGGACGGGCGCTTTGAGAGATTCGATTGATTGTCATTTTGCCGCGCAGGCCGTAATCGGTATGTGCAATGGATGGGGTGACAACATCGTGAGGGATCCGAACCTGGATTTGTTCGACATCATCCAGAAATGTACGGATCTTGTTTTAAACGGGTTCGTCGAAAGACGAAAGAACAAGCGCGATGGCATTGACGCCGCCGCTAATACATAAAAGACCAATAAAGGATTGAAAGATGGCAGAGCAGATTGCAACAAACGTTGTCTGGCACGATGGAGAAATTTCGCGCGAAGACCGATATCAGATATTACGACAGAAGGGAGCCACTATCTGGTTCACCGGTTTGTCGGGAAGTGGCAAGAGCACTATTGCGGTTGCGCTTGAAAAGGCGCTGCACTCAATGGGCAAACTGTCCTACCGGTTGGATGGTGACAACGTTCGTCTCGGTATCAACAAGAACCTCGGTTTCTCTGAAGAAGACCGCAAGGAAAATATTCGTCGTATTGGCGAAATCGCCAAGCTGTTCGGCGATTCGGGCACGATTGCGTTGTCGAGCTTTATCAGTCCGTATCGTGGAGATCGGGACGAAGTACGGGCACTTCACGAAGCCGCTGACATGCCGTTTGTCGAGATCTTTGTTGATTGCGCGTTAAGCGTTGCAGAAGATCGCGATCCGAAGGGGCTCTATAAAAAGGCGCGTGCCGGTGAAATCAAGAACTTCACGGGTATCGATGATCCCTACGAGGCGCCGGAAAATCCGGAGATTCACCTGCGTTCCGACGAGATGTCCCTGCAGGAAGAAGTGTCAATCGTAATTGACTACCTGATGACGCATGACATTATCCGCAAGGAATACTACACCCGTGCCGACGATCGCGTCGCGGCATCAGCTTAAGGAGCCGGCGCAATGATCAAGCCACACGGGGCGGATGTACTGGACCCACGTTTTGTCGACAGCGATGAAGAGCGAAGTGCGCTTCTGAGCGAAGCGGAGTTCCTGCCGTCAATGACGCTGAACTCAGCTGCCGCGGCAAACGTCGTCATGCTGGGTGCCGGCTATTTCACGCCGCTCAAGGGCTTCATGAATCTTGCTGACGCAATGAGCGTCGCGACCGATATGAAGACCACGGACGGGCTTTTCTGGCCAGTGCCGGTTGTCAATTTCACCGACGACGTCAATGGTCTTGACGTCAATCGGCGGATCGCGCTGCGCGATCCGAATGTTGCAGGCAACCCGATCATGGCTGTGATGGACGTTGAGTCTATCGAGGAAGTAAGCGACGAGCAGCTGGCCACAATGACGGAAAAGGTCTTCGGCACACTGGATGCATCACACCCTGGCGTTGCGGTCTTTCAGAACATGGGACGCTATTGTGTTGCCGGTGAAATCCGGGTCTTAAGCCTCAGCTATTTCGCCAGTGAATTCGGTGACACATTCAAGACCGCCGTTGAGATTCGTGACGAGATTAGTGAGCGGGGATGGGAAACAGTCGTAGCTTTCCAGACGCGTAACCCGATGCACCTGGCGCACGAGGAGCTTTGCCGCATGGCACAGGAGCGTCTGAACGCGGATGGCATCGTGGTTCACATGCTGCTTGGTCGACTGAAGAAAGGCGATATCCCGGCCTCGGTTCGCGACGCCTGCATTCGCAAGATGGTGGATGTTTACTTCCCCGAGAATACCGTGATGGTCAACGGTTACGGTTTTGACATGCTGTATGCGGGTCCGCGGGAAGCGGTTCTGCACGCAGTATTCAGGCAGAACATGGGCGCGACGCACCTGATTGTCGGTCGTGACCATGCCGGAGTTGGCGACTACTATGGCCCGTTCGATGCGCAGACAATCTTTGATGAGCTGCCGGAAGGCGCGCTTGAGATCAAGATCTTTGCTGGCGATCATACCGCCTGGTCGAACAAGCTGAACCGCGTCGTAATGATGGGCGAAGTGGAAGACCACGCGCCTGAAGACTTCGCGGTCCTGTCTGGAACGAGACTTCGTGAAATGCTGGCCGAAGGCCTTGCGCCGCCGGCCGAGATCGTACGACCGGAAGTCGCACAAATCCTGATGGACTATTATCAGCAGGAAGCAAGGCAGACCGCAGTAGGAGAGTAGCTGCGTCTGCAGCCAGAACCGGTTATCCTGCGCCCTTCAATCTTTGCAGGAAAGCAAGAAGCGGATGGACGTAGCGTATCAACCGGAACTGGTCGAGAAAAAAGCCCGCGAGTACTGGGATGACAAGCGGTGCTTTGAGGTCGACGAAGACCCGGACAAAGAAAAGTTTTATTGCCTGACGATGTTCCCGTACCCCAGCGGGCATCTTCACATGGGGCATGTCCGGGTTTTCACGATTTCCGACGTCATCGCGCGGTATCAGCGCATGCAGGGCAAGCACGTTCTGCAACCGATGGGCTGGGATGCGTTCGGCATGCCCGCCGAGAACGCTGCGATCAAACGTGGCATACCACCTGCAAAGTGGACCTACCAGAATATTGCTGACATGCGCGGCCAGTTCGATCGCCTGGGATATGGTTACGACTGGCGTCGCGAGGTGACTACCTGCAAGCCCGAATATTACCGCTGGGAACAATGGCTGTTCACCAAGCTGTTCGAGAAGGGTTTGGTTTATCGCAAGAATTCCATTGTTAACTGGGATCCTGTTGATCAGACCGTACTCGCGAATGAACAGGTGATCGACGGTCGTGGCTGGCGCTCGGATGCGCTGGTTGAACGCCGCGAAATTCCACAGTGGTTCATGAAGATCACAGCGTACGCCGACGAATTGCTGGAGCATCTTGACAAGCTCGACGGCTGGCCGGATTCAGTCAAGTCGATGCAGCGAAACTGGATCGGCCGTTCTGAGGGAATCGAATTGTCATTCGACGTCGAAGGCGAGGACGAGCCGCTCTCCGTCTTTACGACCCGTCCTGATACCCTGATGGGTGTGACCTACATGGCTGTCGCTGCGGAACATCCGCTGGCGACAAAAGCGGCCTCGGTTAGTCCCGACGTCGCAACATTCATCGAAGAGTGCAAGAAGATGCACGCGGCCGAGGCCGAGATGGAAACGATGGAAAAGAGGGGAATGCCTTTGGGCATCTCCGCTATCCATCCGATCACAGGCGAGAAGGTCCCACTCTGGGTCGCCAACTTCGTATTGATGGGCTATGGCACCGGTGCAGTCATGGCCGTGCCGGGTCACGACTATCGCGACTGGGAATTCGCTGAAAAACACGGTTTGCCGATCACGCAGGTGATCGAGCCTGTTGATGGTACTGAAATTGATATTTCGAAAGCGGCCTATGTTGAATATGGTCGGGTCGTGAATTCCGGATTTATCGATGGCATGGAATTCCAGGATGCATTTGACGCGATCGCAAGCCGTTTCCAAGAGGAGGGTCGCGGTAAGCGAACGGTGAACTACCGTCTTCGCGACTGGGGTGTATCCCGACAACGTTACTGGGGCACGCCAATACCGATCATCTATTGTGAAGACTGCGATGCACAACCGGTACCGGAAGACCAGTTGCCCGTCGTGCTTCCGGAGGATGTCGAAGTCACCGGTGTTGGTTCGCCGCTAAAAGACATGCCGGAGTTTTATGAAGCCGATTGTCCGAAATGTGGCAAGCCGGCGCGCCGTGAAACAGATACATTCGACACATTTGTCGAATCGTCATGGTACTTCTCAAGATATGCGAGTCCAGATTGCGATAGTGCAATTCTTGATGAGCGCGAGGCGTACTGGATGCCTGTCGACCAGTACACCGGTGGCGTTGAACACGCGATCCTGCACCTGATGTACGCGCGCTTTTTCCAGAAATTGTTACGTGATCTCGGTCTGTCCGCAGCCGATGAGCCGTTCACCAATCTTTTGACTCAGGGCATGGTGTTGAAAGACGGCGCCAAAATGTCCAAGAACAAAGGCAATACCGTCGATCCAAAAGAGTTGATTGACCGGTATGGCGCAGACACAGTCCGGCTCTTTATGATGTTTGCTGCGCCCCCGGAACAGGCGCTGGAATGGTCAGACGACGGTGTCCAGGGCGCGTCTCGCTTCCTG
This sequence comes from uncultured Woeseiaceae bacterium, assembly GCA_905480255.1. Classification (GTDB taxonomy): domain Bacteria; phylum Pseudomonadota; class Gammaproteobacteria; order Steroidobacterales; family Woeseiaceae; genus SZUA-117. Next base: position 14,436 of record CAJQPR010000071.1, on the reverse strand, counting down.
AAGCGATTCTGGAACGCTGTGCAGGCGCACGCCGCTAAGGGCGAGGCGCTGCAACTTGACGTTAGCGCCCTCAATAATGCAGAACGCGATCTTCGCCGGAAGACGCACCAGACAATTGCGAAGGTGAGTGATGATATCGGTCGTCGTTATACATTTAACACGGCGATTGCTGCCAGCATGGAATTGCTGAATGCCGTGAATAAGCTCGACAGCGCGTCACCCCAGTCTATCGCGGTGGAGCGTGAGGCGCTGGACGCCGTAGTGCTTTTGTTGTCACCGATAGTGCCGCATATCTGCCACGAATTATGGTCGGTATTGGGCCACGACAGCGCCCCGGTCGAGCACCGCTGGCCGGACTTTGATGAGTCTGCGCTGGAACAGGATACTGTCGAGATCGTCGTGCAGGTTAACGGCAAGTTACGAGGCAGAATTTCGGTCGCAGCGGATGCGACGAAGGACGAGATTGCTGAATTTGCTCTCGCCGATGAAAACGTACGGCGATTCGTCGCCGATCAGGATGTTCGAAAGACGATAGTCGTCCCCGGCCGGTTAGTGAATATTGTTGTCTAGACTTACATTTCTTCTGATCTTGTTGCTGTCCGGTTGCGGTTTTCAAATGCGTGGCGCGTCGACCGTGCCACCGGAAATGTCGCAGACGTATATAAACGCCAGTGATCACCACAGTCTTTTCTATCGCAGTTTGAGGCGAGGTCTGCGCGATGCGGGTGTTGAAGTTGTAGACTCTGTCGCCGATGCAAGCGCAGTGTTTACAATCTATTCTGATATGACCGGACAGCGCGTTCTGTCAGTTTCTGCGCGCAATGTTCCGCGGGAATTTGAAGTGTATTACTCCGTCAACTACGCGCTCGACACGCTTAGTGCGAGTTTGTTGTCGCCGCAAGCCCAGACATTGACCCGCGACTACACCTGGAATGAAACACTGGTTCTTGGCAAGGAAAAAGAGGAGCAGCTGTTGCGGGAGGCCATCGTGGACGACCTTATCCGGGTCGTGATGATTCAGTTGTCAGGGATCTGAACAAGGCCGTCCAGAACCCTGGTGTTCTGTGCATTTCGGACATCGATCCGGACCTGGTCCGCTCATTCCTGGAGCGTTACGGCCTGTCCGTCGAATACATCCCGGATGAATCACCGATCACCGGCAGTTTCTGGGGTGACCCGGAGGCCGGCATCGTTGGGCGCCGGGTATTCGTTCGCTGCGACACACCCGTTCACTCCTTGTTGCATGAAGTCTGTCACGTTATCTGTATGACGGACGAACGACGCGATGTGCTGGACAGAGATGCGGGGGGCGATAACCTTGAGGAGTCTGCTGTTTGCTATCTGCAAATTGTCCTGGCTGACTGCATAGCAGGAGTGGGCCGAAGAAGGCTGATGCAGGATATGGATTCCTGGGGCTACAGCTTTCGTCTTGGTTCAACCGCACTCTGGTTCGCGGAAGATGCAGAAGACGCGGCTGCCTGGTTGCAGGAAAAGAACCTGTTATCTGTCGGAGGTGAGCCCGTTTTCCGCTTGCGCGACACCTGAAGAAATCGCTTTTCAACATCAGGAATCAAAGGTTTAGCAAGGTACGTGGAATTCCGGCTGGCGCCGACAGAAGACACTGTGCAATATTGCTCTGCCGCGATGCTGATGAACCTTATATGGCACTGATCCGCTACCTTTTGTATTTCCTGGGCATAGGTTTTTTCACCTGGCTGCTGACCGCGCTTGAAATTTCGTCGCCGGGAACCCTGAAGTTACAGCTGTATACCTATGTAGGTGATACCCAGGGCACGAGTGAATACTCGCCCGTTGAGATCATTCAGCCGGGGATTCTAATTATCTGTGGCCTTTTGTATGCCTGGGTTGCGTCAAATTGCCCGTCCCAGCGCCCGATCGCATTTACATTCGGCGGGCTGGCCGGGATTTTCGCCATTCGTGAGCTTGACTACTTTCTCGATCGATTCGTCGCCGACAATTTCTGGCAGTTTCTGATTGGCATCATTGCCTCGTTGCTCATTGCCTACACCTTTCGCCAGCGGCGGCGATTTCGAATAGCGTGGTTGAGAGTCTGGCCATCGCCGGGACTAACCCTGATCTTTGCTGGCGCAACGATCATCTTTGCGTTCGTCCAGCTGGTTGGTCACGAACCACTTTGGATGGCGATCCTCGGCGACGACTATCAGCGCGTCGTTAAACTCGCGGTAGAAGAGTTCATCGAGTTGTCCGGCTATTTTCTTTGGCTGATAGGCACCATCGAATATACCTACCAGGCCAAGGCAATTGCATTGCGCGAACCGCAGGCGGCCGCCGCGAAAAAGCGGGCGGGTCGGCTTCCCAAATCCGAAGGCCGTTTCTAATTCGGTTAAAAGCGGTACGATTAGCAAAATGCAGCTCAGCCACCCGACAAAATTGTTGCTTTGTTTCTTGATCCTGGCCTCCGGTCAGGCCTTTGCGCAGGATCTTGAACCAAGACGGTGGACACCGTTACCCCCGGGTTTGAATGTAATCGGCGCAGGAATTGCAGGCACAGACGGGGACGTGTTTTTCGATCCGGCGCTGCAGATTGAAGATGCCGAAATGGATGCGATCTCGGCTGCTGTTTCCTACGTCAGGTCTTTTTCACTTGGTGGCAAACTTGCTCGACTTGATATTGTGGTTCCCTGGCAGAATGTCACCTGGTCGGGCCTTCTTGAGGGGCAACCAGCGAGCGCCACCCGTGTTGGCCTAAGCGACCCGACAATGCGGCTGTCCCTGATTCTCGCGGGCGCAGCACCGGATCCGACCGCCTCTTCGAACACCGTTGTCGGGGCGGCATTCTCAGTCACGGTGCCACTTGGCGAGTACCAGGAAGACAAACTCCTGAACCTGGGTCAGAACCGCTACGTCTTCCGCCCACAGATTGGATTTGTTCACACTCGGGGGCAGTGGTCCTATGAGCTGACCGGATCGGGATTTTTCTACACGGACAACGACGAGTTTTACGGCGGGTCGGTCCGCAAACAGGATCCGCTCTACGCAATACAGGGGCATATCATCTACAGCATGGAAAAGCCCGGCTACTGGACTTCCCTGAGCGTCGGTTATGGCGGCAACGGACAGTCGATTATCGATGGAAATCGTGCGGACGACGACAAGCGCCTTTTTCTCTCGGCGCTTTCATTCGGCATGCCCCTTGGCGATCGGCAAGGGCTTAAGATTGCTTACGTTCGCAGCCGGACGAACGCTGACAACGGCTCCGATACGGACACATTGGCAATCGCCTGGTCAATGCGGTTCTGACTAATCGTTCTTTCTGCGGAATTGGCAATACACATACATCTGTTCGACACCACCCGGTGTCACATGCAATTCCTTGTGATGTCGAACCGGTTCGAAATCGCTTCCCAGTAATTCCGCCAGTTGATCGGGCTCATACCGACGGACAGGCAACCCGCTGCACTTCGGCGGTGCCTCCGATGAGAAGGCACCGACGATAGCATGGCCGCCGGGCCTGAGTGATTTCAGCAGGGAGTCCCGGTACTGCGCCTGTTGTTCAGGCTCAGTCAGGAAATGGAGCGCCGCTCGGTCGTGCCACAACTCGAAGTAATCCGGGGGTAATGTGGTGCTGGTGACGTCACCGCTAAGCCACATCACCATGTCTGCCTGTAGGCCGAGTCTTTTCTTTGAAATCGCAAGGGCGCTATCAGATATATCCAGCACCGCGATCGATTCAAATCCCGCGTCAACCAGGTCGTCGACCAGCGTTGATGCACCGCAACCCACATCGATAATCCGGGCACCCTTGTCGAGACCGAGTTCTGCGATCCAGCTCATCGATGTTTCGAGTCGTGGCTTGTACCAGCCCAGCTTTTCGGCAAGCCGTGTTGAGTAGACCTGTTCCCAGTGATCTTTTCGAGTCATTGATCTTCGCCCTTGGAAGCACTGACCTGTAATTGTATAGAATAGTGCGCCTGACTGAGGCTTGCAGGAGCGTAACAAGGTTGATTGATCAATTACTGGTGATTGTGGGCATTACAGCGCTGGTGCTGATCAGTCCGGGGCCTGACATGGTCATCGTTTTGCGCAATACCTTGTTAGGCGGGCGTCGTGCCGGGCTGGTGACGTCTGCCGGAATTCTTGCAGGAAATCTCGTCCACATTACCTACTGCGTACTTGGTATTGGCTGGCTGATATCGAAGAGCATTCTCGCGTTTACTGTCCTCAAATACATTGGTGCCGCATACCTTATCTACCTGGGTGTCATGAGTTTCCGCGCAGGTGCTGTGCCACTGGTAGCGCGGCCGGAAGGAAGGGGTAGCGACAAACCCTGGTTTATCCAGGGTTTCATTAACAACGTTCTGAATCCGAAGGGGACGCTTTTTTATCTAGGCGTTTTCACCATGGTGATTACGCCGGAAACGTCCGCCAGCACCACGCTCATCCTGATTGTCACAATGAATGTGATTTGCGCTGCGTTTTGGCTCTTCTTTGTCTTAACGCTTGATCATCCAGCCGTACGAAGATCGATCGAAGATTATCAGCAGACTGTGCACCGTATCTTTGGTGGCTTACTGATATTTCTTGGCCTGAGAGTCGCATTACTCGAACGCTGAAGGTTGGTCGGTACTACAGGATCGTCGGGTTCGGCGCGTCGCCGTATACTTCCTCGGGATCAAAAACCTTCTCGGTATCGGTAAATTCCAGGCCGATTTGACCATCCTTCTGGTTCGCCCTGTAGTCGCCGCCAACGGGTACTTTGCGATAGAAGCACGAGCGGTACCCAACATGACAACTGGCGCCGCCGTTGACACTGACTTTCAGCCAGATGCAGTCCTGATCGTCATCAACCAGCAGCTCAACGACCTTTTGTACCAGGCCGCTGGTGGCGCCCTTGTGCCACAGAGTTTGCCGGCTACGGCTGTAGTAGTGCGCCTCGCCGGTCTCAATGGTGAGTCGAAGCGCCTCCGCATTCATGTAGCCCTGCATGAGCAATTCACCCGACGTCACGTCGGTGGTGACGGCTGTAATCAGGCCGCGGTCGTCGAATTTCGGCGCTAGGTCGGTTCCTTCCTCGACCTGCTCGATGGACAGGCGTTCCTGGAAAGCAATCGGACGGATGGACATGGATTCTCCTGGCTCGGTCCCGGGGCATTCCGGGCGGAAGATTATAAGTTAGTACCGTGCTTTTTCGCGAGCGCTGTTATCATTGCGCCTTTCGCCAACACACGCAAAAGACAGCTGCAACCCGAATGACCATATACCTTCACGACACCCTGCAAGGGGAAAAGCTCCCGTTCGAACCGCACATAGAAGGCGAGGTAACGATGTACCTCTGTGGTCCGACAGTCTACAACTATGCACATATCGGCAACGCCCGGCCGGCAGTCGTTTTCGATCTGCTGGCGCGCATTCTGCGGCGTCGCTACAAGCTGACCTACGCTCGTAACATTACGGATATTGACGACAAGATAAACCAGGCGTCGATCGAGACGGGCAAACCCATTGATGAGATCACGGCGCAGTACATTAAGGCCTACAACGATGACATGGGGGCGCTCGGTGTGCAGCCGCCGGACATCGAACCACGCGCCACGCAGCACGTTGATGAGATGATTAGCATGATTTCGCTGCTGATCGAGAAAGGCTTCGCCTATGAAGCGGAAGGGCATGTGTTGTTCGATGTCAGTTCAAATCCTGACTATGGTTCATTGTCCAAACGCGATCTCCGCGAAATGATCGCCGGCGCACGAGTTGAAGTGGCTCCCTACAAGCGGTCTGCGCAGGACTTCGTCATGTGGAAACCTTCGACGCCGGAGCTCCCCGGCTGGGAATCGCCATGGGGCAGGGGACGGCCGGGCTGGCATATTGAGTGCTCTGCAATGTCCGAAAAACACCTCGGCAAAACCATCGATATTCATGCGGGTGGTCAGGACCTGGTGTTTCCTCATCACGAAAACGAAATGGCGCAAAGCACCTGCGCACATGATGGCGCGCCGTTCGCCCGCTACTGGGTGCACAACGGATTTCTGAGCCTCGACAGTACGAAAATGTCCAAATCGCTCGGCAATGTGCTTCTCGTGCACGACATGATCAAGGATGTTCCAGGAGAGGTCATTCGCCTTGCCCTCCTGAGCGCTCATTATCGGCAACCACTCGATTGGTCAGAGGAGACCCTGGAATCTGCCAAGCGCATGCTCGATCGATTCTACGGCGCTCTGCGCGGTGTAACGGTGTCGGAATCCGGGCCGCCTGACGCGGTTGTCGAAGCGCTTGAAGACGATCTGAATTCACCGAAGGCACTTGCCGAGATGTTCAGCGTTGCCCGTCAGCTCAACAAGTCGACGGATGCCGCAGAACGCCAGGCGCTCGCCAGCCAGTTGCGTGCGGCGGGCGATCTGATGGGTCTGCTGCAAAGCGATCCGGATGAATGGTTCGCTGGCGGCACCGGTGGTGAGCTCTCTGCCGACGAAATTGAGGCGTTGCTCGAGGAGCGCAAAATTGCTCGTGCCAATCGTGATTTCGCGGCCGCCGACTCGATCCGCGACAAATTGAGCAGTGCCGGAATTGTTATAGAGGACGGAGCAGATGGCGCCCGCTGGCGGCGCAGCTGATGAACGAGGTTCAGCAAGCGCAGGAAGAACTGATCGAGGAGTTTCAGTTTTTCGACGACTGGATGGATCGTTATCAGTACATCATAGATCTTGGACGGCGACTGCCGGAATTTCCGGAAGCCGAAAAAACAGACGCAAACAAAATCAAAGGCTGCCAGTCCCAGGTCTGGTTCCTGGCCTCCATGAAGGAGGGTCGTCTGCACTTTCAGGCGATCAGCGATGCAGCCATCGTTTCGGGTCTGATTGCGGTGTTGCTGCGCATTTACAGCGACCGTAAACCACAGGACATACTCGAAACGCCTGCTGATTTCGTCAGCTCCCTGCAACTTGAGCAGCACCTTAGCCCGACACGCAGCAACGGACTTGCGTCGATGTTGGAAGCGATTCATCGATATGCCGGCGAGGCCACAGAGGCCGGCTGATATGAAAATCATTGGCAGAGTTCTGGCCTGGCCTTTACTTGGACTCGTATGGATCTATCGCAATGCCATATCGCCGCTGATCGGCGCCAATTGCCGCTTCCAGCCAACCTGTTCGAAATATGCCGAGGAAGCCTTGCGCAAACATGGAGCATTCAAGGGCGGCTGGCTTGCCATCAGGCGAATTGGACGCTGCCATCCCTGGGGAGGTTCGGGCTACGATCCGGTGCCGGGAACCGAGGAGAACATCGATGAAGCCGGCTGACCTGCTCAGAGAGGTCGTGTTTCCGTTGACGGACCTGACAGTCCTCGTGTCGATCGTGACTTTTGGATCTTTGCTCTGGCTGACCAGCATCCTCTTGCAGTTCGGCCCGCTGTTCCTGATCCTGGGCCTGGTATTCGCTTTTTTCATCATCCCTGCGGTTTTTCGATACGCGACCTATTTGCTCGAGGCCCGGGCCCACGGCAGGAAGGCGATTGTCGCCGACGTCGAAGTCTTCAGCATGTTTCACAACCTGTGGGGAATATTCCCGCTACTGCTGCTGGTCGCCATGACCTGGATTGCGATCTACGTTTACACAGACCTTGGGCCATCGGCGACGCAAGCGCTGGTCTTCTTTTTCTTCCTGGTTTATCCGGCGTCAATGGCAGTGCTCGCAATCACACATTCGCCGGTCGCGAGTATCAGTCCGTTGAGCCTGGTCCGAATGATTAAAGCCTGCGGCGTCGATTATGTATGGATCCCGATTGTACTGACCGCCGTGTTCCTGTGTACCAGGATCCTCGGCGAAGCGGTCTTGCCGACGTACGTGACGTACTTGCTCGGCACCTACACTTTTTTCCTGCTTTTCACACTTACTGGCGCGGTAGTGAATGCGAGAGGCGTTGCGGCGGAAGTCGATATTGATCTGCCGGTTGAAAAATCCGAGCGTGCGGTCGCGAGCGATCTCGACGCGGGGCGGCAGAAAATTGCCGATCACGCTTACGGATTTATAAGCCGGGGCAATCGAACAGGAGGCTTCAAGCACATTCGGCAGTGGATTTCATCGGATCCCGACCCGGATGCAGCGGTAACCTGGTTCTTTAACGAGATGATGCGTTGGGAGAACAAGGATGCCGCGCTTTTTTTTGGACAGGAATGTTTCGCACACTATCTGCATAACGACCAGGATACGCTTGCTTTGAAACTGGCATCACAGTGTATGCACGTGGACCCACGATGGAGACCGGGACCAGAAGACAGGCAACACGCGATTGAACTGGCGGAACGTTATGGTCGGGAAGACTTGCTGGCCTCACTTCGACGATAGACGAACCGCCATTCTGGATAAGCGAAAATTTCGGTAGTGGGCAACGGCCAGCGTGACCGAACCGATGACAGTCAGGGTTCGATCGGCCAGCAGACCATAGCGACTGTGCGCAACCGTTCCACCGATGGTTAGCACAATAAGACCGATCATCCCCATGACAACCACACCCGAATGATTGTGCCGTCGATAGCCGAGGTAAAGGGCAACGACGCTGACCGGTATGACCACCACGAGAAGTTCTGCATGCAGATGGTCGTCGCTGAACTGGCCGAGAAACGGCAGGACGGCTACTGCAAAGGGTAGTAACAGACAATGCAGCAGGCATAGACCTGACAGTGCGAGTGCCATCTGATCCAGGACTGCAGGGCGTCTGGAACTGTCATCCATCTTCACTTGCCGATATGCTCAGGGAGTGGGCGCGGACCAGGCGCAGGGCGCCGGTTTTCAGCCTCAGAACACAAAATGATATAACATAACAAAATAACATACAACTATATGACTTATAAGAAATTTTCTAATTAGATATGAACAAGAATCTGCTCTCGATCCTTTGTTGCCCAATAACCCACAAGGGTTTGTCCCTTGCGCGTCGGGATGTACTGGAGTCGATTAACAAGGCGATTGGCGACGGCAAGCTTTCGAATCGGGACGGTACCGTGCTCGAAGATTCGCTCAGAGAAGCACTCGTTACTGATGACGGTAAGCTCATGTACCCCGTGAATGATGGAATCCCTGTTTTGCTGGAAGGAGAATCGGTATCGCTCGATCAGCTCAAGGGAACATGAACACCTGTGACGTATTCGTTCCGGGCAGGTATCATCTGATGAACAATAATTCTCCGTTGTCTGCGTGAAAATAACCGCAAATCAGCTTTCGTCCCAACTCAACAAGTCCCTGTTGTCCTGTTACCTGGTTACCGGCGATGAGCCGCTGCTCGTCCAGGAAGCCCTCGATTCAATTCGTGGTACCGCAAAGCGACAGGGTTTTGATTCGCGGGAACTCTTTGTGCAGACGACCGGTTTCGACTGGGGAGAACTGGCGAGCGCGGGCGGCAACCTCTCCCTGTTCGCCGACAAGCGCATCATCGAACTGCGGTTGCCGACCGGCAAACCAGGCGTGAAAGGCAGCGCGGCGATCGCGGATTTCGCGGCACACTCCGCCGACGATCTCCTGTTCCTGGTTAGTGCACCGAAGCTGGATCGCAGTTCGGCTAATGCGAAGTGGGTAAAGGCGCTCGATAGCCATGGTGCGGTGGTTCAGGTCTGGCCGGTTGGAAATCGTGATTTGCCAGGCTGGATCAGCTCGCGCATGCAACATGCAGGATTGCAGCCTGATCGCGGCGCAGTCCGCTTGATTGCTGATCGTGTGGAGGGAAACCTGCTTGCGGCACAACAGGAAATCGAAAAACTCCGACTGTTGCACGGCGAAGGCCCGATCAGTGCCGAAGAAGTCGACGCCGCTGTCGCGGACTCAAGCCGTTTTGATGTCTACAAGCTGGTGGATGCAGCGGTTGCGGGAAATGCGGCGCGGGCGCTCCGAATTCTCGGCGGCATCAGAACGGAGGGCGTTGAGCCGGTCATAGTTATGTGGGCACTGACACGTGAAATTCGCATGCTGGCTGGTCTGGCAGACATCATACGTTCAGGAACGGATCTGAGTTCCGGCATGCGTAAGTCGGGCGTTTGGCAGAATCGGCAGGGACTCGTGCGAGCCTGCATCAGTCGCCACCAGGCAGCCGATTTTTATCGGCTTCTGAAGATGGTTCGTGACGGTGATGCGGCGGCCAAGGGCCAGCTGAGAGGCGACCCCTGGCAGCATGCGACTCAGATAGTAATGGAACTTGCTGGCAGCGAATCGCGGGCAGCATGATGAAGGAGTATTAGCGTGAGCCCAATGGGAATTTTTGGCGGTACATTTGATCCGATTCATTACGGTCATTTGCGAACTGCTTTTGAAATGCTGCAGGCTCTGCGATTTGATGAAGTCCGCTTCATGCCTTGTGGCAATCCGCCGCATCGTGACACGCCACATGCTGACGCAGCTCTTCGTCTTGAGATGGTTCGTGCTGCGACGGAAGCACAACACGGGTTCGTCGTCGATGACCGTGAGTTGCAGCGCGATGGGCCTTCGTATTCGGTCGACACCCTGGCGGCGCTGCGAGCGGAATTTCCGCTGCGACCGATGGGTCTGATTATCGGTATGGACGCGTTCCTCAGCCTGCCAAAGTGGTATCACTGGCGTGAAATTCTTCAACTTGCCCATATTGTAGTAGCGCACCGGCCGGGCTGGCGCGCTCCGGACATGGGGCCACTCGGCGAATTGCTTGCCGATCGCGGTACACATCGCATTGGCGATTTGCACCAGGCAAAAGCCGGACATATATATATACACGATGTGACTCAGTTGGAAATCTCGTCGTCGGACATTCGGGAACTTGTTGCCATAGGCAGAGATCCGCGTTTCCTGCTTCCGGATGCAGTTCGGGACGTGATCGACAGGAGCGGTTGCTATGCGTTGCACGTGGCAGACGAGTCGAACTGACAGAATTTTAAGCATTGAACGGTGGGTTAATGAATAGCGAACAGTTAAGTGAGCTGGTGGTTGAAGCACTGGAAGAGGTGAAGGGAAAAGACATAGTTCGGCTGGATGTCAGTAACATGACATCAGTGACCGATTACATGGTGGTTGCCAGTGGTACGTCAAATCGTCACGTCAAAGCCCTTGCCGAAGCGGTTGCCGTGAAGGCGAAGAAAGCGGGTCATCGACCCTCTGGCGTTGAGGGTGAAGAAGGTGGCGAGTGGGTTCTTCTCGACCTCGGAGATGCGCTGGTACATGTCATGCTGCCGCGGGTCCGGGAATTCTACAACCTGGAAAAACTCTGGTCTCTGAAGCCGACTAAAGATCGCGCCGCAACTGACGGGTGACAGGTGCACATCCGCCTGATTGCCATCGGTGATCGGCAGCCATCCTGGGTCGATTCCGCGTTTACTGATTATGCCGGGCGAATGCCGCGGCAGTGGCGGTTTTGCCTGCAGGAAATCGCCGCCGCGAAGCGGACCAGGGGTGGTTCCGCAGACAGCGCCACGGAAGCCGAAGGGAAAAAAGTTCTCGCGAAAATGAAGCCGGCAGAGCAAATGATTCTGCTCGATGAGCATGGCAGGCAATACACCAGCCGCGAGTTGGCGGGAAAACTAGATGACTGGCAGACAGTGGGTCAGGATATTGCGTTTGTCATAGGCGGACCCGATGGTGTGTCGGCAGCAGTTCGACAGCGCGCAGACCTCTGTTGGTCACTATCAAAACTAACGCTTCCGCATGGTCTCGCGCGAGTCTTGTTCGCTGAACAACTTTATCGTGGCTGGTCACTGATGACCGGCCACCCGTATCACCGGGATTGAGCATGAGTGCCCCGCAACTACACCTGGCATCTTCGTCCCCCCGCCGGCAGGAAATCCTGGCAGCAATGGGCCTCAAGTTCAGCCACGCTGGCGTGGATATAGATGAATCCCGACATAAGGATGAGGCTGTTGACGATATGGTCATGCGCCTCGCACGGGAAAAGGCGTTTGCCGCGGACAACGAAAAACACGGTAAAATCCCGGTTCTCGGAGCCGATACAATCGTTGTTCTGGGCGACCGGGTCTTCGGCAAGCCAGCGTCAAAAGAAGATGCGCTGGACATGCTTGCTGCGCTGTCCGCTGCGGCACATCGTGTTCTGACCGCAGTCGCTGTCGTCACAGGCGACGAGCTGTGTACTGCGATGTCGGATACCGAGGTGAGATTTCGCGACATTAGTCCTGACGAGGCGCTGGCTTACTGGCAAAGTGGGGAACCGGCCGGAAAAGCCGGTGCCTATGCGATCCAGGGGCTTGGCGGCATCTTCGTCGAGTCAGTTAATGGCAGCTATTCCGGCGTTGTTGGACTGCCGGTATTCGAGACTGCTGACTTGTTGCACCAGGCGGGCATCGAGATCCTTGGAGCATAAAGCTGACGATGACAGAAGAGTCGCAAAAAGAAGAGATCCTGATCAACGTGACGCCGCGCGAGGTTCGGGCGGCTTTGCTGGAAAACGGGATACTGCAGGAAGTTACTGTTGAACGGGATGCGCGTCGCGGTCTGATTAGCAACATTTACAAGGGCAAAGTGTCCCGAGTGTTGCCCGGGATGCAGGCGGCATTCATCGATATTGGCCTTGAACGGACGGCATTCCTCCACGCCTCGGATATTTTGCATAAGGCTGCCGGTCAAAACGGAAATGGCGAAACCCAGGTACCAGACATACGCGAGCTTGTTCGTGAAGGTCAGGACGTCCTGGTGCAGGTCGTCAAGGACCCGCTTGGCACCAAAGGCGCCCGGCTTACCACATTCATTACTTTGCCGTCCCGCTTCCTGGTCTTGTTGCCGATGGGCTCCGGCGTCGGTATATCCGCACGAATCGAGGATGAAGACGAGCGGGAGCGACTGCGTAACGAGATAGAAACCTTTACCGGAGATGGAGATGGAGAAGGCGGCATCATTGCGCGGACCGCCGCTGAAGGTGTCAGCAGGGATGCGCTTCGGGCTGATCTGGCGTTTTTGCGCAAGTTGTGGACCGCCATTCAGCTTGCGTGCAGCAATGCCAGGGTAAAAACACTGGTACATGAAGACTTGGCGTTGCCAATCAGGGTGCTGCGCGACATGGTGACCAGTGACGTAGAGCGAGTCCTGGTTGATTCTGAAGCAGATTTTATGAAAATGCGGGCCTTTACCGAGAGTTTCCTGCCGGAATTGACGCCCATGCTGGAGCTTTACAAAAAACGCAGGCCGATATTCGACCTGCATGGCACGGAAGACGAAATAAAAAAGGCGCTCGGTAGAAGTATTTCATTGAAATCAGGCGGATACGTGATTATCGATCAAACCGAAGCGATGACTACGATCGATGTGAATACCGGCGGCTACGTGGGCCACCGCAACCTGGAAGAAACGATTTACCGCACAAACCTGGAAGCTGCAGTAACGATTGCCCGCCAGCTGCGTCTAAGAAACCTGGGCGGCATCATCATTATCGATTTTATCGACATGGAGGAGGCCGAACATCGCGAGCGGGTGCTGCAGGTACTCGAGCAGTCGATGGCACGAGACCATGCCCGGCACCAGATAATGCCATTATCATCGCTGGGACTCGTCGAGATGACTCGCAAGCGCACACGCGAAAGTCTGCAACACGTGCTTTGTGAGGATTGCGACAGCTGCAGCGGCCGCGGTTTCAACATGACCGCTGAAACTGTCTGTTTTGAGATCTTTCGCGAGATCATCCGACAGCACCGCCAGTTCCAGTTTGATGAGGTCCTCATACTGGCGCATCAGGATGTCATCGAATTGTTGCTCGATGAGGTGGCCGACGGACTGGTGGAGACGGAGGAACAAATCGGGAAATCGATCCGGCTCCAACCTGAGTCGTTGTATCTGAAAGATCAGTTCGATGTCGTTCTGATCTGAATGCCTAAGTAAACAGAATCGATGAAGCAATTGTTACGAAAACTGATTCGTGGTCTGGCCTATTTTGGGGCCGCGATCGTGATCGTCCTTGCAATTGCTGTCGGGATTTTTCGCCTGATGTTGCCGCGACTGCCCGAATACCAGGAAGAAATCAAAGGCTGGGCCAGTTCGGCTATCGGCATGGAGGTCGAATTTTCCGGCATGAATGCCCGCTGGAGATTTAGCGGTCCGGAGCTCAGCTTTTTTGACGCTGGTCTCAATCAGGAAGACACCGGCGTTAGCATCTTAACGGCTGATGAGGTGAGCATCGGCGTCGGCCTTTTAAGGCTGGTTCGTGATCGGGAGCTGGTTGTCGATCGTGTAAGCATTCGCGGCTCGACCATTGATCTGAGGCAGGACGGTAACGGTGACTGGATTCTGCAGGGAATCCCTGTCGCCGAGCTGACCGGCAATCGTGACATGTCGTCGCAATCCGGCGGCAATATTGTTCTAGTTGGCGAGAACCTCAACGTTGAGTATGAACACCCGGCATCAGGGCAGCTGGTGCCATTCACCGTCAGCTCCGTTCGAGTTTCGCGAAATGAAAACGAACTGGGCATCGAAGCGGAGATCGACCTGGCGGAAGAATTTGGC
>CAJQPR010000070.1 GCA_905480255.1 uncultured Woeseiaceae bacterium | reverse complement strand
ACCCTTCTGCTCGCGAGCGTATTTGCCAGCGCAGCTGAGCCCCGTACCGAGAATACTTTCTCGCTGAGCGATGGCGAAGAGCGCCCGGCAGCGACGCTTGCTGATGCCCGTTTCCTTGTCGGCTCATGGACAGGAACCGCTTTCGGCGAAAAAATGGAGGAATCCTGGAGCGCCCCGACAGGCGGCTCGATGGTCGGGACTTTCAAACTGTTCGACGGCGATGAGCCTGCCATGTACGAACTCATGTTGCTCACTGTTGAGGATGGCACCCTGAGCCTCAAGGTGAAGCACTTCAATGCGGACTTCACTGCATGGGAAGACAAACCGGACTATGTAAATTTCAAACTCGTGAAGTTGTCTGCGAACGAATTGCACTTCGGTGGAATCAGTTTCTACAAACGCGATGACGACCACCTCGATGGCTACATTGTCATGCGAAATAAAGATGGCGTGACTGAGCAGCACATGGCCTATAAACGGCAGGAATAGCCTGGCTAAAAACGGAACGTGTAGCCGAACTTGAACGTGATGTCGCCGGTAACCGAGGTGAAGGCCCGGTCCCGCGTGTAGTCAATGAATTCGCGGTTGACGACCAATAACACCTCACGTCCTGCACGAGGTACCCAGCGAAAAATGCTGTTCAGCCCCAAACCGTAACTGACATTGTCGTACTGGAGGATGTTTTCCCAGTACAGCGTGTTCGTAAACGCAATGTCGGCGCGGAGCGATGCCAACCTTGTAATAAAACTCCCATATGGAAGATCGATATCGCTTAGCTGGTAGCCAAGTGCAAAGCGGAAGTGTTCGTTTGGACGCCAGTTAATCTCCGCGCCGGGTGCAGAGATATCGCCGTCATAAAATTCTCCGCCGCAGTAGAATCCCTCCAGGGCAATGCGGCGATGCTCCCCGGTGCCGACATTGATGCAGTACTGGTCAAACGAGTAATCGCCAACCGGAATTATGACGCCGTCCGACACCTCGAATGGCGCGTCCAGTACCTCATCGATCAACTGGTAATGAAACTCAGCCGAATCCCCGGTGCCGTTAACAATTTCAAGGGCACGAATCGACACGAGCTGTGATTGCAGCCGGTTATCCAGCGTCGCTATTCGTTGATAGTCTACGCCGCTGAATGCCCGCTGGATGGAACCACCCGCCGGATACCACGTGTAGCCAATGTCCGCGGTAAAGTCCCGAACGTTCGTTCGGTTAACGAATCCGAGTGCAGGGTAATAGTTTTCCTGCAGCTCTTTGTATGCTATCCCGTACCGCAGTCCTTCCGCGCTCGGGACACGAAGACTGACCCCGTATGCAGCGTCATCTCCGTCGACACCCTCAGTGTCTGACTGCTGGTACCAGACCGACCCTTCCAGTGTAGAACCGCTCGACAGGCGGGTGTTGAGATAGCGGAAATCAACGCCAGCCAGCGTATTATCGAAATCCGAATCCGGATCACCGCTGGTCAAAACAAATCCTACGCTGGACTCCTCGAGGACATTTCGGGAAAACCGGGCCACAAGCAGATCACTCGCACCCAGCATCTGAAACGGATCCTGGCGAATACCCAGTGCGCCGATCTCCCAGCCACCGGCCCGGCCGGTAATCTTGCCGCCGTAATCAATAGGGATGGTTTCGCCCCCACCACTCAAACCAATGCGCCGCGAGAAGAACGGCCGGCCACTCTCTCGTTCCACCCGTGAAATGGTCGACCGGTCCTCGAAACTCTGGCCACCAATCTGACCGAACTCGAAGATATCGGTGTCCTGCAGGAAAAAGATGCGCTGCTCCGGAAAGAACAGGCCAAATCGCGTCAGGTTGATCTGGCGCGCATCGGCGCTGGTGCCCGAAAAATCCGTGTTCACAGTCAGTGACGCCGTCAGCGACGAGGTTATTTTGTAAAAAACGTCAATTGCCGGCTCAACCGAATCCGTCGATACGCCCGTCTCGAAATCTTTTTTCTGGTTGACTCGTGCAGATGGAACTACATCCAGCCCGATGCCTTTTTCGGCACCGGACATGCCTGTCATTTCGCCGAACGCGGACGGATTCATGTCCCGGTTCCGTGACGCCCAACCGATTTGCTCTGTCTTGCGACCGATATACCGTCCAACGTTCAGCCCCCAGACATCGTTGGACGGATCGAAGGACAGCGTCTTGAACGGAATTTCGATTTCCGCAGTCCAGCCGTGATCATCCAGTCTCGCCTCGCCGTGCCAGATTCCCTGCCACGACCAGTTCTGCCTGGTGACATTCTGATAGAGCGCCTGGTTTCTGATTCCGTTTGCCGTCAGATCGAACGCATAGCCACTACGACCCTGGTTCAGGGGATCCAACATCACTGTGATCGTGTCCTCTCCCCAGGAGAAATCGCCCTGCCGCAGAACGAGCGCACCAATTTTATCTGGCTCGCGATCGTAAAATCGGGCACCAACGTACAGCGCGTCCTTGGTATAGACCACGTATATCTGAGAGTCTTCGGACGGCGGCGAGAATTCTTCCGGAGTAACCTGGTACAAGTCCGTAATTACGGCCCCAAAGGCCCAGGCATCATCGTCGAGAACGCCATCCAGCACCGGTGGCTCGTCCACCATAAATGCATCGATGCGCTTGCCCTTTGCGTCCACCATTTGCGCAAGGCCGGTCCCCGTCAACCCAAGGCCGGTGATGGTAAAGAACGCAATGGCAAAAACGTGGCTTCTCAAGATGTAACGCTCGCGAAATCAGCTGTATGAGACTATCGCCTTATGGATGTGATTGCCTCATCAGGCCTCTCATTTACACTAGCTAGTGACGGCACAACTCAGTCTGGCCGGAGAATTTTACGTTATGGAAGCTGGCTATACATCAAAGCTTGATATGGCAGTAAGCATGCAAGGTGAATTGCTGAAAGGTACTGCGACCTGGGATATCTACACGGCAGACGTGCTCGGTAAACGTCCGGAATAATCCGGGACAAAAAAAAGCCGGGCACTGCCCGGCTTTTTTTGATTCTCTGATTAGTCAGGTTGCCGACGCTGCCGCAATGCTCGCGATAGACGCATCAAGCGTCGAGTCGAATTCATCGGCTGACTGTTGTGCGCTTAAACCTTCGGCCAGCGCTCTTGAGAAGCTGGCAACCATTCCATTCTGTCGCGAAAGACGATCGTTCGCTTCCTCGCGGGCATAGCCACCCGACAGTGCAACGACTCTCGCCACATTGGGATGGGCGACGCAATCTGCGTAGAGGTTATCTTTCTCCGGCAGGGTGAGTTTCAGCATGACGATTTCGTCTGCGCCGAGACTGTTCAGCTGGCCCATGATCGCGTCGTGCAGCATGTCTTCTGCGTCTGCTTTGTCCGGGCAATGGATATCAACTTCAGGTTCGATGATTGGCACGAGCCCGGCCGCGACGATCTGCCTGCCTACTTCGAACTGCTGATCAACCACAGCCTGAATGCCAGCCGCGTTCGCTTGCTTGATCACTGAACGCATCTTCGTGCCGAAAATTCCCGCAGCTTTCGCCTTCTCAAGCAAATCGCCGAGTCCCGGGTTCGGATTCATCACCTGACCACCATCCACTTCTTCGGCAAGGCCCTTGTCGACCTTCAGAAAAGGAACGACGTTTTTAACGTTCCAGAGATAGGATGCGGTCGACTGGCCCTCGACCTCACGATCCATCGTGTTCTCAAAAAGAATAGCGCCCAGGATTCGGTCACCGCCAAACGAGGGGCTGGTCATGATGCGACTGCGCATCTCGTGCACCACCGTGAACATTTCTTCGTCATTCGACCAGGCATCCGGAGTAACGCCGTAGAGGCCGAGCGCCTTCGGCGTGCTGCCACCACTCTGGTCCAATGCGGCGATAAAGCCCGGTGCGGTTTTGATCTTCTCTAACTGTTCTGCGTTGCTCACGATAACCCCTGATTAGTAGTGTCTGTTTTGAAATCAAGCGCCGGATTTTACAGCAAGTGTGTCGGAAAATATCCTTTGCTTGCATTGGTGGCCGGCGATTATGTCACTTGTCGTCGAACTGCATCCCCGCAGCTTCGCACATCTCCCAAAGTGCCGTGGATCGCGCCCCGCTTCTGCAAAACACGAGCATCGGCCGCTCAAGGCTTTCGCAGACCTGCCGGAATTCCTTGATATTCTGCGGCGTAATCGAGCCGGAAACGATAGGTACGTGAACATAAGTCATTCCCAGCCCTTCCGCGACACCGGCCAGGTGCGCAGAAGGCGGCTGGTTAGCCGACTCGCCATCCGGACGATTGTTGATGACGCTGCGAATGCCCTGCTCTGCGGCGACCTTGAGCTCCTGCTCAAATACCTGCCCGGCTACGAAAACCTGTGGCGCCAACTCCAGTACTCTCAGGCGAAAATAGTCACCGGTCATTAGATTATCCCCAAAGCTTCCGGCGCTGAACGCGCCAGGATATATAGCCCCATGATGATCAGGAAGTATCCAAACCACCGTTTTAGTTTGTCCTGCGGCATCCGATTCGCGATTTTAGCACCACCAAAACTGCCAACAATTCCAAGGCCGGTGACGATCATCAGTGTTCGCCAGTCCAGCTCCAGGTTCTGCGCCTCAAGCACGTCGATATATTTGTAGAAGCCGCTGTATGACTTTAGCGCGATGATCACCAGGCTCGTTGCGACCGCCGCGTGAATACCCATCCCGCCAAGCAACACCAGCGCCGGTACGATCAGAAATCCGCCACCGACACCGACCAGACCTGTAATCATGCCGACAATCAGCCCATCGCCCGCTATCTTCCAGTTCGCCCGGGGCTCGTGAGGTTTGTC
>CAJQPR010000069.1 GCA_905480255.1 uncultured Woeseiaceae bacterium | reverse complement strand
ATTCGCTTGGGTAACAGCACCATGAATCGTAAACCGACGCCGTAGCTCGGGATTGCGTCGTGATCACGTATACCGCTGAAGGAATTGCCAACATAGCCAACTCCGCCGAAACCGACGAGGCCCCAACGCTTGCTCAATTTCCAGCGTATCTCTGCCTGACCAGAAGAAGATGTCTTGCCCAGATAATTAGTTGCCGGGAATCCTCTCAGCTTGATTGTGCAAGCGTCCCAAAGTGGCGCCGTGCCGCCTCGTTTACAGCCTTGAACTTCCCAGGCTAGCACCGTGGACTCGGTGAGGGTGTGGTAGGACCGATAAGACGCACTGTAATTCTGATAGGTTCGGTTGCTGCCAATATTTTCTTCGTTGAAGAGGGCGTCGACTTTTAGCTGGGTTCCGGCATAACTGTTCATCGGCATGTCACGCGTATCAAATTCGATGCCTATGCCCAAGCCGACCGAGCGAACATCGGAACCAGTATCGAAGTCTGTTGCAGATGCCTGCCCGTTGATGTTCTGGTCGGCATCTACCAGCCGCGTCGTAAGGCCTCCATACCAATTGCCGCCAATCCGTCGAGACAGCCTGGCAAATAGAAAAGTGCCGTCAATTTGCCAGTCTACGCTTTGTCCGGTTGACGACTGATCCGAAGTGATTAGTGGCAGCCTGAGGTCCGCCGCCCCGAGAGCGCCCGTGAATCGCCACTTATTATTCCGCCAGTAATTTTGCTGGACAACGGCAAGTGCTTTGCTGTCATTGCTGGTATACATCCCGGCTACTGCTGTCAGTGAGGCAGGCTGAGCCGCTTTTTGCTCCTCGGTTTGCGGATAGAAATATGCAGCGCCGGCGACCAGCCCAGTGTCCAACGTTGGATTTGAGATGGGAATCGGGACAGCGACGAAATCACCGCGCTGCAATTTTATCCTGGATTCGTCTTCACGAATGTCCGGAGCGATTCCCGGTCGCGTGTCCGTCTGACTGTCCTGCGCAAATGCTGACCCACTTAGGGTTAGCAGCAGAGTGATGATTGCCCGGCAATTCAAAATGACCAACCTAATGACGTCACAATACCGAGGCCGCTTGTGGAGACATCGCTGTTCAGGTATCGCCCTGAGGGCGGGTCGTTTGTTTTAACCCGTGACAGCACGTTTCCACAAAGGAACAGCGCAAGCACGACTGTCAAGCAGCGTGCCGTCACCGGGTTTTGAATATTTTTGTGCATGCTTATTAGAATCCCATACCAATTGTGACGCCAGGAACGTATGCCGTCTCTCCGCCGATAAAATCCAGATTAAGACCGGGTGTCATCGTGGTCCTGTCTTTCTCGAATTGATACCCAACGGGCAGCCGGATCAACTGCTCTTTGAAGATCATTGCCATACTTCCTTTCGTGCTCATGATACTGAATTACATTGGCGCTGCCCGCATGTTTCCACAGGGTGTGCCGGGGCGCAGCCTTAAGGTCCATTGCCTTAGCGCGGAGGGTATATTCTCAGCTATTGTTCAGCACACATTTCCCCAGGTTTTCGATATCAAGAATGATGCCGGCGTGGAAATGGAATTCTGGGCAGCGGAAGGTTACTCTCACGTTTGGGTTATGAAGCCCGTTGTGGTGATTCTGACCGACCTCGCGATGAATATGAAGGTGTACCCGAATATTTCACCGGGCGAGGATTTTGACGGCTACAAATAAGCAAGAATATTGGAGGACCCCAATGATCAGATTGTTTCTACTATTCGGCGCGATGGTGCTGCCTCTGGCAGCGAGCGCGCAAGGCCAGTCGCTTGGCTCTACAATGGACGTTTACGTCTTCCCGGCCAAAGGTCAGGAGGCAAGTCAGCAATCTCAGGATGAAGCTGCTTGTTACGAGTGGGCGGTCGGTAACACCGGCACAGATCCGTTCGAACTATCAAAGCAGGAGCAAGCCGATGCCCAACAGGCGCAAGCTGATCAGCAGGCGGCACAACAAGCAGGGCAAGGGTCTGGAGCGCGTGGCGCCGTTCGGGGTGCCGCAGCAGGCGCTTTGATCGGCGAAATAGCCAATGACGATGCCAGCGAAGGCGCTGCCTGGGGTGCGGCCGCCGGCGCAGTGCGTGGTCGACGCCAGGGCCGACAGGCACAACAACAGGCGCAACAGCAGGCAAGTTCGCAATCGGAGCAACGATCGGCTGCGACCGAGGAGCAGCTCACGAACTTCAAGAACGCATTCAGCGTGTGTTTGGAAGCAAAAGAATACATGGTCAAGTACTGATCACCCCAATTCCAAACAAGGCGGCCGAGCAATAGCACCGTGGTTTTGTCAATTTCGATTGCTGATGATGGGCGAACAAGATTTAGCTGTTAGGAGATTAAGAATGAAGAAGGTATTCATCGTTGCGGTATCCATCCTGTGGGGCGGACTGGTTCATGCCGATAACCTCGAAGGCGTCGACGAGATGATCTGTGCAGTGTCGCAGATACAGATCTGCATTGAGCGGGACACCTGCTATGACGCATCGCCGGAAGATCTTGATGTTCCGGCTTTTGTGATAATCGATACCGACGAGAAGACAATTTCGACAACAAAAGCGAGCAACGTAAATCGCTCTACGAAGTTTAATCATGTCTCGAAAGAGGATGGTCTGATCTACCTGCAGGGTATAGAGGGTGGAAGGGCATTCAGCTTCGTTATTGACGAGCTCACGGGACATATGACCGTTGCAGTGTCGAGAGACGGGATTGCAGTTAGTGTCTTTGGTTCCTGTACGACTACTGACATCTAGAAGCTGTTACCTCCGGGTCAGCGTTGTGCCACCGATGTTCTGAGCCTTGCGAATCAGTGCGAAGTGGGCACTTTTTATACGGAGATTCAACAATTGCGTGCATTCAATACGATGGATTAAATAGTGATCTTGCCTGGTCGATTTGCTCGTAGCTGTTGCTCACAAGATAGAGAATCCGGATTTAATGCTGCCCATTAGTCGAAATCTGTTTGTTGTATTACTGCTCATCTGCTGCGATCTGGCCGTGGGCGCGCAGGATTCTTCCGACACGCATCCTTACCTGACGGATACGTTCTTTCTCGATATCGGGTTGTTTTTTCCTGACCGGGAATTGAATCTGAGCGTGGACGGAAGTACCGGTGGAGATAATGCAATCATTGATTTCGGTGAGGAATTTCGACTAAAGGAATCGGATGAAACATTCGCCATCGACCTTGGCTGGCAGTTTGGAGAAAGGTGGCGGCTGGTAGGGCAGTATTTCGAGTCAAGCGGAAGTTCAACATGGATTCTGGACGAGGACATTGAGTGGGGGGACGTTGTTTTCCTGGAGGGCACCAATGCGTCAGTTGGAAGCAGTTTTAAATTAATTCGTGCTTTCGTTGGCCGCGATCTGAATGCGAGTGAGAAGCATGAATTTGGCATCGGTGCTGGCATTCACTGGCTGGAAATTGGCGCCTTCATCGGAGGAACAATACTTACCGGAGGAGGTGAAACGGCGTCAGGATTTGAATCCGTTACCACACAAGGACCGGTTCCGAATATTGGCGCATGGTACAAATATTCGATTTCCGGGAATTGGGCGCTCAGAGGTCGCGTCGACTGGTTTGGCGCAAGTATCGGGAAGTACGATGGCCGGCTGACCAACACCTCAATTGGCGTCAACTACCAGGTTGCCAGGAACTTCGGTATCGGCCTCAATTATCACAATTTCAAGCTGAACGTAGCGGTGGATGAGTCGGACTGGCGGGGGCGGGTCATAACCAGGTACGAGGGTCTCTATCTCTATTTAAGCTTCTATTGGCAGTGAGATTGCCAAATCAAATAGATGATTTCTTGATCGGCGTTTCGCCCGGGCCAAATTAGGGGTGTAGGGCGAAGCAGGAGAAAGCCGCGTGGTAACATGTTGGCGATCGAACGGACATAACAGGACTGCTGCCAGAGAGGGAGTATGAAAGTCCGCATTGCGCTTTATGCGCTCATTTCACTCGTTGCGATTCTTGCTACCGCGCTGACCGTCGTGCTTACGATGGATTTCGGTCGGTTTAAGGATGATGCTGAAGTTTTCGTCAGCGAACTGCTGCAACGTGAAATCAGGATTGCCGGCCCGTTACATCTGACTCTTGGGCGAACGATCGACTTCAGTGCTGAGGACGTGAAGCTTGCGTCAACGGCCTGGACATCAGTGCCAACACTGGTCAGCGTTCGGCGCTTTGAAGGCAGCATCGATGCGATGTCGCTGCTGAATGGCCCGATTCGCATCGAGTCATTTACACTTGACGGGCTGCGGGCAAATCTGGAAGAAAATGAACTCGACGAAAACAACTGGGCTTTCGGCGACACCACGGAAGTGGATCAGGAAACTGAAGAAGAGATGGGCCGCCCCAGTCTGCCGGTACTGCCAGACAATGTAGTTATCACGGACGCCGTCGTCGTATACAGCAATCCGGACATGGTTCGGCCATTGCGGATTGTGGTCGACAACCTGTCGGAGTCGGTACTCGATTCTCAGGACCTCCAGCTCGCGCTCGATGGCAACATCAATGAAACGGTTATCGACCTGGATGTGACCGCTGGAAAAGTGGCTGGATTACTGGACTTTTCTGCGATGGAATTCAGCGCCACCGGTTACGTGGGTGAGATTCGATTCGACAGCAGTGTCGCTGTGGCTGATCTGCTCGAGCCCAGCCGGCCAACCGCCAACGTAAAATTAACCGGTCCGAGCATTGAATACCTGACCGACGTTCTTGGCTTCGAGAGAATAACCACCGGCCCGCTGGAACTCGACATGAGCGTTGCGCCAAGTATTGACAAGATGCAGTTGAATCTCGCCGGAACTTTCGGCGAGTTTGTAGTGCTGGCGAATGGAAATTTTGCCAATCTGCGGGAACTGGCAGACCTGGACCTGCGCTTATCGGCTAGTGGTCCGGATACGGGTCGGGTGGCCGACTTGGTGGGGATCGATGGTGTGCCCAATGATCCGTTCAACGTCATTGGAACGCTGAGCCGGTCTGGTCCGGTTCTGTCCGTCGAGGACATTACCGTCACAATCGGTGATACCCAATTCAGCGTCAACGGTCAATTTGCAAATTTTCCGAATCCGGACCGCGCCACGGTATCACTGCGTATCGAAGGTCCGGACATTGGGCGATTCAACCGGCTGATGGGACTTCGCGGGAGACTGGATGGCCCATTCAAACTGGACGCAGACCTTGCGCCACTTGCGGCCGGCGGGGCCAGCATTTCGGTGACGGCACATGCCAGCGATATGACATTAGCCGTAGACGGAAATTTTACTGACGCAGCCGATCTTGCTGGCTCCAGTGCGCGCATTCAGTACCAGGTTCCAGATATTCGTACCGTCGCAGAGGCCTTCGGCATTGATCAGCTTCCTGCAAAGGAGGTCGAAGGGTCCCTTGAGATCGAGCGACTCGCTGAGGGGTTCTCGATTAAGAACGGCGAAGTTGTTACCGGCGGCGGTCGGATCTCATTTAGTGGCGTGGTCGGAAACAAACCGCTGGAGCCGGGTACAAGTATTCGATTCCAGGCCGACTTGCCCGATCTGCAGGGGACGCTGGCAGAATTTGGCGTGGAACTGGCAGAACTACCATCTGGCGAGTTTTCAGCGGCCGGACAAATGTTGAGCGGTGGTGAAAGAGCGACGATAAGAGATCTTGATATCACTTTCGCTGGTTTGAATGCAGCGCTGGAGGCGAATTTTTCGCTGGCATCTGTTCTTGATGACAGCCAGGTTGAATTTCGCATTGACGGTGAAGATTTCGCGGCATTGTTGCCGCCAAATGACGTTTTCAGCGGATTGCAAAAGGCGTTCAGCCTGGGTGGGTCGGTGACGCTCGAGCCAGGCACTGCGAAAATTGCCGATCTGCGATTTGAAATGGCGCGTGCCCGGCTATCGGCGGATATTGAGCTTGGCTTAGGGCCGGCATTGGAGTCGGCGCGCGTCCAGATGAACGCGAATGCACCGGATTTGCAGGATTTGACACCGCAATCCGGAGAATTTTCCATCCCTGTGAATATACCGGTTTCATTTCAGACGGAGCTCAATTGGGAGAGCGGGCTACTGTCAATCGAAGAGTTCTTGCTAAGGATTGACGATGGAATGCTTGAGGTTGCAGGGAAGATTGATAATCCGCCACGTTTTGATCGCACCTACCTCGACGTCGACTTACACATTGCAGATATCCACAGTCTTAGCGCACTGGCAGGCACTGAATTGCCGCATGAGTCCGCGGATCTTGTGGCGCGCCTGCTGGGCAATGCCGACACTGTAATGTTCCAAAAATTCGAGGGTAAGGTCGGTGACAACGACATAAGCGGTGATTTTAGCTGGCGGTTTAGCGACACGCCCGAGATGGACCTCCAGATTGTGGCGTCTCGGATTAATCTTACGCCGTATCTACCGCCACTACCGGATAGTGAGCCAACCGCCAGGAAAAAAGTTACGGCCGCCCCTGATGGCAGGGTTATCCCCGACGATCCGTTGCCGTTTGATGCGCTGGAAGGGTTTGTGGCGAATGTCGACATTCGGGTGGATGAAATAAGTGCGCGGCAGCACACTCTTCGGAATCTTGTTTTAAGCGGTGCGATTGCCGAGGGAGCACTGGGTGTCAACGAATTTGCCGTGCAGACGAAACGTGGCGGAGAGTTGAGTGGTGGACTCCGCATGGAACCCACCGCGAACGGCGCTGAATTTGCTATGAAAATGCTTGGTAGTAACTTAAAACTTGGCCTGCCTGCGGAAACGCCAGAGGAGCTTTCCGCACTGCCGAGCTTTGATGTAAGTCTGGCAGTTATTACGTCAGGCAGTAGCCCGCGCGATATGGCGGGGGCTGTGAACGGATATCTCAAGTTGACAAGCGGCGCCGGCAAAATTCGAGCAGGCGCTATGCATTTGTTTACCTCTGACTTTCTCAGTCAACTTTTGAATACGGTTAATCCCTTTGTAAAAGATCAGCGCTACACCAATCTGAAATGCGTTACGATTCTCGCGGCAGCAGAGCAGGGCAAGATCGTCGGCGACCCGCTGCTGGTTTCTCAGAGCGAACGGCTCAATGTTTTCGGTAAGGCTAAGATTGACCTCAACACCGAAAGCCTGGATGGCGACTTTAACACTGTGCCAATGAAGGGTCTTGGGGTCAGTCTGGCTAATCTGGTGAACCCCTACGTAAAAGTGGCCGGTACACTTGCAAAGCCGGCCATTGTTCTGGACGCCGAGTCTGCTCTTGTTCAGGGTGGCGCGGCAGTCGCAACTGGAGGGATAACGATCTTGGCCAGGGGAGTCAGGGACAGGTTCTTCTCGGACAAAGACCCTTGTGGTACTGCCGTTGCAAATGCCGAAAAGCAGTTTGAAGCACTTGAGAAAAGATACGCACGTTCTCCTGTTGAGTAGCGGCACACTGGCGAAGATCTCATGAGTCTCCCACCCAAGACGTTTTTTTTTGCTACGGTACTCACTGTTGGCGCGATTACCAGTCTGGTAATTATTTTTGCACTGTTGAATCCGACTCATCTGCAAACGGTGTGATGTATACCTGACGGGAAATTCATATGCGTAGTCTTCGGATGCATCTGATGGATACTGATGCCCTTAAAAGCTTAGCTGGGAAAGCTTTGCACTCCCGCGGCATCGAGGCAGCTTCGCCAGGCTTGCGGAAAGTGAAATATCGACGTTCCCATATGACCATTTATCGTCCAGTTGTATTCGCGTTTCTGATTGTATGTCTTGCCGACACGGCACTGGCTGACACCGATTCGAGTACTGCGACCGGCGGCTTTTCTTACGGTAGCAAGGGGTTTCAGTACGAAAGCGCAGACGGTAACAACTTCCTGTGGTTTGGCGTACGGCTGCAGACCCGCTATTCGGACTCTGCGATTGATCACGACGATGCACCTGGTCAGCCCACCGAAAGTGGAACCGAGACAAAACTCAATCGTGGCCGTCTGAAGCTTGGCGGCCACGTATTGACGCCCAGGTTCGCCGTTTACACGGAGTACGATTTTTCAAAAGATCAGTTGCTGGATTTGAGAGTCACCTATGAGGTGGCGAAATGGTTGAATATTCGCGTAGGTCAGTGGAAGTCTGAATTCAATCGCGAGCGTATCGATTCATCTGGCGCTCAGCAGTTCGCGGATCGCTCCATTGCGACACCGTGGTTCACAATTGATCGCCAGAAAGGAATCGTCGCATCGGGCCGTTTGGGCGCTGGCACAGCGCTGGATTCAAGCTATTGGTTAGGCCGATTGAGCGGAGCTGGCAGAGGTGGTGATTTAGACAACGCCGATGGCCTCTGGATGGGGAGGTACCAATGGAACTTTACCAGGCGGCTTCTGGGGTTCAGCCAAAGCGATCTTGGTCGGCGCGATAAACCTGCAGGATCAGTTGCAATCGCCGCGGTCTCCGG
>CAJQPR010000068.1 GCA_905480255.1 uncultured Woeseiaceae bacterium | reverse complement strand
TGATGAGGCAATGCGGGACGGCAGTAGCCCGGAAGAAATGCAGCGAGCAGCAGATGAAGCGCAACGGCAACTCGAGGGAGCGCGTGATCGGGCGACCGAGGAAATGCAACGGGCAATGCAGGCATCACTCAGTGAGCTTGCCGATCAGGCCGACGAGCTCTACGGGACGCAGGAGGAAATGGAGAACAGACTGCAGGAAGCGATTCGCGGAATTAACGTTGGCCGCAATGACTTAAATCGCCTCGAGAGCGGCATGACGTTCAACGAAGAATACGAACTGGCTGATCAGAAACGCCAACTGCAGGCCGGCGTTCAGGAACTGGAACAAAAAGCGCGCAACACTGCACAGCAAATCGGCGAGAACCAGCCGGGCGCTGCGGAACAAATTCGTGAGGCCATTGAAAAATTGCGCGAGGCTGAAATTGAAACACGTATTGCCGTTGCGGCTGCCTATATTGAGCAGGGTGAGGCTGTTTATGTGGCGGCTAGTGAAAGCGCGGTCACCGAGGCGCTGCGTGAACTAAGCGAAGACATGGATCGCGCACGGTCTATGGTCGGGTCGGGCCGGGAAGGTGAGCAAGGCGGTGGCGAGGCGGGCGATGGCATCGGGACTACGCTTGCGGAGACTCGTGAACTCAGGAGAGAGCTACAGCGACTTGCCGAAGGCGAAGGTGGTCGTGGTGGGGCTGTCAATCGTGGTCGCGACGATCAACAGCAGTCGACCGGAATTCGGGTCGACGATATTGATATATCCCGCGACTTCGATCGCCAGGCCGACAACATTTCTCAGGACGTCCTGTCGCTGTTCCGCGAGCTGCGGGGACGCGGAGTTGAGATTCAGGACATCGATGAACTGCGGCGGCTTGCTGCAGCTCTCAAGGCATCCGAATTTACCGGCAATCCGGCATTGCTCGAAGAAGAAGCGAGGCGGGCGCTGGCGTCTGTCGAGCAGCTGGAAATGGCGCTCTCCAGGGCATCCCGTCCTGAGAACAGCAGCGTACGAACCAATACTGCGGAAGAAATTCCGAACGCCCACAGGGACAGCGTCGCAGACTATTATCGCAGGCTTGGCGAGACGGATAACGGGACCGATCAGTAGCCCCGAACAGTCCGGGAATGGGCAAAACTCTTATTGCAATGCCTTCGTTTGGCGGTAATCTGGTCTGAAAGCAACGCCCTGAGGAGCACAATGAGAAATATTCGCAACCTGGCGCTGGTCGCCAGTTGGTTCCTGTTTTCAATCGTCGCGACGGCACAGGACAGTGGCGAACCTCGCCTGATAACGAGCGACGACTTGCTGGCGCTGAAGTCAGTTTACGAACCCGTAATCAGTCCTGAGGGTGCGTGGATTGCCTACACAGTCGAGACCGTCGATGCTGAAGCTGACGAATCGTCAACACAGATTTACATGGTGTCCCGCGATGGCAGCGAGGTCGTTCAGCTAACCTCCGATGAATATTCTGCTTCGACGCCGCGTTGGAGTCCGGACGGTCGTTACCTTGGCTTTCTGGCTGCCAAAGGCGATGACGAAGATGCCCGAACCCAGGTCTGGACTTTGGATCGCCGGGGCGGGGAATCGAAACCGTACACCGCTGTAGATCAGGGCGTCAGAGACTACCTGTGGGCGCCTGATGGCTCGGGAATGTTGTTGATGATCCGCGACAAGAGTGCGTCCGATCTTGCAGCAGACGCTGCCGAGGAGGCCGGCGAGGAGGCGAAGCCGCTTCCTTATGTTATCGATCGGCTGCAGTTCAAGCAGGATGGCGTTCCCTACCTGGATCGAAGCCGGACGCATATCTATGTTGTCAGCGAGCGGGAGGGCGAACCATTACAACTTACATTCGGCGATTTTGATGACAGCCAGGCTGCCTGGAATCCGGATGGAACAGCGGTTGCTTTCGTTAGCAACCGCACCAGCGAGCCGGATGGCAACGACAACTCTGATATCTGGGTGGTCTCTGCCGAAGGTGACGAGACGACACGCGAACCGCGACGAATTACCAGCAATCCCGGGAGTGACGGCTCGCCGTCGTGGAGCAACGACGGCGAATCAATTGCCTATGTGACCGTGACCCAACCGGAATTGATCTGGTATGCGACCAATCATCTTGCAATCGCCTCCGCAGACGGCGGTGAAGAACGGGTTTTGACAGCCGACCTCGACCGAAATGTCGGGTCCCCCGCTTTTTCACCGGATGACAGGTCGATCCTGTTTGTTCTCGAGGACAGTGCAGAACAACATCTTGCCCGCTTTAACCTGGCCAGGGGCGGCCTTGACCGGGTGATCGACGGCGGAATCAGCGTCCGCGGTTTCGATCAGAACAAAGAAGGCGACATTGCCGTGCGAATGACGATGCCGCATTTGCCGGCGGAGTTGTTTTTGTTCAGCTCAGATGAGCTGACCCGGTTGACGCGAACCAACGAAGATTTACTGAATGAGCTATCGCTTGCTGAAGTCCGCAACGTTACGTTTCCAAGCGCCGATGGGACGGAGGTCGAAGGCTTTATCTTTACGCCGCCAAACTACGATTCCGGTGAGAAATACCCGACGATCCTGCGAATCCACGGCGGCCCCGTATCTCAATATGACTTCGGGTTTAACAGCGATGCCCAGTTGCTTGCGGCAAACGGTTACGTGGTTGTGATTTCGAACCCGCGTGGGTCAAGCGGCTACGGCCAGGACTTCTCTGCTGCACTTTTTGCAAACTGGGGTGTACCCGACTTCGAAGATGTCATGGCAGCCGTCGACTATGCGATTGCTGAGGGATATTCAGATCCGGAGCGTTTAGGTGTTGGCGGCTGGTCGTACGGTGGCATTCTTACAAACTATGTCATCACCAAGACGGATCGATTCGAAGGTGCAATCACAGGCGCAAGCGAAGTGAACTACATCGCTAATTACGGTCATGATCATTACCAGTTCTGGTGGGAAAATGAACTCGGACTTCCCTGGGAGAACAAAGAAGCCTGGGAGAAAATCTCACCGTGGGAGAACGTCGACAAGATTGTGACGCCTACGCTGGTCATGGGCGGTAAGGAAGACTGGAACGTGCCTATTCAGAATTCCGAGCAACTCTACCAGGCGCTGAAGCGGCGGGGCATCGATACGCAGCTCGTGGTGTATCCGGATGAGTCGCATGGCATTTCCCGTCCGAGTTTCAGGAAGGATCGCTGGGAGCGCTATCTGGACTGGTATGACGATTACGTTCGTGGCCGGTAGGCAACTACTGAGCTTCAACGCCCGACATAGCTGCGACTTTAGCTGCGAGTAAAAAGATTGCGGATGATGTGCATCGCGATGCCGGGGTTTTCGCGTAACCGGCGCATCGAATAGGCATGCCAGCGTTCGCCAAAAGGCACATAAACCCTTAGCGGGTGTCCCTCAGCAACGAGCCTCGCCCGGATTGTGCCGGCGACGCCGAGCAGCATTTGAAATTCATAACGGGTCTTGTCGATTTTGAGGCGCTCGATCGTTGCCTCGGCATGTTCCACCAGTAAAGGGTCGTGGGTCGCGATCCCGACCTTTGTCGCACCACCCTCGAACAGTTGCACGAGCAAATCCTGGTAGGACTGCCGAATGTCATCTGGGTCCGTGTAGGCAATTTCTTGCGGCTCGACATAGATGCCCTTGCAGAGACGAACGTGAGCGATATCGGCATCCAGTAAGGACTGGATGTCATCTTTGCTTCGATGCAGGCATGACTGAATGACAGTGCCAACGTTCTCGTGTTCCTCGCGAAGTTTCCGGTAAATGTCGAGTGTTATTGATGTGACGCTCGAATCTTCCATATCGATGCGCACGAAATTTCCATATCGGCCGGCCGATTCAACGATCGTTTCCAGCACTTGGTAACAGAGATCCGTGTCAAAACGCAGGCCCATATCGGAAAGTTTGATCGAGGCATTGCAGTCGAGAAGTTGTTCGCTAACTCCGGTTAGCGCCTCAAGATAAAGGTCACGCGCAGTCTCTACTTCCGCAAGGCTTGTACTGTCCTCCCCCAATACATCGACCGTCGCGCTGCAGCCGAGGGCGTTGAGATCTCTGACAGTTTTGTAAGCGCCATCCAGATTGGTCCCGGCGACGTAGCGCCGTGACATTTGCCAGACCACAGATTGCGGAACGTAGGGTAATGGCGCGATGAGTAGGCGATGGAGAAGCTTTGCAGGCATCAGAATACGGTTTGCTGTGGCGGTGTATCCAATTCTGCCTTAACAGCTCGCCTTGTCGATAGTAGGAAGCGCATAAGCATGGCGGAAATCAGGGCTGATCGAATTGCTCGGTGTCGATTTCAGCCTGCGTCGTCGAGACATAACGATCTCCGATCACCGTGTGTCGATTGATCATGTCCCCCATCGCCTTGAATTCCTGACTCGTCAGTTCAACCCCTGTTGCACCGAAGTTCTCGACCAGGTGTACCGAATTGGTCGTGCCGGGTAGCGGAATTACGTGGTCGCCCGCATTGAGGAGCCAGGCAAGAGCAAGCTGGCCCATCGTGCAGTTGTGTTTCTCGGACAACAGGACCAGTTCGTCGAGCAATTCGAGGTTCTGTACATAGTTGTCCGGATAGAATCTCGGCATGTTTCTTCGAAGATCATTTTCGTGAAACTGGGTAACGTCCCGGAGTCGACCTGTCAGGAATCCGCGTGCGAGCGGACTGAATGCGACGAATGCGGTGCCTAGCTCACGGCAGGCATGGAGAATCGCGATCTCCGGCTCGCGCGTCCATAGCGAATATTCACTCTGAACTGCTGCAATCGGGTGAATTGCATGAGCTTTCCGCAACGTCTCGGCCGACACCTCTGACAGGCCGATTTCCCGAACCTTGCCTTCGTGAACAAGATCGGACAATGCCCCAATGCTGTCTTCGAGCGGCGTTACCTTGTCGTAACGATGCAGGTAGAAAAGGTCGATAACGTCTGTCTGTAATCGTCTCAGACTGTCCTCGCAAGACTGCTTCAGTTTTGCCGGGTTGTTGGTCAGCTCCCTTTTGCCATCCACACCATGCAACGAGCATTTGCTGGCAAGGATATACTCGTCACGGCGATGTCCGATGGCGTTGCCGATTAGTGTTTCATTTGCGCCGAATCCATAGAGCGCAGCGGTATCGAGCATGGTGTAGCCAAGATCGAGCGCCTCATTCAGGACACGCCCGCTATGTTCGGCCGGTGGCGGTTCGCCGTAGGCATGCGACATACTCATGCAACCGAGGCTTATTGCGGTTACTTCAAACTTGCCAATTTTTCGCATGCTTTTGTTCACTGTGAATTGTCAGTCACCGAGCTGACGATAGTTGCCGCCGTAGAACAACAGCGGGTCCTTTTCACTGGATGTAAAGCGCAAGACTTCACCAATGATGATGTAGTGATCGCCGCAGTCGTGAATCTCATGAGTGCGGCATTCGAATGCCGCGAGTGTGCCAGGCAACAATGGCGCGCCATCAGCGGATAGTGAGTATTCAATATCCCTGAACAACGTGTGATCGGATTTCGCGAAATGTGACGACAGGCCTGCCTGGTCAGTTGAAAGTACATTGATGACGAAGTGTTTTGCGTTCATGTATGCGCTCAGCGAATTCGACACTTTCGCGATATTCCAGAGCACGAGCGGTGGGTCCAGCGAGACCGAGCTGAAGCTGTTGGCTGTAATACCACAGGGATTGCCATCCTGGTCTGCGCAGGTCACGACCGTAACGCCAGTTGCGAACTTGCCGAGGCATTGCCTGAAAGTTTTCGGGTTATCCATTTTTCTTCGTCATTCCTGGGTTGATTCCGGGGCTTGACAACAAGGGTTAGTCATTAATATATTAATCATTCATATATTAATGGAATGACCTGATCATGGCAACGCAGGAATTCAGTCGCTCATTGCCGATGATGTTGTATCGCGCACTGGATGCAGTTATGCCGAGATTTCGCCGAATTTTCAATGAGTTCGGACTTACCGAACAGCAGTGGCGGGTTCTCCGGGTGCTCTGGGAACACGAGGACATCGCTTTCAGAGACCTTGCGGAGGTCGCGCTAATTCCCGCGCCGAGTCTTGTCGGCGTGGTTGATCGTCTGAGTCGTGAAGGCCTGGTTGGGCGTCGCAGGTCGGAAGCGGACCGGCGCAATGTCTTCGTATACGCCACTGACGAAGGTCGTGATCTACACCGACGGGTTCGTCCGCGGGTCGATGCGGCATATGCCGAATTGCGCGGCTCGATCGACGATGATGAGTGGCGCAACCTGATGAACGGACTTGAGCGGCTTGCCTCGCTTGAGGATGAAACGCTGGCTGATAAGCCCGCGGTCAATCAATAAATTAGTCGAGAGGAAGAAAGGAAAATGAGCAGCCTGAAAGCTGAATTAGGAAGCGGTATTCGTCGCGGTAAAGATTACCTGGAAGGGCTTCAGGACGATCGTGACGTCTGGATGCATGGTGAAAAAGTTGCGGACGTCACAAAGCACCCTGGACTGTGTCGTGGTGCGCATACGCTTGCTGAGTTTATGGATCGCCAGTTCGATGACAAATACAAGGACACGATCACGTACCAGGAGGACGGTAAGACTTATGCAACGTCCTACCTGATTCCGAAGTCGAAGGAAGACGTTGTGAAGCGTGGCGAATCATTCTACGAATGGGCGTCATGGTCCAATGGTATGTTCGGGCGAACGCCGGACTACAAAAACGCCTCTGTCATGGCTTTTGCATCTGGTGCCGATTTCCTGAAAGAGGGACGGCCTGAGTTCGCAGAAAACATGCGCAACTACTATGAGTACGTCAGATCTAACGACAAGGTTCTGACCCATACGCTTATTAACCCGACTTTCAATTTTGCGCAGGCAAAAGAAGGCAAGTACAGCGACAAGGTCGCGCTGCAGATCGTCAAGGAGACGGACAGTGGCATTGTTGTCAGCGGTGCGAGATTGCTCGCGACTCTTGGGCCGCATGCGGATGAGATCGAGGTATTTCCGTCAACGCTCCTGAAAGGGTCAGAGGAAAACATGCCCTTTGCATTCGCCTTCACAACGCCGACAAATGCCAAGGGCGTTCGGATGATCTGCCGGGATAGCTACGACCACGGTAAGTCGACTTTCGATGCGCCACTGTCGTCACGATTCGAGGAAATGGATGCCGTTGTTATATTCGACAATGTTCATGTGCCTTGGGAGCGGGTTTTCATGTACCGCGAGCCTTTGCTCTGCAACCGGGCGTTTGCCGAGACCAATGCCGTTATCCACATGATGCACCAGGTCGTTTGCGGGAAACTTGCGAAGGCCGAGTTCATTGTCGGTCTTCTGTGTGCAATGGCCAAAGCATCGGGCAAAGACAAGGATATGGGTGTGAAGGGCATGATCGCAGAGGCAATGTGGATGGCTGAAACGGTGCGTGCCTTTCGCTTCCAGGCTGAATCGCTTTCAGTTGAGGATCAGTTCGGAACCTATATGCCGCAGCGGAGGCCGCTCGATACATCGCGGAACATGTTTCCTAAAATGTATCCACGACTGATTGAGCTTGTGCATCTGCTGGGTTCCAGTTCGCTCATGGCAACCCCGAGCGAAGCCGACCTGAGCAATGATCTTGCCGACGACGTGGCCAAATATTTTCAGACGGTCAATCTCGAGAGTAAAGACAGAATCGCCTTGTTCCGGCTTGCTCACGACGTTGCCGTTTCCGGATTTGGTAATCGCCAGGTGCTTTACGAACGGTTTTTCTTCGGACCGCAGAACGTCATGGCATCAATCTACTACGATCTGTACAACAAGGACGACATGATCGCGAAGGTTGACGAACTTCTGAATCGTTGATGAAATTTTGTTCGGATTGCGGCGCTAAAGTTTCGTTGCGAACAATCGCTGGCGACAACCGCCAGCGATTTGTTTGCAGCGGTTGCGGGAAAACGCACTACCAAAACCCCAACGTGCTCGTCGCGGCCTATGTCTGCGTTGGCGACAAGATTTTATGGATCCGGCGCGGTATTCCTCCCGCGGTCGGCAAGTGGGCGATGCCTGGCGGATTTATGGAGAGCGACGAAACGCCGGAAGCGGCAGCCGCCCGCGAACTCGAAGAGGAAACTGGTATAAAGATTGATGCTGATCTGATGATGCTGACGAGCGTCAGTTCCATTCTCAATATGGCGCAGACTCATTTGGTCTTTCGTTGCCACCTCGATGAGATGCCGGAGTTTTGCGAAACCGAGGAAGCCACTGAGTGTGGCTGGTTCGACGAGGAAAGCCTGCCGTGGAATGATCTTGCGTTTCCAACCATCGAGCC
>CAJQPR010000067.1 GCA_905480255.1 uncultured Woeseiaceae bacterium | reverse complement strand
AAGTTCGGGCTCGAGTCTTACCTTCACCCGTGAAGATGTCGCGTCCGGCTCGAAGTAGTAGCGAATGACCTTGAAATTCGTCAGCAATGCATTAGGCGCAACGTTGTAGGCACGCAATGGCTCTCTGTCGAATGCGGCAGGGTCATAACTGCCCACATCAAAGAAACTGTCATCAATAAGCAGATTGCCGTTAACCTTACTGACGCCTTCTTGCCGAATCTGCCGCAAGAGCTGCCAGAAACGCTCGGTCACGAGATAGGGATCGCCAAAACCCTTCATTAACAGATCGCCGTTCAGGACACCGTCATTGACGTCACCGAGCAGGCTTACTTCGGTCTTCCATCGGTATGCGGGGCCCAGCGTATCCAGCGCTACAAACGTCGTTACCATCTTTTCAACAGAAGCCGGGTTCCGCGGCTCGCTTTCGTTCCAGGCAAGCACAACTTCGCCGGTCGTCAGGTCTTCAACATAGATGCTGAGCGCGTCATCCGGAATGTTCCTGTAGCCCAGTACATTCTGCACCTGGGCCGGCAATCCCGACTGCGCCATGGCAGCGACGGGGAACAGGAAAAGCAAAATTGCGATCAGGTTTCCGGATTTGGTCATACGCAGCGCCGTTATGGTTATGCCGCCGGTCAGCGACGAGGTTTTCGAATGCCGAAGGATCTTATCCGATCCGCAAGCGTTGTTGGCTTTATACCCAGGACTTCCGCCGCGCCATCTTGCCCGGATACACGCCAGTTCGTCTGTTTGAGTGCAGCAATCAGGTTTTGTTTCTGCAGTTCACGCATTTGCTTCTCGGTCAGAATGTTGTCTTCGGCCGGCAGCAGCCTTTCAGATCGCCCGGTAGCACTGCTACTTCCAGGCAACGATAAATCGAGCCTCAGCGCGTTGCCTTTAGACAGGATAACCGCCCGTTCAATGACATTTTTGAGTTCACGGACATTCCCTGGCCAGTCGTATGCCTGTATTGCTGCGGCCTGAGTCTGCGTCAGTTTGAACGGCTGACGACCAAATTCAAGACACGTTTGCTCCAGAAAATGTTGCGCCAGCTGCAATACGTCTTCGGGACGATCTCTGAGGGGCGGGACATCGATGGGAAATACGCTTAAGCGATAGAAAAGGTCCTCGCGAAATGCTCCGTCGACGACCAGCCTCTCCAGGTTCTGGTTCGTTGCCGCGATGACCCGCACATCAACCGATCGCGTTATATCGTCACCAACTCGTTCAAACTCGCTTTCCTGCAGAACGCGCAGCAGTTTTCCCTGTAGTTCGAGCGGAATTTCACCGACCTCATCGAGAAAAATTGTTCCTCCATCAGCCAGCTGAAATCTGCCGACCCGATCCCGATGTGCACCGGTGAATGCGCCTTTTACATGGCCGAAGAATTCACTTTCGAATAACTCCTTCGGGATGGAGGCGCAATTGACCTTGACCAGCGGCGCCTCCGACCGATCACTGCGTGCATGTATGGCACGGGCGACAAGCTCCTTGCCAACGCCCGACTCGCCAAGGATCAGAACACTTGCCGGGGTACGGGCAACGGCCTCCACCTGCGCCAGCATGCTTTTCAACGCTTTGCTGCGGCCGATGATCCGGCCGAAATTCATCGCGACATTGACCTCCTCGCGGAGGTAGTCGCGCTCCCGTTCCAGCTCTTCACGCAAATGCGCGTTTTCTGCCAGCGCTGTACGAAGTTCACGCTCGGCACGATTTCGCTCGGTAAGATCCTTTGAAGCAACCAGCATGCGGCGGACCTCACCGGATGGGCCACGCTCCGAAATGGCGGACATCAGCAAATCCAGGACCTTGCCGTCCTTGGTGACCATCTGCCGTGACTCGTTACTGAACTCGCCACCGCTAATCAATTCCATGAGGAGCCCAGCCTCCAGCTTCTTTCGATCGGCCTCGCTATAGAAATCTGTAATTGTCCGTCCAACCACCTCCTCCCTGGAATACCCCATCTTCTGCAGCCAGTGATCCGTGACCGCGACAATGCATCCATCCGCATCAACGGTGTGCAGCATTGCGGGCGTAGAACGATAGAGCCGGCGATACTTCCAGTCCGCCCGCTGCTGGTCGGCGACTTCTGTGTACATGGCAACAGTTCGCACGAATGAGCCGTCTGAACTGTGCTCAACCAGCGAATTTGCCATGCAATTCACGACCTCTCCGTCGTGCGTAAGAAAAGCGATCGGCTTGTT
This sequence comes from uncultured Woeseiaceae bacterium, assembly GCA_905480255.1. GTDB lineage: Bacteria > Pseudomonadota > Gammaproteobacteria > Steroidobacterales > Woeseiaceae > SZUA-117. Next base: position 67,150 of record CAJQPR010000067.1, on the reverse strand, counting down.
TTCGAGCTTCCCTGTACGGCGCAACTTGGGGAGCAGCTCATTTTCTATCCGGGCCGCGCTCTCGGCGGTGACAAAGTCACCTGGACGCTTGCCGATCATGTCCTGCCGTTCGTAGCCCAGGCGATCCAGAAGCGCGTCGTTAACGTCCAGGTAACGACCATCGTCACCAATGGAAGTCGCCATCGTCGGCGCCCTGCGAAATAGCCAGCGATAATCATCGAGTTTCGTCATCCGCACAGTCTATAACGGAATTTCGTAAATTTCCTTACGAAATTTCGTAATTAACGAAATTCCGTAATACATGGTCTCCCGATAACTCATTGTAATTAAAGACTTTTCAAAGTTGGCACGATGGTTGCAAATAGGAAAAATATAACTTTTTGGACCGGTGGCGATAATTGTCCGCCGACAACGAATACTAAGGACACTGAAATGGAAATCACACACCGCCGGACATTGATCCTGGCATTAGCAGGCCTCCTGGCGTTCAACTCGAGCTTTGCCGATGAGGTCGCACTCACAGAGGCTCCAAAGCCCACCGTGGTCGATACCGACACTGTCAATCGCGAACTCGCCCGGGAAGCAAACACGGCTGCAGCCGAACAGGCCGTTGCTGCTGTGATCGAGGAGACCAGGCTGGATCTTGATATTCGCCTGATCGGGCCCACCTCAGTAAAAATTGCGGGCGACCAGTAGGCCGCCCAAACGAAATGGCTGCTTTTGTCGCTATCCGGAAAACTCTCCCCCGACTTTTCCACTGACGAAGCAGTTAGAAATGGACCGACATCGGTCCGACGGCATACCCCCCTTTAATGCCGTCAACTCCAGGGGGCCGGGGACCGTTCCGTGTCGGAGCGGCCCACCAATCGATTACCGAATTTGGTTTCTCCGGCCCCCTTCTTTTATTACCCGGCTGATCCCGCAACCCGCTTAGCTTTCCAAATGTCGCTGCCGGTGCTGTTCGGCCCGTTTGCCGCGACCCTTTGATCCGCTTGAACTGATCGTTTCCCGAAGGCGCTTAAGCCAGGACCTTGCCCAGGCAAATTCAAGACCCAGGATAGTGAGACCGATTGGAATAAAGACCACCGCCGGACCTGGAATCACTATCATGACAATACCCAGCAACAGCACGGTGCTGCCGACCACGGTCACAGCAAGTCTTCGAGCCAGTTTGTAAGTAATCCTGATCGGACTCATGTCGTCGATTCTGTCGGAATCAGCACTCTAAAAACTCGCATGGTGACTTTCCTGCTTGAATTTTCGATCGCATATCGTAGCCTTGAGCCATGAAACATACCCTGCCTGCTGTTTTCATAGCGATTTTGCTGGCCCTTTCCGGGCTGGCAAAGACGCATCCGGCTGCTGCAAACGATCTCGTCGTGTCAGCGGATACTCCGGAGGTCACTGTTTCGACCCGCCCGGCCGACCGAAGGTTCATCAAACTGCCCGCGCTGAAATACGAGTTTACTGTTTCCGCTCGTTGCGATGCAGGCCTGTCACCCGCAGCGCTCAGCCTGAGCATTGCGGATACCCGAGTGACTCTGTCAGCTGAAGAGCTGTCATCTGGTCCGCCCGTAAGATTTTTCATCAGTATTCCCGAGTCACAGATAGCGCCGGTCACTGTTGAAAGTTTCTGTGTTCATGACGCGGACAATGATGCAAAGGACAATGTGAGAAAAGTAAGGATTTCAGCCTTGCTTTCGGCACAGGTGTCACTGCTTTGCGGAAACGAAATGACGAAAGAAATGACCTATGCGTCAGAATCACTCGATGTAACAGTGGCTTGCGAACTACCTGCCGAACAAGAAACGTTTTCGATTGACTAACGAACTTCGCTGATTACCGGCTGTTTCTGATCAGGTGAAAATCGAGGAATGAGAGAACTTTCTCCCAGGCCAGTTCAGCAACTTCCGGTTTGAAATTGGACGAGGACGGGTCGGCAAAAGCGTGTCCTGCCTCAGCATAAATCTCAATCTCGTAGTTTTTACCAAGAGCTTCGAGTGTCTGTTCAAATTCCCTGACAGTCTCTACTGTGACGCCTTTGTCCTGCTCGCCAAACAACCCGAGTATGGGCACATTAATCGGCAGGAGGCGTTCTTCGTTGTTTGAAACCTGTCCATAATAAATAACAGCCGCGCTCAGCTCGTCCGGGAAAAGCATCGCCGCATTCAGAGCCCAGTTGCCCCCAAAGCTCCAACCGAGCGCCGCAATGCTGGGTGCTTGTCCGGAATCACTCAGAAACTGATATGCCTGGCGAATATTTTCGTTGGCAAGTTCAGGGTTCTCGACGACCTGCACCATCAGCTCACGGGCATCGCTGACGTCGCTGGCAGTTTGCCCGCCAAACAAATCAACTGCCAATACAACATAACCCTGACCGGCGAGCCGGTCAGCGAGCGCGCGGGTTCGGTCATCCAGGCCCCAGCGTTCGTGAATGACTATGATGCCCGGTAAGGGATCGACCATGTCTGCCGGAAATGCGAAATGGCCATGAACAAGCTGGTCGTCAACTTCAGCATAAGGCAAGGATTCGGCAACCACAGGCCGCTCTTCCGTCTCGCCTGAAGCGTCACCAGTCCTGGATGCTGTGCCGGATCCTGTCGTAGCGGCGGAGCCTGCCGATTCTGTCGGAACGGCAGGCGACGTTCCGGTATCGCAAGCCGTTACCACTGAAACGACCATTGTCAGTACAATTGCCAGACGCCAGTATTGCTGCTTCAACATTTCAGTGCCTCTCGAAATTTGCCCGGTAGTTTAATGCAAAACTGCAATCAGTGGCACAACAGGCATCACTTTGATGACATTGATGCAACAAATCTCAACCAACTGAACCGGAGGGGCTATGACTCTATTGCAGCAAGCGCTTGTGTACCTGGTTGCCGCACTTATTGCCGTTCCGTTAAGCAAGCGCCTGGGATTCGGCTCAGTCCTTGGGTACCTGGCCGCTGGAATTGTCATTGGCCCGGCGACACTGGGCCTGGTAAAGGACCCGGATCATATTCTTCATTTTGCTGAACTTGGCGTAGTTTTCCTTTTGTTTATTATCGGTCTCGAATTGCAGCCTTCACGTCTCTGGGTTCTGCGAAAAATGGTATTCGGACTCGGTGCGGCCCAGGTTTTGCTGTCCGCAACGGTTATTGCTTTGGCAAGCATGGTTTTTGGCCTCGATCTCAGGACCGCAGTCATTGTCGGTCTCATACTTTCCCTGTCATCCACCGCGTTCGTCTTGCAGTTGTTGGCAGAGAAGAACCAACTGACGACGACATACGGTCGTGCAGCATTCGCAATTCTGCTTTTTCAGGATCTCGCCGTAATTCCCCTAATCGCGTTATTGCCGATATTGGCCCTTTCTCAGGGCAACGGTTTTCAGATTGAGAGTATTTTAATTGCGGTTGTTGCTATCGGCGGCCTGATCGTTGGTGGTCGACTGCTTCTTCGACCGGTATTGAGAATTGCCGCAGGCACAGGAATTCCCGAAATATTTACGGCCACCGCATTGCTGGTTGTAATCGGCGCAGCCTTATTGATGGAATTTGCCGGACTGTCGATGGTTCTGGGCGCATTCCTGGCTGGAATGTTGTTGGCAGATTCAGAATACCGACACGAACTCGAAGCGGACATTGGACCCTTCAAGGGGCTGTTGCTGGGCCTGTTCTTCATTGCAGTCGGCATGTCAGTAAATATAGGACTGTTGCTGCAGGATCCGGGAACAATCCTGTTAATGGTCTTTGGACTGATGTTTCTGAAAGCGGCCGTTCTTTTCCCCCTGGCGCGCGTTTTCGGTATTTGCGATACGAAAGGGGCCATGAGTCTTGCGGTCGTTCTTGCGCAGGGTGGCGAGTTCGCGTTCGTGCTGTTTGCGATCGTCGCCCGGGACGGCGCCCTGGATGCGGCACTTATTGATCAAATGATCCTGGCTGTCGCCGTGTCGATGTTGATGACCCCGATTGCATTTCTCATCAATGAACACCTGACCGACAAAATGTCCAAAAAAGTCGAACCCGTGTATGACGAATTCGACAGCGGCCACAATTTGGTAATTATTGCAGGCTTTGGTCGATTCGGTCAGATCGTTGGCCGCTTGCTTGCCGTTGTAAATCAGACATTTACCGCACTCGAAATCGACTCCTCACAGGTCGACGTCGTACGTCGCTATGGCAACACTGTACATTTTGGAGATGCTTCCAAGCTGGAATTGTTACGCGCGGCCGGTGCGCAGCACGCCAAACTCTTCGTTCTTGCCATTGATGATATTGAAGCGTCGATGCAAACAGCGGAAACCATACGACGTCATTTTCCGCACCTGACCATCATCGCCCGGGCCAGGAATCGCCGCCATGAATATCACCTCATGGATCTCGGAATCGAACACATCTACCGGGAGACGCTCTTATCAAGCCTGGCAATGAGCGAAAGGGTGCTTAATGACCTGGGGCTCGATCAAAAGGAAACCCGAAACATTATTGAAATGTTCAGGGAACGCGACGAGCAATTAATCCGCGAACAACACGCCGTGCAGCACGACGAGGAAATGGTCATTCAGTCGGCAAAAGATACTGCACGGGAGCTTGAGCTCTTGTTGAAAAACGATCAAAAGAGCGATGGACGTTAGTCTTCATCGTCGTCCCACTCTTTTAATTTGCTCTTGTCGACATTCTGCCACTGCATTTCGCTCCGCCTCATGTAGAAGATCACTTTTGACAGGACCCAGGCAAAGACCAGCGCAATGATCAGCAAGACAGGCCAAAAACCTTCGGACATGACGTTCCGCTCCTCTCAACATGAGATTATTCGAAATTCGGTTTTAGCATAGCAGCGGACGATACAAGACGCCCCAGCGATGTAGAATCGGGGCAATGACGACACTTCCTCAAAGCCAGAGTCCGGATGACCTCGAATTCGGTCCCCGCAGAAAGTCCTTCGATATTGAGGATGCGCTTGCATCAGACTGGCATGGCGGCAGCGCATTCGTGACCGCCTGGTTCAATGCGATGTCTCTTTTATTTCCACTTGGTGAAAAGTTTTTCATCGACAGTGTCGTGCATTTTGAGGATGAAATTGACGATCCTCGCTTGCGGGATGAGATCGCTGCATTCCGTGCACAGGAGTCGACTCACAGAGTCCAGCATCAAAAGTACAACGAGCTCCTGTGCAAGCTGCGCGACTACGACCTTGATCGCTTCGAGAAGAATGAACGGCTACGGATGGCCTGGGCCTATCGCGAATTGAGTGCCAGGCGCAGACTGGCCGGTACTGTAGCTAATGAACATATCACGGCAATCATGGCTCACGACATGTTGTCTCATGATGATGTCCTGATTGGCGCCGACCCCCAGATTGCAAACCTGTGGCGCTGGCACGGCGTCGAAGAAACTGAACACAAGGCAGTGGCCTTCGATGTGTTCCTCGCTGTAGGTGGATCCGTATCCGAGCGACGGCAGGCCTTGCTTTTGAATACGTTCTTTTTCTTTAAGGACACGATGCGCAATCTCTGCATCATGCTGCAGAAAGAAGGCAAACTCTGGAGCCTTCGGGAATGGGCTCATGGCTTCAAATATCTCTTCGTCAAGCCAGGCATCCTGCGCCGCATTTTCGGCGCCTGGCTCAGTTTTTTCAGGAAAGACTTTCATCCCTGGCAGGTCGACAACCGGCAGCTCGTCAGCGAGTGGGAACGAGAGCAGGAAGAGAGCGGACAAACGTCCCAAGGCGCGGCTTGATTGTCACCATCGTTGACATATCCGCAAACTCGGTTAGCATTACTTCGGTAAGTCATTTCGGCTTTTAACGGACTAGGCAATCATGAATACGACAATTCGAAATAATACCGTCGTGGTCGGGCTCGTCCGTGCACCTGGCAACCTGATGCTTGTCAGCTTTGCAGCGCCCCCGCTAGCCCGCTAGCCGAATCATTCGCTTTTTCAGAATGTCCGGGCTGGCACCTCCGGACTCGAAGCCGCACCCGTCAAAAATGTCGGACGCGGTACGGAAGAAAAAATCAAATGACTTACGAATCTACAACAAAAAACCAAACTCTCCTGAAGCGAGTACACGCGTTTGTTCGCGAAGCGCTGAGTGATAACGAGACCGATTTCACTACTGGTTCAATCAATCGTGCGTTGGGCCTTCTGGCCATACCGATGATGCTTGAGATGGCGATGGAAGCGGTATTTGCCGTCGTCGACATAGCGTTCGTCTCAAGGCTGGGAACTAACGCCATCGCTGCCGTCGGCCTGACAGAGGCGCTGATTACGGTGCTCTACGCATTGGCAATCGGCCTCGGAATGGGCGTCACCGCAATGATCTCACGCCGAATCGGCGCCAGGGACCCCGTTGCGGCCGCCTATGTTATGGGGCAGGCGATCTGGGTCGGCGCAGCGATATCAATCATTATCGCCGTACTTGGCGTGGTCTATGCCGCCGACCTGCTCAGTATGATGGGCGCCAGCGAAGGTGTTATTTCCGAGGGCAAAGGCTTTACTGCCATGTTGCTTGGCGGTAACGCCAGCATCCTCTACCTGTTTCTTCTCAATGCAGGTTTTCGCGGTGCCGGCGACGCTCCGGTTGCTCTGCGGTCACTGATCCTGGCGAACGGGCTGAATATCATTCTGGACCCTTGCCTGATCTTCGGCCTGGGCCCGTTCCCGGAACTCGGTGTAACCGGTGCAGCCGTTGCTACGACCATTGGTCGCAGCGTAGGTGTCGCATATCTTTTCTGGTATTTGTTTGCCGGCAAAGGACGGCTCCAGTTTCAGCTGAACAATCTTGCGATTTCTCCGGAACTGATCGGCCGAATGATTCGCATATCAGCCGGTGGCATAGGGCAATTCCTGATAGCAACGTCGAGCTGGATCGCGATCATTCGCGTTGTCGCACTGTATGGCAGCGCGCCAATTGCTGCCTATACCATTGCTATTCGCCTGATCGAGTTCGTGTTCCTGCCTGCATGGGGACTCGGCAATGCGGCCGCGACACTAGTCGGGCAGAATCTCGGCGCAGCGAGGCCGGACAGGGCGGAAAAATCCGTCTGGGTGGCTTCGCGCTACAACGTAATTTTCATGACGGTTCTCGGCAGCATCTTTATTGTACTGGCGCCGGAAATTGTAGGAATGTTCACTGACGATGCAGAAATTTTGAGCTACGGCGTCAGTTGTCTGCGCATTATGGGACTGGGCTATCCAATGTATGCCGTTGGAATGATAGTTATCCAGGCGCTCAACGGAGCGGGCGATACCCGTACGCCGTCAATTCTGAATTTCATTGTCTTCTGGCTGCTGCAGATTCCGCTTGCGTACTGGCTGGCGACCGGCGTCGGATTCGGGCCAAATGGCGTCTTCATGGCCATTATTATTTCTGAATCAGTACTGACTATTCTTGGCGTGCTAGTGTTCCGCCGCGGAAATTGGCGAACCGAGCAAGTTTAGCAATCGGGGAAGAGCAAATGAACGACCTGACAAAATTGGCAAATATCGCGGAAATCCTCGGCGTCATTATCGTCGTCGGCGGTCTCTTTTTTGCCCTGATGCAGATGCGCCAGATCCGCCAGCAACGCCGCGAACTTGCAGCCATCGAGCTGTTTCGGTTTTTCGGCAATCCACATTTCACGGTTGCCTACAAATTAATCCTGGCCCTGCCCGACGATATGGATGTCGACGACATTCGAAATGCAGACCCGGACCTGGAGGACGCTGCGGTGCTTATCAGCGCGACGATGGAAAACATCGGTGTGATGACCTACCAGCGCATTGTGCCGTTTATCGTTGTTAATAGCCTGATCGGTGCGAGCGCTCAAATCCTCTGGCGAAAGCTTGAGAAATGGGCAAAAGCATTGCGCGAGGAACAGGGTTCCCCGGAAGCATTCGAGTGGTTTCAATGGCTCGCCGAGCGTCTTGAAGACTATCAGCCATCCGCTAGAGAACCTGCCTATTTAGCGCACAAAAACTGGGTGCCATCACATATGCAACGTCAGATCGGATCCGAGTAGGCGCCGTGTCCGACGCCCCGCTTATCGACATCCGCAACGCGACGATCTATCGCGGTGAAACACGGGTATTCGAAAATCTGGACCTCACGATCGAACAGCATGAACCAGCTGCAATTCTTGGCCCGAACGGTTCGGGTAAAACAACCCTTCTCAAGGTGATTAATCGAGAACTTTATCCGGTTCACCATGAGGGATCGAGAGTCAGAATTCTCGGGCGTGAAACCTGGAACGTATGGGAATTGCGTTCGCATATCGGCATCGTGTCGCATGATATCCACGCGCGCTATCAGGACAAAACCAATGGCCTCAGTGTCGTGGTGTCAGGCTACTTGTCGAGCGTGGGGATCCACGGATCCCTGGCCAGCAGAATTTCACCGCTACAGGTTCGCCGGGCGAAAGAAATAATGGCCGACCTGGGCATCGAATCGCTGCAAAAAACACCGCTCAGGAAGATGTCGACCGGGCAGCAGCGGCGCTGCCTGCTCGGCCGCGCCCTGGTCCACGACCCGGATACCCTGATTCTCGATGAGCCCACGGCTGGCCTGGATTTCGCGGCGAGTTTCGACTACCTCGCACGAATCCGGAAGCTCGCCAGGAGCGGCAAGAACATTGTTCTGGTTACCCATCTTTTGAACGAAATCCCACCGGAAATAGATCGTGTCATCCTGCTTCGGGCAGGCCGGATTGTCGCTGACGGGACTAAGGATGAGGTATTGACTGAAGCGTATTTGCGCCAAACCTACGATACCGACATCAGGGTGGCAAAAATTGACGGCTATTTCCTCGCCTATCCTCCAAATCCTGATTCTATGGCGGAAAATTGACGTCCGGGCAGATTCGAAAACTATGAAACCCGTCAGAGTTCACAGAATCAGTCCGACTAATTTGTCTTATGTCCAAAACGTGACGGATTACAATGCACGGGTAATGTAGTGGATCTAGTCTGGACCCATGATTCGCCGGACTCTGCCAAACGCCATCGTATTTGCCTGCATAACGCTTGCATGGCCCTCGATCGCAGCAAAAGGAGAGGTCGCCACGGGCCTGAATAACACTGGCATTGGCATGTTTATCATCGCGGTTGCCGGCGCCCTGCTTATTACATTACTTTTTCGCGCATCGGCAACGCATGTTGCCAGGATGGTGATGGGGCGAGTCGGCAAGTATCGAATCAGGAAGATCCTGAACGCAAAAAGCGCCGACGTACTCGAAGACTTTATCCTGCCGGGCGCCTACGGCGGCCTCACGCACATTGATCATGCAATGCTGACGTCAGGCGGCATTCTCTGCATCCAGACAAAACACTACAACGGCGTTGTATTTGGCGGTCCCGACGAGCCTCAGTGGACCAACGTCGACGGCGTGCAGCGTCGCAAGTTTCTGAATCCGTTAATCCAAAACGAGGGCCGTACCAGGGCTCTGCAAAAAGCCGTTCCGAATGTACCGGTCGCGAGTCTCATCGTGTTTACCGGCGCAGTTCAGTTTACATCGGCACTCGAATCCAATGTCATTCATGTAAGAGATCTCGCAACCTACATCGACAAGTTCGTGTTCGGTCCCTGCAAGATTGATGACTGGCACGCAGTCTGGATGACCGTCAAGGCCGCCGCTCCTACTGACGAGGATTCACGCAAGGACTTCGACGCCCAACTGGGGTTTTCCTGAATCGTTTCAGTCCCTGACTGACCCTCCTCGCTTACCGCTTCCGAATTGAAATTGGTTAATTTTGGCGTGGCTCAATTCAATTCGCTCTGCGCGGTCAGCTATACTCCGAGGCATATTCGAAACATGGCGCAGAACTATGTCCGAAACGCTGATTGGCTCCACCGGCGGCGTGCTTGCTGTTCTTTGTGCGGTCGCCGCTTTCTGGTTTTACGTTGAACAAATAACAGCCTGGAAATTATTCCAGTATGCGCCACCACTGCTTTTCATTTACGCAACGCCGGTTTTTCTGAATAATCTTGATGTAATTCCCTCCAGCTCAACGGTTTATTCGGGACTCAGCAGTTTCGCACTACCCGTCTTCATTGTGCTGATGTTGATTAAGGTCAATGTCCCTGCAGCTGTGAAAGTGATGGGCAAAGGCGTGCTCGTAATGTTGATGGGTACGGCCGGAGTAGTTATCGGCGCTGTCGTTTCCTATGCCATCGTGCACCGCTGGCTTGCGCCTGACGCATGGAAAGGGTTTGGCGCGCTTGCAGGCAGCTGGATCGGCGGAACCGGAAACATGGCCGCTACAAGCGAAATGCTCGCGACGCCACCGGAGCAATTTGGCCTTGCGGTACTTGCCGACAATGTTATTTACATCGTCTGGTTGCCGATACTCCTCGCATCGAAAAATTTCGCTGATCGATTCAATGCATGGGCCAAAGTTCCGGAAGACCGGATCAGGATGATGGACTCTGCCGCCCTGATGATGGCCGAAGAAGAAAGAACTCCGGCGATGCGGGACTATCTCTATCTCGCCGCCGTTGCGATCGGCGTCACCTGGATATCCACTGAACTCGCTTCCGTCTTTTTTAAAGCCATGGTGAGCAGCGCACCCGATCTGCAGGTCATCCTTTCTGAATCGACATGGCGAATACTGTTGATTACGACTATTTCCCTGTCGCTGTCCGTCACTCCTGTCGCAAAATTGCCAAACGCCACCGCAATGGGTACGGCAATGATCTACGTCTTCGTTGCCGGCATGGGAGCCAGGGCAACTGTTGATGGCTTTGCGCAGGCTCCAGCATTCCTGTTGGGCGCGTTCATCTGGATATTCATTCACGGCGCTTTTTGCCTGGCTGGCGCGAAACTGTTTCGTGTGGATGTACACAGCGCCGCGATTGCATCGGCAGCCAATATTGGGGCGGCCGCATCGGCGCCGATCGTCGCGGCGTTCCACCGTCCCAGCCTGGTGCCAGTCTCCATACTGATGGCGCTTATTGGCTATGCGCTTGGCAACTATCTCGCACCATTGGCGGCACATCTTGCCCGGATGGCGGTCGGTCAATAGGGCCGTCGCGATAGCCATGCTTAAATTCTTCTCTCAGGCCATAACTCTGCATCAAACCGGCCGATGGATCCGTAACATTGGATTGACCATCGGCGTTGTAGTCCTGTTCGTGACGCTTCTTTTGTGGCGGATGTGGCAGATCCGCGGCGACATGTCCGACATAGGCTGGGAGACCGCCATGGTCGCGTCTGAACCTGGGGACGCGGTAACGGCAACATGGCTTGGTACAACCACAATACTGTTCGACGATGGCGAGACACAAATCCTGATAGATGCGGCGTTCACCAGGGTAAGCCCGGTTGATATTGCGACGTTCCGGCGCATCAGATCCGACGTCGCTACAATAAACTACGCGTTATCGACCTTTCGCATGAATCATCTTGCGGCGATAGTCCCGGTGCATTCACATCACGATCACGCGATGGATGCAGGCTATGTCGCCAATCGCACCAGCGCAGTCGTGCTTGGTTCCGAGTCGACAGCCAATATTGTCCGTGGCGCAGACGTCCCTGTCGGCCAGTATCAGATTCTTGCGGATGGCGAGACACGCCAGTTCGGAGACTTCACAATCAAGCTTGTTGCGTCACGCCACGCACCAATCGGGGTGGACGGAATGGAGATATTTCCCGGCATCATTGACAGGCCCCTCAGACAACCGGCACGCATATCTGAATATCGAACCGGCGTCGCATGGTCAATCTTTATCGGCCACCCACAAGGCACTACGCTTGTGCAGGGCAGTGCCGGATACATCGAAGGAAAGTTGCTGGGAGAATCGGCAGACGTCGTGATGCTTGGCATTGCCGGGCTCGCGGACCTTGGCGCAACTTACACAGAAAACTTCTGGAACGAGACAGTGATCGCTGCAAATGCGTCCCGAGTTATTGCCGTCCACCATGACGACTTCACCGCGTCGTTCGGGGAAGTCAGGCTAATGCCCGACATGCTGGACAAGGTGCTCAAAACTTCCACCTGGATTGACGAGCTGGCCGCTGCAGGCGACGTGAAGATTCGAGTCGAATTACCGCCGTTTGGCAAGCCTATTGTGCTGTATTAACCTCGCTCAACTCAGCAAGCAAACTCTCGACCCTGTCCGACAGGCGTGCGATGTCAGCTTTTTCAACCCTCGGCAGGCGTTTGATACGCGACTCGAGCTTTGAAGCCAGGCTGCGATCGCCGATTTCACGTTGGAACACCAGTTTCAGCGGTCCCTTGCCCCGCAGGTACTTCGCGCCTTTACCGCCCCGCTCGTGCTCTGTGAGGCGCCGCGCAACGTCAACAGTAATACCGGTGTAGAGACTGCCATCGCGGCACTCGACGAGGTATATGCTGTACGCGGAGATATCAGTCACGCGTCACTCGCTCGGTTGATGCCGGGTATCTTGCGAGCGCGTCAGGCGGACGAACGGGTCTTGTTTCAAAATTGCCCCCGCAGTTGGGGCATTGCCCGTGGTAAACGTCATCTGCACAATTTCTGCAAAAGGTGCACTCGAAGGTGCAGATCATTGCGTGCAGCGAATCTGCAGGAAGGTCGCGATCACAATGCTCGCAATTCGGCCGCAGCTGAAGCATTAATCTGTCAGGCGTTGCCGCCGGCCAGTTTTTCGCCGAGCACGCGAAATGCTCCTGCTTCCATGGATGTCCGGTTTTCGGGAGTATCGTTGAACGCCAAAACCAGCTCTGTCTCGCCATCGAAATCCGCAACTGGCTCGTGGAAATACAAAGTCAGCATATTTTCCGACATACGGGCCTCGCGAATAATTTCACTGCCGGAATATTGCTTTTCATTGATTTCCAGAAAAATCGCATCGTCGAAGTCCTCGCCAACTGCCCGCATGAGCAGTAGATAGTCTTCGATATCGCCCGCCGCATTGGTACGGGCAAAGAAGAGCATTGTTGCATTGTCCCGTACGTCGAAAGCGACGGTGTCAAAATGGCGGCTGGCTGACATCAGGCAATTCTAGCAAATATTTCGCCGTCGACTCATTTTCCTTTCATCGTCGCGAGTTTGCGGTCCTTTGCTTCCCAGATTTTCATCAGCCATTGATGAAATTGTTTGCGAAACTCTCGATCGCTTTCGTAGTTGCCCTTGTAAAGCCATTCTTCGACCGGTCTTTTTTCGATGTCGATGATTACATGCTCAAATTCGCCGCACATCATGTCCCAGAACTGGATGGGGCCTTTCGGATAAACAATGGTGATATCCAGGACCGCATCAAACATCTCGCCCATGGACGACAGCGCCAATGCCACTCCCCCTGCCCTTGGCGTCAGCAAATGCTCGTACGCGGAGCCACGACTTTCCCTTTTCTCATCCGTGAAACGCGTGCCTTCAACGAAATTTATGACGGAAGTCGGCGTATCACGAAATTTCTGACAAGCGTTGCGCGTGGCCTCGAGGTCTCTACCCTTCTTTTCCGGATGCTTGGCGAGGTAGGACTTCGAATAGCGTTTCATGAAAGGCATGTCCATGGCCCACCAGGCAGCGCCGAGGAACGGAAACCACATCAATTCCTGCTTGATAAAGAACTTGAGGAAAGGAATTCTCCTGTTCAGCGCCGTTTGCATGGCGACTATGTCAACCCAGGTCTGGTGATTGGCAATTACGAGGTACCACTGGTCCTTGCGTAGATCTTCAAGACCGCGAATATCGAAGGTCGTTGAGTTTCCTAACGAGAAAATAAACGAGTTGCAGTCGACCCACGCTTCGCCAATTGCCATTAGCCAACGATTGAGGAGCGCGCGAAGCGATCGGATTGGCAATAGAAACTTCGGAATGGCAAGCACGAAGATCGGTATAAAACAAATGATCGTGTTGATCGTACAAGCCGAAAACGTGAGCAGGCCCCGCAGATTTCGAATGGTTTTTTTGAGCAAGGCGGTAAATCCGGGAAGCACGTGGCCGCATTTTAGCCTGAATTTGCTGAAGTTGAACGATCGTATTGGAAAGCGATACACGGTTGCCGGCAATTTTCGTCTGGAGTAACGTGTCTGATATCAATTGGCCGGGAAACAGCATGCTTTTCCTGGTCTATCTTCCCGGGACTATGACGAAATGATTAACCTGACTATCAATGGCGAGCCTCACGAACTGGACGTCGATCCAACAACCCCTCTCCTTTGGGTGATTCGGGAACAAGCCGGACTTAACGGCACCAAGTTCGGTTGCGGCATTGCACAGTGCGGAGCCTGCACAGTTCACCTGAATGGTTCTCCGATCCGATCCTGCAGGACGCCCGTCCAGGCCGTTGCTGGCAAAGAGATTACGACGATCGAGGGCGTCGGCAGTATTGACGGCGAATTGCATCCCGTGCAACAGGCCTGGATAGATGAGCAGGTTCCCCAATGCGGCTACTGTCAATCAGGCCAGGTCATGTCCGCAGTAGCTTTGCTTGCAAAGAATCCATCACCCAGCGACCGGGATATCGACCTGGCAATGAGCGGCAATGTCTGTCGCTGCGGCACATATCCTCGAATTCGCCGTGGTATCAAGAAGGCAGCGATCGCCATGAACGGTGTCGCTGACAGTGGGGAGAAGATCAATGGGTAAATGGTCTCGCAGAGCATTCATCTCCGCCGGTGTCCTTGCAGGTGGTGTCGTGGTATTCGGCGTCGCAATCCGGCCTGGCAACCGGGCGGACAAAGTCGCCGGCCTGATCGCTGGCGAGGACGACACCGTATTCAACGTCTGGGTGAAGATTGCCCCGGACAACAGAATTACCGCGATCGTTCCACATGCAGAAATGGGCCAGGGCGTTCATACCACACTGGCCATGATGCTCGCCGACGAAATGGATGCCGACTGGGATCTGGTCGACTTCATGGAAGCACCAGCGCACAAGGAATACGCAAATTACGCACTTGCCAAGGGCTATGCAGTAGGCGACGTTGATTTCCCTTCATGGCTCATCGATACCGTGGACGGCTTCTTCCTGACAGCAACCAAAGCCATGAACCTGCAAATTACCGGCGGCAGCACATCAGTCCCAACCACCGGCCAGGCAGGAATGCGGGTAGCAGGAGCCGCAACCAAGGCTGTTTTGCTGCAGGCGGCGGCCGACTCCTGGAAAGTGCCACTGACCGAACTCAGCGCACAGAAAAGCATGATCGTTCATTCCGGAAGCTCCAAGAGTGCGACTTATGCGGAACTTGCTGGTGCGGCAGCCGAACTCTCCCAGCCGGTTAAGCCCGTTCTAAAAACGCCGGACCAGTACACCATCATGGGTACAGACGTGCAGCGATTTGACGTGCCGCCCAAGGTTGACGGAAGCGCAAGATTCGGCATTGACGCGGTGTTGCCAGGAATGAAGTACGCAACCGTCAAGGCCTCTCCTGTATTCGGCAACGCCGTCAAAAGCTTTGATGAATCATCAATTCAGGATATGCCTGGGGTACGTAAGGTCGTCAACCTGGGTGACGCAGTCGCGGTCGTTGCGGATGGTTACTGGCAAGCAAAGAAGGCACTGGATCAACTTGCGATTGAATTCGAGCGAAACGGCAATGAAACCGTCGAACAAAGCGATATCTTTAACCAGTTTGCTGCGGACATGGACCGGGCCGTCTCCGACGGTGAAGAGATCACTGACTTCGAAAAAGGAGATGCCGGCGCCGCGATGTCCTCGGCAGACTCCGTCGTTGAGGCAGAGTATCGCGTGCCCTACCTGTCGCATGCGCCGATGGAACCAATGAACTGCACAGCCTGGCTACATGATGATGTTTGCGAATTATGGACCGGCACGCAAAATCCCCTGGGCTTCGCGGCAGAGGTCGCAAGCGCGCTTGATATGGATACAGCCAATGTCCAGTTGCACAACGAGTATCTTGGCGGTGGCTTCGGCCGGCGTGCATTTCCCGATTATACGATTCAGGCAGCGAGAATTGCTGCCGAGGTCCCCTACCCGGTCAAGCTCATCTGGTCGAGGGAAGAGGATATGCGGCACGATCACTACCGGCAGGCGAGCATCAGCCGGTTCAAAGCGGCGCTCGACAGCTCGGGCAAGCCGATCGCCTGGATCAATCAATACGTCGAAAAATATGATCCTGCCGAGGCGCCACATATTCCTTACGGCATCGACAACCAGTTTATTCATTACGCGGAATCAAAAACTCATGTGCCCTGGGGATTCTGGAGAAGTGTCGATCATTCACTACATGCTTTTTTTACCGAATCATTTATCGACGAAGTTGCAATTCAGGCAGGCGACGATCCTTACAAATACAGGCGGAATTTGCTGGAACAGGCACCGCGATTCCGGGATGTCCTCGATCTTGCTGCCGAAAAGTCAGACTGGGGAGCACCGTTGCCCGAAAATTGGGGTCGCGGCATCGCGATTCACCGGTCATTTGGCACAATTGTTGCGCAAGTCGTCGAAGTTGAAATCGTCGACGGCACTGTATTTCCGCGCCGCGCGATATGTGCAGTTGATGCCGGCTTCGCGATGCACCCGGATGGCATGAAAGCACAGATGGAAAGCGGCATTATCTATGGCTTAACCGCGGCGCTGTTCAGCGATATTTCGATTCGTCACGGAGCTGTTGCACAAAGCAACTTTCACGACTACCAGATGCTGCGCATGAATCAGTCTCCGGAAATCGAGACCTACATTATCAACAGCGGTGAAAAAGTCGGCGGTGCCGGAGAGCCCGGGACTCCCGCCATTGCTCCGGCGCTGGTCAATGCAATCTTCAATGCGACCGGAAAGCGAATTCGCGAGCTGCCGGTGCGTCTGCATGATTTAACGAACGAGGACCTGAAGTCCAAAGACGTCGCGTGACAGGGACTAGTCTGTCCGGCTTGTAACCTCAAGCAGGTGGTATCCAAACTGGGTTTTCACGGGTCCCTGGACGGCGCCAATGTCGGCGCTGAACACAACCTCATCAAACTCCTTAACCATCATGCCCGGCCCGAATTCGCCGAGTTCGCCACCGCGTTGCCCGGATGGGCAGGATGAATGTTCTTTTGCCAGGTCAGCAAAATCCGCACCGCCGAGGATTTCATCTTTTATGGACTGACATCGATCTTCAGTATCTACAAGAATATGTCTCGCTGTTGCCTTGGCCATGCATAACTCTCCAAATATTCCGAATTGAGCGGATTATCCACGAATTGACGCCGAAATTGGACATCATTTGCACTAAAATCATACTGACCTGTTCAGCAAAACAACAATGAAGAAAGGAGCTGTAATGTCTGCATTTGAAAACGCGAGGAAGTTTTTCGAGGCCTGTGAGGCGCCGAAGGGATGGGCCGGGTGCAAAGAGTATGTCGCCGATGGCGCAGCGCTTGAGGCTCAGTGTGAGCCGCTCGTCGATGTGACGACTGTTGAAGGCTATTGTGACTGGATGCACGGTTTCGGTACTGTGACGTCAGCGGGCTCAACCTACACCCTGCACTCGGCAAGTTACGATGAAGACAGTAATACAGCAATCTTCTTTGCGACCTACCACGCGAAACACGTTGGCGAGGGCGGGCCCGTGCCGCCAACCAACAAAGCCGTCGACTCACACTACGTCTACGTCCTCAACATGAATGAAGACGGTAAAGTCGCGAAGATGACCAAGATCTGGAATGCGCCCTGGGCTATGCGCGGGCTGGGATGGATCGAGTAGACCATCTCGTCTGGGCGGTGCCCGACCTGGATGCCGGAATTAGTCAGATCGAAGCACTCACCGGCATTCGGGCGACACTTGGCGGAAGTCATCCGGGCATGGGCACGCGAAACGCGTTGCTCTCGCTCGGAGACGACACCTACCTTGAGATCATTGCACCGGATCCTGGCCAGTCGGACTATCGGAGTCCACGCCTGTTTCAGGTCGACCACGTTGATTCGCCCCGGCTCGTAACCTGGGCGGCGAAAAGTGACGACATTGAACAAATGGCCGAAATTCGCTTATCGGATGGCCAGTCGCCAGGCAAGGCAATGACCGGGAGCAGGCAAACACCGGAGGGAAGGACGCTGGCCTGGAAACTGACCGACTCATACGTTGAAATTGCTGGTGGCGTGGTGCCATTTTTCATCGACTGGGGAAACACGCCCCATCCGGCTACCAGTGCACCTGGGGGCGCGACGCTCCTGGCTCTGCGGGCGACTCACCCGGAAAAAGATTATGTGCGGGAGGCCTTTGAATTATTTGGTATCAATGTACCGGTTGAAAACGGACGCCAGGCCTCTCTGACTGCTGTAATCGACACGCCCCGCGGTCGAATTGAGCTTACCTGACCAGCGAGGCGCGGATGGCAGGATACTCGGGAATCCCGCTAACCAGGAAGCTTGGCTTCAACGACTCATGCCGCGTTCGAACGACTAACCCGCCGGACGACTATTTGCAGCTGGCTCTGCCACTGGGACTTGTCGACGTAAAAGTATGCGCTGTTGATGATGTTTGGTCCGGGCTGAAGCTGGTTATTCACAAGGAGTTGCGAAATTAATTTCGCGAGAAAAATTATGAAGAAACTGATCGTCGCTTTTTGCGTTATCTCGTTTTCGTTTCCGACAATCGCGGACGAAGCGGCAGACAAGACAGCTGTTATTCGGACCATTGATGAGTTCTTCGCGGCCATGACCGCCAGAGACGTCGAAAAAATGCGTTCTTTGATGACGCCGGATGGAGTCTTGTACGGCTACCGGGAAACTCCTGACGGATTGCGTATCGCACGACCTACTCATGCCGCATACCTCGAAAACCTGGCGGCAGGCGAAAACACACTGGTTGAACGTTACTGGGACCCTCAAATAATGGTGTACGGTCGTCTTGCAACCGCGTGGACACCCTATGACCTGCACGTCGATGGCAATTTCAGTCATTGCGGCGTCAACAATTTCAGTTTGCTGCGGACAGATGAAGGTTGGGTCGTCACCGGGGTCGTTTTTTCGATAGAAGAGGAAACTTGTGCGGAAAGCCCATTAGGGCCCTTCACCTCAGGGAAATAAATTGAAGCGGCACATAATCACGGTTGCGTTTCTTCTCCTGGCAATTGCATTTTATGCCACCGGCGCATCGAGGCCTGGAACGATATTTCTCGTATTGGGAGTACTGGCTGAAACAACTTTCTGGTTCAGAATATTTGGCGGCAGACGTGACAAATGATTAGAAAAATTGCGGGGGTGGCATTTGGTGCGATTATTGCGATTGCATTGATCATTGTCGTTCAGATGATTGGACACGCAGTTTACCCGGCCCCGCCCGGCATTGATTTTGGCGACCCCGCATCTGTCGCAACCATGATGTTCAAAGTACCGGCCGGTGCTCTTCTTTTCGTGATCCTGTCTTACGTCATCGGCGCATTCGGTGGCGGCATGCTCGCCGCCCTGGTGGCCCGGGAGACACCAATGTTATATGCCGCGATCGTGGGCGGCCTGGTTCTCGTCGGTACTGTCCTGAATCTTTTCGCAATCCCTCATCCAACCTGGTTTGCCGTCAGTGCTATTGTTGGTATTGTGGCGACGGTGCTCATCACCGGACGGCTTGCACCGTTGCTGATTGCAGAACGGCACAAATAGGGAACAAGGTCGCGGCCGGGAGGACTAATCACGGTAAGAACGACCTGGATAAAGTGGTTGGCGTCGCGTTTATCTTGTAAGGACCGTCGATATGAATGATTCGGCTGATAGTGGCGTACCGTGGATCCTGTGGCCGTTTTACGCCATCTGGAAAATCCTGACACTTATTCTCAATATTACTGGTCGCATTATCTGCGCCCTTATCGGGATCGCGATGATGGTTGCGGGCGTCGCCGTATCGATGAGTATCGTCGGCGCAGTAATTGGCATTCCGCTAGCCTCGTTTGGCTTCCTGCTATCCGTACGGGCATTATTCTAGGTCCACAGGCCTCTGCCGGCGGGCAAGCCCGGACTCAATCATGCTCCTGTCTGTCGGGCGTAACTGTCGGGATAATGCTCGGCGTCTGAATAATCGCAAAACGATGCGGTACAGTAAGGCAAAGGGGGAAGACGATGTCCGTATCGCGTCTGCAGCACATTACAAAAATCGGCGTTGAGCAAATGGGTGACCTGGCGGACAGTCTCGCCGACCCGGACGTGTTGCGCCTGGAAAACCTGGACACCAATATTTTACCGCCAGCATCTGCAGTGTCCTTTACCCGGAATGCAGTTGGTGACGATGACGCAAACAGTTATCTGCCTTTTCTGGGCCTCGATTCGACGCGCAAAGCGGCCACATCTCTCGTCAGTCGCCAATCCGGCAAACAATATGACTGGAAGACAGAATCGGTAATCAGCGCTGGTGGTCTCTCGGGAATTCTTAACGTGCTTTTTGCAGTGCTTGAGCCCGGCGATGAAGTGCTGATGACCGATCCGACCTACGTCGGCCTGATAAATCGCGTGCGGCTTGCCGGCGGGGTTCCCCGGTTTGTGCCACTTTTGCCGACCCCGGACGGCTGGCAACTTGATCGGGACGCACTCCACAATCTCGACACCGGGGCCGTAAAGGCCATGTTGCTAATGAGCCCCTCAATGCCAAGCGGTGCGGTATTTGACCGTGCTGACTGGCAGGCGCTTGTGAACTTTTGCCAGGCAGCGGATTGCTGGCTCGTAAATGACTCAGCTATGGAGCGAATTCTGTTCGACGGCCGCGAAGTTATTCATCCGGCGTCCTTTCCAGGGATGCGCGACAAAGTTGTAACCGTCGGCTCCGCATCAAAGGAATACCGAATGATCGGATGGCGGGTCGGCTGGGTCGTTGGACCGGCGAAAATCATCGCCGACGTAGCGCGCGTCAGCATTACGAATGTCGTCTGCCAGACAGGAATTGCGATGGGAGCAGTCGCCGTGGCTATCGACGATGGAAACGATGGCGTGAGTGAAAGCGCGAACGAACTCCAGGCGAGACGTGACGTAATTCTCGCGGAGCTCAATGACTTCGTGGTAATCCCGCCGCACGGGGGATGGTCTATGCTCGTCGACGTTTCACCGTTGGGCATGGACGGACCAACGGCATCAGGGCTTCTTCTGGAAAAGGGACTAATCGCGGCAACACCCATGATCAACTGGGGCGGAGAACATTGTGCGAATTACGTTCGTCTCGTCTATTCCAACGAAACCACGAATCGACTGCGCGGAATCGGTGACAGATTCAGGCAGGCACTTCTATAAAAGCGCAGACACCCAGGTGTTCACGGAATCACTCCAAGAACGGGAGAAAGACCAATGAGTGACAGGCATACCGTCGGGCGGGCGGAGGAATTGGCCGCAACGTCGGACGACAAATCTTATGGCGTATTGTTGGAGCACGGCTCGATGGAGCTCGGGTTTTACAAACCCGACAAGATCGACCCGCAACAACCGCATACTCAGGACGAGATCTATGTTGTTCAGTCCGGCTCCGGTTTTTTTGTTTGCGGCGATGAAAGAAAACCATTTGAGACCGGTGAGGCGCTGTTTGTGCCGGCCGGCGTTATTCATCGCTTTGAAGATTTCAGCGATGACTTCGCAGCTTGGGTCGTATTTTATGGACCTGATGGCGGCGAGGCATAGATGACGCTTTCCGGCCGTGACATCGCTCTTCTGAGCGCCGCCATCGTGCCGGTCATCGTCGTTTTTTTCTTTTTCGACGCATATCCACAGCCGGCGGGCTACTACGATTTTGCCGACGCCAGGACCGGATTCGGGATTGTGAATTTCTGGAATGTTGCGAGCAACGCTTTGTTCCTGGTCTTCGGCGTTGCCGGCTTGTACCTGCTGTTGAAGGGCGAAGGCCTCGCCACCCTTCCCGAAATGCGGGCTGCTTACATTGTTTTGTTCGCCGGAATCGCGATCACGGCGCTCGGGTCCGGCTGGTTTCACCTTGCACCTGAAAACGACACCCTCTTCTGGGATCGTTTGCCGATGACCATTGCTTTTATGTCCTTGTTCGCAATAGTCATCGGCGAACATGTTTCCGCGCGCCTGGGAAACGCCCTGCTTTGGCCGCTTGTGCTGATCGGGATCATCTCTGTTGTCTACTGGGACTACACGGAATCCTCCGGAGCCGGAGATCTTCGACTCTACGGAATCGTACAATTCCTGCCTATGATTCTGATTCCGGCGCTGTTGCTGTCATTCCGCTCGGCATTCAATACGATAAACTTCTTCTGGGTTACGATCGGTCTCTACATATTGGCCAAGCTGCTCGAGCATTTTGATCAGCAAATTTTTTCGTTTGGTGGCGTAATCAGTGGACACTCGCTCAAGCATTTTGCTGCTTCGCTCGTACCGCTCGTGTTGATTCTCGGCATGAGACACAGGACAAGGGTCAAATAGCATGAAATACACAGGGTCCTGCCACTGCGGCGACATTGGTTTCTCCTATCACACATCGATAGAACCGGCCGAATGGTCCATTCGTGCCTGCCAGTGCTCGTTTTGCCGCGCACATAACGCACTCAGCACCTCGGACCCGGATGGTTTAGTCGAATTCACCGCAGTAAGGCCGGAATCGTTGCAGAAGTATCACTTCGGGCATGGCACAGCAGACTTCCTTCTGTGCAACCGTTGTGGCGTTTATGTTGGTGCGGCCATCCAGTCTGATTTTGGAACTTTCGGGATCGTCAACACGCATGCACTGGAGGAAGCGCCGGAAGACCTGGCAGAAGCTGTAGCCATCAGTTACGACGCCGAGAACAGTGAAGGCAGAGTATCGCGGCGCGGGCAGCGGTGGACCCCGGTGCAAGATCTACCTGGCTGATCGCCAGACAACCTCCTTGATGTCGGTCAGTCCGGCAGTGAGAAACTTGGGTGGGCAGTTGTCGATATCGTCCTGTTCGCTGACTCGTTCGAGATCACTCCAGTAAGTCGATAGCTCTTCTGCCTGAACGGAAAACGGGGGACCCTGGACAATATCCTGATCATATTCCAGCGTAACAATCAGGCTGCAGGCGTCAGGCTTCAGTAAGGCCCTGGTAAAATCGACATACTTTTGCCGGATGACGGGATCCACCGCAACCAGTGCGCCGCGATCATATAACCCGTCAAATGGTGCGGACTCAAAAGTGAAATAGTCGCCGCAATAAATCGTGACCGGCACGCCTGTCGCCGAGTAGCGATCAAGATCACCGGACCGCTCTATTTCGAAATCCAGCGCCTGTTCTGCGAAAAACTCCCGGATGGCAATTTCCGACAGTTCAACTCCAACCACTTCGTGGCCGCGCTCAGCCAGCCATAAGATATCGGGGGTTTTGCCGCACAACGGAACCAGGACTCTTCCTGAGCATTCTGGCCAATGCGCTCTCAGGCCAGCGTTTCCGCCGGCTTCATGCCAGCCGGTCCTGCCATTTTCCCACCGGTCCAGCCAGTCTTCGACGATCAACGGTGGACTCCCGCATTGCCCAACAGGCCATAATCAAGGCCTGCGAACCGACCTGCCGAAATGAGTCCCGGAAACAGAAATATCACAAGCCAGACAACGTCATGATTTGCTCCGTGGAAAACAGGCCCGTGTAGATGCCCAGCAGAACTATTGGCCAGTGCCGGAGCGCTGCATATGATTTCGACATCAGACAATGGACCATTCTCTCTCTTCTACAATCGCGGGTTTGCGGGAAACCTAGTACACCATATTAGCACCGGCGCTGCCCCACAGAACCTGAATCCAGTATCGCTGAATACGGTGCAGGTTTACGGACGCTGAAACAAAGGGTTAATATCTGCGCCCCTTGTATGACCGCCGGAGTCGGCGGTTGTTTGATATCAGAGATAAATTAATGGCAAGCGCATCAATAATCGACGGAAAGGCTCTTGCGGCCGAATTGTCTGGACAAATCACCTTACGGTCGGCGGACTTATTGGAGAAAACAGGGATCAAGCCCGGTCTGGCCGTCGTAATTGTCGGTGAGGATCCGGCGAGCCAGGTCTATGTTCGGAATAAAAAACGAACGGCCGAAGCCTGCGGATTTCATTCTGTGCAACACACGCTGCCGGCAGACGCATCGCAAAATGACGTGTTGCAATTGATCGAAGAGCTCAACAGTGACTCAGCGATTCATGGAATCCTGGTCCAGCTGCCATTGCCGAAACATCTGGATGAACAATTGATTACCCAGTCCATCGTTCCCGAAAAGGACGTTGACGGGTTTCATTTCCAGAACATTGGCATGTTGACCGCAGGGCATCTGGAAGGTGCATTTGTACCCTGCACACCTGCTGGTTGTATGGTGATGATCGAAGGACAACTTGGCAAAGATCTGTCCGGTCTGAACGCAGTTATCATCGGTCGCTCAAACATCGTCGGCAAACCAATGGCAAGCCTGTTGCTCAAGTCGAATGCAACTGTGACTGTCTGTCACAGCCGAACAAAAGACCTGCCGGAAGTCGCGCGCAACGCAGATATCCTCGTTGCTGCAGTTGGCCGCCCAAAGATGGTCATGGGTGACTGGATAAAACCGGGTGCTGTCGTCATCGATGTTGGCATCAATCGCATTCAGGTTGAGGTCGACGGGGAAACAAAAAACAAGCTGGTCGGCGACGTTGATTTCGATGAAGCGAGCCGTGTGGCAGGCGCAATTACGCCGGTGCCGGGCGGAGTCGGGCCGATGACCATTGTGATGCTGATGTCCAATACGCTGCAGTCTGCCGAGAGAGCAGCTTCGCGCTAGAAACTGCGCTTCGACTGAATCAGGAACTGCACATTGTCGATTGTCGGATCCCCGTCCAGGGGAAACGCAATATCGATGTGGATGACGTCACGACCACTTGCCCTTGTAGGCGCCAGCCTGAGACCCAGGCCGACGTCCCTCAGCCAGCCGAGAGGCGCATTGCCAAGCGGGTTGTCGCCCCAGACGCGGCCGATGTCAACGAAGGCGGCACCACCAACTCTGAAGAGCCTGAATGGGTACCAGTCGGTGAAATAGCGCTCCTCGATGGTTAACAGTGCACGTGAATCGCCGGTCTGATACCGAAGCGGATAGCCTCGAAGCCCGGTATCCCCACCCAGATCGACCAGGTTGTCCAGATCGAGATTGTCACCAGCACTGGCGTCGAGCGTCATGAAAAACAAGCGTTTGTCGGAAATCTGGTTGTAGTAACGGGCATTTAGCGAGATTTCTCTGTTCGCTGATTTACCCTCATCAAGTCGGCCGGTAAGTGAGGACGACAATAGCAGCGCCTTTTTTTCCATCGAACCGAATCCGCTGCTTGCCTCAAACCGATACACGACCGATTCGCGGTCGGCGCCAAAGTCTTCCGTCGCATATCCGACACTCGCCCAAAGCCGCGTTCCAAGGTAAAAGTCTTCAGTCCGTTCAATCTGATCCCGATTTGAGGTCGATTCGAATCGATCTTCCAGCAACTCAACGCCGAGGAACGGATAGACCAGCTTGCGGTCGGCAGGGATGACCGCAGGCAAGACTCCTTCCGGAACAGCTGAAAAATCGTTGCTGTCGTATACCAGCCCTGCAGTCCACCTGCGTACCCATCCATCCTGCAATCCCGGCGACCAGCCGTAAAACGCCGAGTGACTTTCCGTATCGGCGGCGTACTCGGCAGCCTCATTACCGAGATCATAGAAAGAAACTTCCCGTGTATTTTCGTAAAACGTTCCACCCGCAGACCAGCGCGCATCAAGTTGGTAGAACGGGCGAATCAATCTGACGTCGCTTGTGTTCCCGTCAGAGCTATCGGCAAATTCAAAAAAAAGGGAAGTCCAGGTACGACCCAGGTTTCTGTCGAAATACGCGATGCTCGTCGATTCCCGATCGACATTGTCAACGTAGTTAGCGCGCAACGAGACTCCCCGGCCCAGCAGGTTTCTTTCGGACAGGCTGAACCTGACGCGATTTTCGCCACCAGAGCGCGATATTGAGAACCCGGGCATCAGGGTCCACAGATCCCGCGTCCATACCCGAATGTCGACGACGCCATTTTCATACCTGACCGGTTCGACTTTGACGTCGTAGAAAAACACATTCTTCCGTAGCAGCCGCTCGGACTCTTCGATTAATCTCCTCGAATACGGGTCGCCGGGTGAAAACAACAGCTGATTCCTGATAACGGAATCACGTGTGATGATGTGCCAGCGATTGGCCAGGCGATACAGGGAGTTGTTCTCGCCCGGTTTTGACGTATCGAAAACGTTTTGCTTATCGAAGAAAATTTGGCCGATGATTGCCCCCTGCGCTTCCAGCTCCGCCGGAGGTGGCAATTTTGTTTCGTTCTGCGGGCCCTCGGGCACGTCGGCAATTGCGACTCCGGCAAGAAGGACGCAGCAGCTAACCAGAATAGTATTGACGACCCCGTTCACCGCAACAATTTATCATTGAACACTGATGGTCGCGCCGCTCATCTTCACGCTTTGTGCGCGGCGACCGTCGGCGAGCGGTAGAATACGAACCCCAGCACGCGGGAGAACCATGTTTTGAGGAAAACCGGTGAGAATTTCAGAACAATCTGGCAAAAGCCGGACGACCCCGAAATTATACAAATCATTGACCAGCGCCGCCTGCCGCATGAATACGTCGTGCATGATCTGAATACCTGGCAGGACGGTGCTGAGGCCATCAGTGAAATGCTGGTGAGGGGCGCGCCGTTGATTGGCGCAACGGCCTCCTGGAGCCTCTATCTTGCGGCGCTACAGAGCCGCGGCCACGCCGATCGGATGGCATTCATCAATGATGCGGCCGATGCACTCGGCAAAACCCGTCCAACCGCGGTAAATCTTCGCTGGGCGCTCGACAGGGTGAGAAGAATACTTCCGTCAGCTGACGATAAAAACCTGGTTCCGCTTCTCCAAAAGGAAGCACGCGACATTTGCGACGAAGATGTGGAAATATCACGCGGGATCGGTCTGCATGGTCTGAGATTGATCGAAGGAATTGCAGCCGAAAAGCCCGGCCAGCCGGTGAACGTCCTCACCCATTGCAACGCGGGATCGCTGGCGACAATAAATTATGGAACCGCCACCGCGCCGATATATTTCGCACACGCGAAAGGAATTGATGTTCATGTCTGGGTCGATGAGACACGCCCTCGCAACCAGGGTTCGCAGCTGACTGCGTGGGAGTTGGCTGAAAATGGCGTGCCTCACACACTAATTGTCGACAACGCGGGCGGCCACCTGATGCAACATGGATTGGTTGATATATGCATCACCGGAACCGACCGCACAACCCGCACAGGTGATGTGGCGAACAAAATCGGAACCTACCTTAAAGCGCTCGCTGCCAACGACAACGGCATACCATTCTATGTCGCTTTGCCCTCAACGACGATTGACTGGAGCATTTCGGACGGATTGCGCGAAATACCAATCGAAGAACGTAATCCGGACGAGGTCAATATGATCTATGGGCGGAGTGAAGACGGACTATGTTCCGTAAATACAATTGCGTCGGACACCAGGATCAGCAACTTCGCTTTCGACGTTACACCAGCCCGATACATCACCGGCCTCATTACGGAGTACGGAATTTGTGATGCCAGCGAGCAAGGGCTGACTTCACTGTTTCCCGATCAGGCTGGCCACAAGAAATGATCGATGAAGGCTACATCAAGTTTGAATCGAAATGGCAGCGGACGGAGCCCCTGGATTTTCCGGATATCGACGACCTGATAAAATGGCGTCGCCCCCTTTACGCAGCGGGACTGATCGGCCACTACGAAGACCTGGGTATCGGTTACGGCAATATCAGTCTGCGTATGCCCGGTGCAGCCGGCTTCCTCATCAGCGGTACGCAAACCGGCCATCTCGCAGATCTCGACTACAAACATTTTGCGCTCGTGACCGGCTTTGATATCGAGCAAGACACAGTATCCTGCGTAGGTGCGTCAGAGGCATCATCTGAATCAATGACCCATGCGGCAATCTACGAGCTCAGTCATGAAATTCGCGCAGTAGTTCATGTTCACAGTGATGAATTATGGGTAGGATTTAAGGGCGTGTTGCCAACCACCAATGAAGACGTTGCATATGGTACGCCGCAAATGGCGAGTGAATTTTACCGCTTGTTCAGTGAAACGGATTTCGCAACAAAGGGTATTGCGGTAATGGCCGGTCACGAGGGCGGCCTGGTTAGCGTCGGAAGCAATATGCGGGAAGCGACTGAGAGAATCCTATCTCTCAGCGATGATTGTTAGGTTAGAGATCGGCCGGACAGGAGCAACGTGATGATGAAAATCAAAACCTTGATTCTCCTGTTAGTAATTCCATTGTTTTTTTCAACCGCGAGTATCGCGGACACTGTCGATATTCGGGAATGGCTGATCCCCTGGGAGAAGACCGAACCGACCGACGCATTTATCGACTCACGCGGTCGTATCTGGTTCGTCGCCTTTAGCGGTTCCTACATCGCCAATTTCTCTCCGGAAACGGAGGAATTCAATCGCTATGATCTACGCAAAGGCACTGCACCCTCTGCCGTGCTCGTCGATGACAATGGTCTCATCTGGTACGCCAGCAACAAACGCCGCCATATCGGATCGCTGAACCCAGGTACTGGACGAGTCACGGAACTGAAGATGCCCGACCGAAAAGCGAAGGGACTTCGTTCCCTAACTTTTGATCAGACCGGCGACATCTGGTTTACGTCGGAAGATGGAAATTTTATCGGCCGGCTAAGAACCAGCGCCGGCGAGATCGATCTGATCCCGATACCAACAAAAGACTCCCGCCCGTTCGGAATCACAATCAATTCTATTCAAGAGCCCTGGGTAGCGGCCTCTGGTCGCAACGCATTGATACACATCGATCCGTTCACGATGACCATCACTGAGATTGAAACACCGAATGACGACTCCCGTCCCCGCCGGCTGGTTACCACATCGGATGACCGGGTCTGGTATGCGGACTATGAGCTGGGCCTGCTCGGTCGTTACGACCCGCGAAGTGGAGAGTTTCGTGAGTGGCCAATGCCCGGAGGTGCTGAAAGCCGGCCGTTTGGTATGGCCGTCGACCGCGATGACCGCATCTGGATTGTTGAAACCGGTCGAACACCGAATCGCCTGATTGGCTTTGATGCCAGCGCGGAGACGTTCCTTACAGAAACTGACATACCGAGTGGAGCTGGATCCGTGAGCCACCTTCATTACTCGGAAAATTCGGGCGAAATTTGGTTCGCGACCGCAACCAACTATATTGGTCGCGCTAAAATCCACTAGTCCTGATTTTGCGGAGCTATTCTGATTCTTCGCTTTTCGCCGTGATCGGATCCAGCCGAAAACGATACGTTCGACACGTTCGGGCGGTGGCAAGTATCTGCGCTGGCCCGATAGGTTCGAAATTCGATTTTTTTATAGCTCGCAGCGACGGTTTCGAAAAGATCTTGTGGCTGTACTCGGTCACCACCGGCCGGGATACCTTACCGTTCGCTTTTATCTTGAAACAAACCGTTGCTTCCCCCTCTATTCTGTCGCGACGTGCGACAGACGGGTATTTTGGAAAAGCCGTTAGCGCCGGAACCCGATCAGTAGACGTGTCGATAAAGTGCATCACCGCCGTCGACTCTTCCCCTGCATGCAGCACGCTTGCCAGGCTGAAAATGAGACAGCCGGCAATGATCGCCATGGTCCTGGCGTGGTTAT
Source organism: uncultured Woeseiaceae bacterium (assembly GCA_905480255.1). Taxonomy (GTDB): domain Bacteria; phylum Pseudomonadota; class Gammaproteobacteria; order Steroidobacterales; family Woeseiaceae; genus SZUA-117. Next base: position 37,665 of record CAJQPR010000067.1, on the reverse strand, counting down.
TTCTGCGGTTCCTCATCGTCCTGATTTTGCCTGTCATCGATCTCGACTTCCGGGCGGACCGGATAGACTGCGTCCATGTACATTGACCTGGCGACCTTTAGCGTCCGTGCGCCTGGATTCAAATCCTCACCCTTCAGCAGGTCATCGTGCGCCTTTTCATATTGTTTGGTCATGATGTAAATGACAGCCCGATTGTTGAAGCCGCGCCAGTTTTTGTCATTGCGCGCTAACAGAATATTGCAGTATTTGAGCGCCTCCGCGTACTTGCCCAGTTGGACGTAACCGGCGCAGAGATTTGAAAGTGCGGCTTCTTCCTCCCGACGCCCATGCGCGGTCTCAAGCCCCTCAAGCGTCATCCTGACGCCCTTTTTATAGTCGCCTGATAAGAGCGCCTCGGCGCCGTCCGCCAACGGTACGTTTCGCGGTCCAATAATGGTTGTCGGATTCTGCGCACGGTTGATTCTGTCCGCACCCTGGCCCCAGCACAGAGGTGCGATAACAAGTAAGGAAATCAGGATACTGAGTCGGCTGCCCATGAAGGAACTCCCGTGACGCATTTCATATTAGCAGCAAGCTGCAACAAGCCCCACGCGGTAATGTCTTGCAATACTGTTCAGACCAGATTTTTGCGGAAAAATTCAATGGTTCGGCCCCATGCCAGCTCTGCTGCCTCCGCATCGTAGCGCGGCGTCGTATCATTGTGGAAACCGTGATTCGCACCCGGATACATGTGCATTGTGTAGTTCTTGCCGGACTCGTCCAGCGCTTCCTTATAGGCCGGCCAGCCCTCATTTACCCGCGTATCAAGTTCACCATAGTGAATTAAAAGAGCTGCGTTGATCTTGTCGACTTCCCCGCTGGCGGCCTGCCTGCCGTAAAACGGCACGGCCGCTGCAAGATCCGGAATCCGAACGGCCAGGGCATTGGACACACCGCCTCCGTAACAAAATCCGACGCAGCCGACCTTGCCTGTGCACTTTTGATGCCCCTGAAGGTAGTGCACCGCAGCGACGAAATCCTCGAACATCTCGTCACGATCTCGCTCCCGCTGCATTGTGCGGCCCTCATCGTCATTGCCCGGGTAGCCCCCGAGCGGGGTGAGCGCATCCGGGGCGAAACCAATAAATCCGGCTTTGGCGACGCGACGAGCCACGTCTTCAATATAAGGATTTAGTCCCCGGTTTTCGTGAATGACGACAACGCCAGGAATTTTTCCACTCGCGCCGGCCGGAACAGCCATGTACGCCCGCATATCGCCTGCGCCATCCGGCGAGTTGTATTCCTGGTAGCCGACTTCGATCTCCGGATCGTCTTCCGCAACCTGACTCGCCAGCGCGTAGTTCGGGCTAAGCATGTTGAAAACAGCCAAAGCGGATGTACCGGACGCGGTAATCGCCCCGAGCCTGTCCAGAAATTCGCGGCGATTGATGAAACCGTGCGCGTAACGGTCATAAAGATCCAAAAATCGCTGGTCGATCTGCTGATCCATGCTCATGATTCCCCCGGACTGGGCTGGCCTTGACGAATAGTAACCGAATACGGCCACCTCCCGCCTGCAAGACCGCCGGAAAGAGAAACGCCCGCGACCGGAGTTGCCGGTAGCGGGCGCCTGAATTTTCCGGCTGCCAGTTTTCAGGAATCGGTTTCTACATGTCCACCGATATTTGAGAAATCGAGACTACCGCTACCGTCATCAACGATGATGAGATCCTGTTCGACGTCACTTACATCAATTCCTCCGGAGCCGTCATCGAGGGTGACACTTCCGGCGACGCCACGGACCTTGATGCTGCCTGACCCGTCGTTGATTGAAATGTCTCCTCCTACACCCCTGACCGTAATTGATCCTGATCCGTCTTCGATTTCAACAGTCCCACCGACATCGTTCATGGTGATTGAACCAGAGCCGTCGTCCAGCACAACGTCACCACGAACGTTGGTAACTTCTATTGATCCGGAGCCATCATCAATCCTGAGGTGCATGCCTTCAGGCATCCGAACCTCGAGTTGAATCGCCGGGCTATCGCCCCAGCCAAACATACCTTCATCGAAGTAGGCTTTGAGAATGGCTGTATCGCTGCTTTTATCGAGCGTCAGAACCATATCTGATTCGATTTTCTTCTGCGCTTTTTCGTCGTCGCTCGTATCCACCTGGATCGTGGCAGTTACGCTGATTTCACTCAATCCGGATACGCCCACGACGTCCAGACTGCCGGCTCCGGCATCGATACTCAGCGTATCAATTCCGCGAGTCGGAAGGTTAAGCTCGCGAACTTCCTCGTATTCACCCATCGCCCCATACGCCAGGCTGGTCGTGAACATAGCCATAATCAGAATACTGCGCATATTGTTCCCCTATGTCTTGGAAGGGCGCTTTGTCATGAACAGGCCCTTTGTCACGGGCCGTTTGGCAAAGACCGGTTCCGCCAGATAATAGAAGTTAGATACCGGAAATCGGATATCGGTTGCATAGCCTGACAATTTACCGCTGGAACCGCTCCAGCATGGCATCGAGGTCGGCCCGGGACAGCCACCGCCCTCGAAGCATAACCCCATGAATTCTTTTGGAATTCGTCACATCGGTTAGCGGATTCGAGTCGAGAAGAATCAGGTCAGCCACGAGACCTTCCTGAACCGTTCCCCAACGATCTTCAGCCCCAAAAAAGCGGGCGGCGTTGATCGTACCCGTCTGAATTGCAGCGAATGGACTCAGTCCGGCCTCGGCAATCAGTCTGAGTTCATGATGCAACGCAAAGCCGGGCACATTGAATACCTGGGGTGAATCCGAACCCAGGAGCAGGCCAGCGCCGGCCTCGTGCAACGCAAGTATTAGCTGCTGCCTGAGTTGAATAGCCCGTGCAGCCGTGTCTGCATCATAATTTGCGTCATTCAGCAGGGCGGTTTTGTAATCCTCCCACTGAGCGACGGTTGTTGCCGGCATAAACTCCATTTCAGGACGATGGGCCAGGTCCTCGGTGCCAAGTTCCGGCGAAGTGACGTGCACAAAGAGCGAGTCGGTAGGAACATTCCACACGCCAGCTGCAGCGGTGGCCCGGGCAATGTCCGCAATCTTCTCCTCATCGGCCTGATCGGCAATGAAGACTCCGAAGAATCCGGAAAGACCGCCGGACGGGTCATCATTTGGCGGCAACAGTGTTTGCATATAGCCGTCAAGATGATCAATGGTGGCGATTCCCGCCGCCAATGCCCGCTCGACCCCGACATCCTCAGGAACGTGTCCTGCAAATGGAATGCCAATGTCATTGGCCGTTTCTGCAATCGCATCGAACTCTTCGCCCGTCAGACCCGGGTGGATTTTGAGAAAGTCATATCCGGCAGCGTGCTGCGCCCGGACCATGTCGCGGCCGGCCTCCGGGCCGTCCACACTTCGTCCATTGAACGACGGCCCCGACGTTATCAATCTCGGACCAAGCGTTTCGCCGTTCTCGATCCGGGTTCGCAGATCAATATGTGACGGCTGCCCAAGCATGCCTCTGACCGTCGTAATTCCGTTCGCGACATAGAGACCCAGAATTCGTTCAAGACTCGACGAATCGCCACCCGGCACATGACCGTGCATCTCCACCAGCCCCGGCATGAGGTAGCGATCCGTACCATCGACAATTTCAGCCTCGTCCGGGACCGCTGTAGAACCAAAATTGCTGATGGATGTAATGACCCCATCGGTCACGATAACAGTCTGGGTTTCTATTACCGTTTCGGATGTCATTGGAACGATATTCACGTTCACGAAAGCAGTTGTACTGGCGCTCGCCGTCGCCGCCAGCAACAACGCCAGGACTACGACCGGTGTTTTGAGATTCATCGAAGCTTCTCCACGATAAAGCGCTTGTTCCCTTGGACATTTATGGACAACGCAGTTCCGGTGAATTCTCCTGATTTGCGAAGCTAGATCACCTTTTTGAGCGTTTCCCGACTAATGTTACCGCCACATATCACGACGACAACATTCTTGTCTTTGTAGTCTCCAGCCACGTCAAGAAAACCAGCGATGGCGACGCCCGCTGCACCTTCGAGCAGCATGTGATGGGAATCGATGAATTCGCGCATTGCGTGTGAGATCTGCTCCTCGGTAACTACAACGTACCGATCAACTAAATCGCGGCAAAGCTCAAAGGTTATTGCGCCTGCTTCGATACCTCCTGCAGTGCCATCCGAAAGTGTCGGGTGACTGGGCAGGTCGAGTATTTCTCCCGCTTTTACTGACTCAGTCATCACCGCAGATGCTTCAGGCTGACAGGAAACAATCTCCACATCCGGATTCACCGATTTCAGGAACGCGCCAACGCCTCCAATTAACCCGCCACCACCGACTGCGATAAAGACCGCATCGACGTGGCTCAACTGCCGGGCAATTTCTACGCCACAGACGCCCTGCCCGGCGACTACCTGCTCATCGTTATAGGGTGACAGATATGCCATTCCATTTTCGCCAGCATATGCCCGGGCGTGGTTCTCAGTATCGAGACCATCCGTGCCAAAAAACCGGACGTCGCCGCCCGCGCGCCGAATCGCATCCACTTTCGTCGGCGACGTTTGCTCGGGAACGAATATGACGCCGGTCACTCCGAGCTTTTTCATCGCGTAGGCAATTGCTGCCCCGTGATTACCACTGGACGCAGTAACACAGCCGGCCTTACGCTCATCCGGTGTTAGCGATAGAACCTTGTTGAATGCCCCACGTAATTTGAATGAACCGGTGTGTTGCAGGTTATCAAGCTTGAGATAAACATTCGCACCGGTCAGTTCGCTGAAATACGGCGAGTGATCCAACGGTGTCTCGCGAATGTGTGGACCGATGCGATTGGCTGCAAGAACGATGTCCGCAGGTAGTCGTTCTGTATTCATTCACCCACCCCACTGGCCGGGAAGAGCCGCCGCATCACCGTGCTGACAGCCATATCATTACCTTGTCGCAGAGGTTTCCTGTCATGTTCTTTTGCGGACTTTTTTCTGACAGGATCCTTGGTCGAAAGAAAATTTTGCCCGGCATCCGAGCCCAACCTGATGCACATATTGAGATGTCTCCGTTCCACGATCGAACCGGGCATTCATTTTGAAGTAACGCCCGGTGGACTGGCGAGCTTAGCCGGGATGGCCTGATCCAACAAGCCACAGCAACCCGGTCAGAGGTTTTCGCTGCTGAACGTATCGCAGCGATCCGGATTACCAGTGCTAAACCCGATCCTGAACCAGCGAACGCGTTGCGCGGAGCTGCCGTGTGTAAACGAATCCGGCGCGACGCGCCCCTGTGATTGTTGCTGCAACCTGTCATCGCCGATTGCACTTGCGGCGTTGAGCGCCTCTTCAATGTCGCCTTCTTCGAGGGCAATATTGCTGCCTCGATCGGCATGGTTTGCCCATACGCCGGCAAAGCAATCAGCCTGTAGCTCCAGACGCACCGACATCTGGTTCGCTTCAGTCTGACCCAGTTGTTGGCGGAGGCGCTGCACTTCGCTCGATATGCCGAGCAGGTTTTGCACGTGATGTCCTATTTCGTGGGCAATGACATAGGCCTGCGCAAAATCGCCGGGCGCGTTAAATCGATCCTGCAGGTCGCGGTAGAACGACAGGTCGATGTATGCGTTCTTGTCGGCTGGACAGTAAAACGGACCCATTGCGGCTTGCCCCGTGCCGCAGGCAGATTGGGTAAAGCCATCAAATATCACCAGCCGGGGCTCTTCGTAGCGCTTGTTGATACCCGCAAAGATTCCGCTCCAGACGTCCTCAGTATCCGCAACAACCACCGAGATCATGTCTGCCATGGGATCATTCGCAAGATCAGCGGCATCCGGCCTGGTGCCCGACGCGGAAGACGGAACGCTGGCGGTCTGCAATCCTTCGATGAGGAAATTTGGGTCAACGCCGAAATACATCGCCACCAGGATAATAACGATCGTGCCAATACCACCGCCAGCCAATGAGCGGCTCCTTCCCGACCCTCTTCGATCAACGATATTCTTGCTACGCCTTCCGCCACTCCACCGCATTTTGTTACCTGCCCTGTTCTTTTGGTCCGCAGTCCCGCATTTTATGTCAAGGCGGACAGGAATTCGCTGCCGGCGAAATCAAGCCCGCGCTTTTGCCTGTTCTGCCGTTCGCGGGGCCTTCAGCGTCGCCGGCCGGACGCACCGACACGGCAGAAGATCCGGAATAGAGATTAAATTGACAGCCTTGAAAACGCTGTGCAGGATCAAGTCACGTTTGAAAAAGGCACACCTTTCGAAAGAAAGGGCCGCAAAGCCACCGGTCTAAGGGGAAACCTACGACGGCGGGGTTGCCAGATCGAGAAAGGCCCGGGTCAATTCAGTGTCCCGTTCTGACCGGCACTCGCCAGGCAAATTCGCTTTCATATATCCCCGGACTCGTCGCCTTGCAGAAATGCCTGGATTCGAACATCGAATACCGTCCCATTCGATTTTGGAGCCAGCAATGTCAGTAAATGCAATACGTTTGAGCCGGTCAGGCAAATACCGGTCACCGGTGATGCCGGGCCCGACTGTTCTAACACCAACCCGCGCGGTTGAAATCAGAAATGCCCTGAATCCGGAGTCCCGCTTTTCAGCACCCTTCCGGCCGATGGGCGCCAATAGCTCGGCAACCGAGTGCACATCGTCATCTGTGGGCACTGTTGTGGACACATCGCTTCTCAAGCAGATCAAACACGTTGATCCGGATCGAAGAACCACCACCGTTCAGCCCGGAGTCCGTATTGGCGACCTCGTCAGCGAACTTGCCGAATACGGGCTCGAACTCGGCGGAGGACATGACCTGATGAGTCGAACTGTCGGTGGCGCCGTTTCAGGCGGCTGCATCGGACCGAGTTTCGGTGACGACGGCGCGTTTCTGGCGTCTCAGGTTGAAAGCATCAAGCTCGTTACCCCAGACGGAAAGCCAATTGAAATCCGCAGCGATCAACAGAATCTGATGCATGCATTTCGGCTGAGTTTCGGCATGCTGGGAATCATTTACGAAATCAAACTGAAGGTCCGTCCGATTCGAACGTTTGCGGTGACGCATCGTCGATGTTCATTCGATCAGTTTGGCGCGGTCGCCGAGAAGGTTGCCAACGCCGATGTTGGACTGAAATTCTACCTGCTACCCTTTCGGGATCGCGTTTATCTCGACATCAGGCGACACAGTCCCGGCGCAACTGGCACACATAGAATCCCCTGGAAGGTCAAGGACTGGGGAGAGAGTACGGTATTGCCGAACGTATTCAAATCCATCAACCGCATTGTTCCAATGACCGGGGTTCGCTACCGACTGATCGACGAGATCAGTCAGATGACGCAGGGAATCGTCAATAATCGCCTTGTAAATACCGGCAGTAACTCAACTGCGTTAATGAGTAGCGCCAAATCCGACGACGCAGCAAAGAAACTCAATTACTGCACCTGGTTTTTCCCCGCAGCAGACTTTGCGATAGTCGTTCAGGCATACCGTGACTTCTGCCTGCGAGTACAAGATGCCAGCAGGTTTCGCTGTGACATGCCGACTGTCGGCTTCCGAATCGGTCGTGACAGCTCCGCTTTGTTGTCGCCGAGTTTCGATGAACCGATGATCGCGCTGCGAGCTATCAGTACTCAGTCGAAAGGATGGGAAGACTTCGCGATAGACTTTGGCGACTTTGCTCGCCACTGGGGAGGAACGCCGCTCTTCAACCAGACACAGGAGGTCCCCGCCGACTATCCATCGCAGGTATTTGGTAGTCGAATAAATCTATTCCGCAAGATCCGGCGGCAATTTGACCCTGAAAACCGTATGATGAATCCGTTCCTGTCGCAGTACTTTCTCTGAACAATCGTAAGGGTGAATCGACGTGGAGACCGTAAAGGATCACTACGACAGTTTTCTTGGATCTGTCTATTCCTGGATTCTCGGAGACTTCGACAATGCCCGTGAAAAAAACGCGGCCTTTTTTGCCTCGCTTGATCTGACTCCCGCTGAAAACGCGATCGCCGTAGATCTTGGATGCGGTCCAGGCTGCCAGTCTTTGCCCGTTGCTGAACTGGGTTACGAGGTTCTGGCCATCGATTTCTGTCAGGACTTACTTGACGAACTGGGCGAGCATGCCGGCGACCTCCCGGTACGCCGGGTCTGTGATGATATTGCCAATTTTCGCAGTCATATGTCTGACCCCGCCGATCTGATTGTCTGCATGGGCGACACGCTCGTTCATCTTCCGGACAACGAAACCGTCGAGCTACTGATTGGAGATATTTGTGAATCTCTAAATCCGGGAGGTCTATTTGTTTATGCAATTCGCGACTATGTCGGTGACGAACCGGAAGGCGCCGATCGCTTCGTGCCGATCAGGGCGAACGACGAACAAATCTTTACCTGCTTTCTGGATTACCAGGAAGATGTCGTGCACGTTCATGATTTGCTGTATCGGCGGATCAACGACGAGTGGCGAATGAGCGTCAGCGACTATCTGAAGTTGCGCCTGGATACACGACAGATCAACCAGCAACTCACGGCTCTCGGACTTGAAATTGTGGCGACCAGCAGCATGGACGGCATGATTGTTGTCATTGCCAAAAAGCTCGTTTAGTCGGGTTTTTGCGCTTCGCCGGCGCTGTCGCCGGTCCTGAAGCCTCCTTTCTGATCCATTTTTTCCGCTCGGAATAATTATAAGTAATTGTTTTTATTGCTTATTCCTAATCGTTACAAAACCTCACAATTCTGCACTGGCTTTTATATATCAAATTGATAGTATGCATCGCCCCGATATATGGCCGGACCGTCCGGCGGAATGAATTCAGATGGATGTAAAAACAGTTTGTTTGGGAATGCTGACCGACGGGCCGGCATCTGGCTACGACATGAAAAAGTGTTTCGAATCGTCGTTTGGCCACTTTTTTCCCGCCGGCTACGGCTCGATCTACCCGGCTCTGGCGACGCTCGCCAGGAACGGCATGGTGGAATTTGAAGATGTTCCACAAGAGGGAAAACCGGATCGCAAGGTTTACAGCATTACGGACGCAGGCCGGCAGGAACTCCAGAAAGGTCTGTCGAATCCGGAACCGACTCATAAAGTGCGATCGGAATTTCTCGCAACAATTTGGTTCGCGCATCTTATGGAAGACGAACAGATCGATGCAATTGTGGACAACAAGCTTTCCGAAATCGAAGGATTCCTGAAAATGATTGACGAATTTCCGGATTGTGACTGCGATCAGGTTCCGAAGGGCGCGCAGTTCGTCGCCGGGTTCGGACGACACATGGCGGCATCCTTCAAAGCTTACATCGAAAGCAATCGCGACGTACTGACCGAAAATAAACCCGTCGACGTCAAACTGGCAATCGGCTCGTAATCGAATAACCAACTATTACCAGGCAACAACAGAGATGAACTTGGGAAACATTAAAAAATACAAATCCTGGCTGACTTCAGCAGGCATCGCGGTTGCGATAACGATCTGGCTTATCAGCGGCAAAATGATTGATAGCAACGACGAAAGCGTAGTTGCTGAAAGTTCGGCCGTGGAAACTGATGTTCGCACGAGTGTGCGAATAAGAGCCCAGACCGCCGAAGAGGTCACTCGGACGATTACCGTCAACGGAAAGTCCGCTCCCGCCCGAATTGTCGAGCTAAACGCAGAGACCGATGGTCGCGTGGTGACTATTGGCGCAGCGCGTGGCGAACGAATGGATCGCGGCGAGATCGTTGTACGGCTTGATGAACGAGACCGGCAAGCGCGCCTGTCGCAGGCCGAGGCAACAGTAAAACAGCGCGAACTTGAATACGCTGCACGCGACAAACTGATGAACGACAGCTACGTATCCGAGGCGCAGTTACAGGAAGCTGCCGCGCTACTCGAGATGGCGAAGGCTGAGCTCGCCCGCGCGAAGATGGACATCGCTCACACGGCTATCCGCGCACCGTTTGATGGCGCTTTGCAGGACCGTATGGTTGAGATCGGCGACTACGTTAAGGCGGGCGATCCTATAGCGAGTTTCGTTGATGAAAGAAAACTGATTATTAGCGCCAGTGTTTCTGAATTCGATGCGCACAATGTGGTTAAAGGCGCACCGGGTACCGCTCGACTCGCAACCGGACAAATTGTTGAAGGTTACATTCGATATGTCGCACCCGTCGCCGACGAAGCGACAAGAACGTTCGGTGTTGAACTCGAGATCGACAATTCCAGCGGCGCATACCGTGGGGGCATGACGGCTCAACTGATGATTCCCGCCGAGACAATTTTTGCGCACAAGATTTCACCGTCACTGTTGACCCTTGATGACGAAGGGAACCTCGGTATCAAAATCGTTAATGATCTGGGTCAGGTGGAATTTCATCCCGCCGATATTGCAATGTCTTCGAATGAAGGCGTCTGGATTGCCGGGCTGCCCCACTCTGCCTCGATAATTACCGTTGGCCAGGGCTTCGTGAATCCGGGTGCAACTGTCAACACAGTTCCGGAAGTAGAGATCGATACTGCCGTTGCCATTAAAGCCGGTCAACAGAGCAACTAGTCATGCAACTAATCGAAACAGCGATGCGACGTTCGCGCACAGTCGTGATGTCACTCGCCGTAATTATTGTTGCGGGTGTCATGACTTATATCGGCGTGCCGAAGGAAGCGGAACCTGACATCAACATTCCGATGATCTACGTCAGCATGACGCATGACGGAATATCGCCTGAAGATGCCGAACGACTTCTCGTCCGACCGATGGAGCAGGAAATACGAACTATCGAGGGCATTGAAGAGCTCACCGCGAATGCCTACGAAGGCGGCGCAAACGTGACCATCAAGTTTGACGCCGGCACTGATGTCGACGTTGCTTTGCAGGACGCACGCGCGAAGGTCGATGCGGCGAAAGCCAAGTTGCCACGCGAAACTGAAGAACCGACTGTCAGTGAGGTCAAATTTTCTCGTTTTGATCCCATGCTCGTTCTTAACCTGGCTGGCGAAGTGCCTGAGCGCACCCTGACGACGATTGCACGAGACCTCAAAGAAAAGATAGAAGGCGTAACCGGTGTTCTGGAAGTAACACTCGTTGGCGTGCGTGAGGAGTTGATGGAAGTCGTCGTTGATCCCCGCGCGATGGAAAGCTATGGACTCGACCAGGCCGAGATTCTGACCCTGGTAGACCGCAACAATCGCCTGGTCGCTGCAGGTGCATTGCATACCAGTGAAGGAAGATTTCCGGTTAAGGTCCCGGGCGTATTTGAAACGGCCCAGGACATTCTCGAAATGCCAATCAAGGCAGTCGGTGACCGGGTGGTTCACTTCCGCGATGTTGCCGAAGTTCGCAGAACTTACAAGGACGCCGAAAGCGTCGCCCGGCTGAACGGCAACCGGGCCCTGGCCATTGAGGTAGTGCAACGCAGCGGTGCGAATATCATTGGCACTGTCGAGGAAATCAAAGCGTTAATTGATGACGAAAGCCAGAGCTGGCCTGCCGGAATCGAAGTTGTCGCATCGCGCGATAAATCGAAGGACGTTAACGAGATGCTATCCAACCTGCAAAACAGCGTGATATCCGCCGTTCTGCTCGTTTTCATTATCATCATCGGAATATTGGGTATCCGCGCGGCGGGCCTGGTCGGCGTCGCAATTCCCGGTAGCTTCCTCCTTGGAATTCTTACGATTGCCTCGTTTGGTATCAGCATCAATATGATGGTGCTGTTCGCTCTTATTATGGCCGTCGGCCTGCTCGTGGACGGCGCGATCGTGGTCACTGAGCTTGCCGACCGGCGTATGGCCGAGGGCATTGATCGTCACGATGCATACTCCAGTGCAGCGCGCCGCATGGCCTGGCCAATTATCGCCTCCACCTGTACGACTCTCGCTGCGTTTGTACCGCTCGCCTTCTGGCCGAACGAGATGGGCGAATTTATGAAATATTTGCCGATCACGCTTATCGCGGTTCTTTCAGCATCGCTATTGATGGCACTGGTATTCGTGCCAACGCTGGGATCGATGTTCGGATCTTCAGGTGCAATGAGCGAACAGGCAAAGAGGAATCTGACGCTTTCCGAAACCGGCGACCTGAATGCCGTGTCCGGACTGACCGGGAGATACATTCAGTTTCTCAAAAGCTCATTGACGAGACCCTGGCTGAACGTTGGCGCCGTAACAGTGATTCTATTCGTCACTTATAGTGCTTTCTTTATCTTTGGTCGCGGCGTTGAACTGTTTCCAGATATAGAGCCAGAGTTCTCGGTGGTCGAAATCCGGGCTCGCGGAGATATGAGCACTGAAGAAAAAGATTTTCTCGTCCAACAAGTTGAAACCTACGTGTTGGGTCTCGACGAAATTGAAAGCGTGTATGCCAAAACTGGTGGCGGCGGCCAGGGCGATGCTGAGGATCTGATTGGTTCCATCACGCTCAACTTCATCGCGTGGGATAAACGACGTCCTGCCGATGAAATTCTCGCTGATATCCGCGAGAGCACGTCTGGCCTTGCAGGAATATCTATCCAGACGCGCAAAGCGCAGGATGGTCCGCAGCAGGGCAAGCCAATCCAGATTGAATTGTCTTCACGTTTCCCGGCCATCCTGACTGACGCGACGCGACGCATTCGCGAGGGGCTTGAGACGATCGACGGTGTATACAACATCGACGACTCGCGCCCTCTGCCCGGCATCGAATGGCAAATCGACGTCGATCGGGCCGAGGCGGCCCGCTTCGGCGCCGACATCACCATCGTCGGCAACATGATTCAACTCGTGACCAATGGCATCAAGATCGGTGAATATCGTCCCGATGATGCGGAGGATGAAATCGACATCCGCGTTCGATATCCCTATGGCGATCGCAGCCTGTCGCAGATTGACGATCTTCGAATTCCAACGCCAAACGGGCTGGTTCCGATCAGCAACTTCGTCAAGCGGGTTCCGGCCAACAAAGTTAGTACCATTCAACGAACAGACATGCGCCGCACGATGAAAGTCGAGGCCGATGTATTGGAAGGAATTCTTGACGGTGATGTCGTCAAGGAAATGGTTGAGATGCTGCCCTATCTCGATCTAGACCCGACTGTCAGTATTGCGTTCCGTGGCGGCAGTGAAGATCAGAATGAAGCTCAGGCATTCCTTGGAAAGGCGATGTTAATCGCCGTTGCTGTTATGGCGATTATTCTGGTCACTCAGTTCAACAGCCTGTTCCAGGCGTTTCTTATTCTTACCGCGGTCGTCTTTTCGACCGGCGGCGTTTTGCTGGGCCATTTGATTATGGACAAACCATTCGGCACGGTTATGAGTGGAGTTGGCGTAATCACCCTCGCGGGCATTGTCGTTAACAACAACATCGTCTTCATTGATACCTATAATGTATTGCGCAAACGTGGTGCCGAAGCCTATGAGGCCATTCTTCGAACCTGCGCGCTTCGATTGAGACCCGTGTTGCTGACAACGATTACAACAATACTCGGCCTGATGCCGATGGTTTTCGCCGTCAATATTGACCTGATCAACCGGGACATCTCGGTCGGCGCACCTTCAACCCAGTACTGGACACAATTGTCGTCATCCGTGGCGGGCGGCCTCGCATTCGCTACCATCCTTACCCTGTTCCTCACGCCCAGCCTCCTTATGATTCAGGCCAACATATCGGGCTGGCTGGCAGCAAGGCGCGACCGCTCACCCGGCGGCGTCGCCAGGGCCCATTCCTGATCTGATTGCCGGCCGGGGCGCCCGCTCCGGCCGGCACCAGGAATTCAGATAATCCAAAACGCTCGCCCGAGCATCTAAATGTTGAAAGAGCAGGAAAACCGTCATTTTATCGACGATTTTCGCTGGATTTGGGCCGGAGCGCCCCGGGTTTTTAGAATCTTATCAATACAAATCAGCATGTTAAGTGGTATTGCGTTATAGTCATATAGTGTTATACTTCACTACAACACCAAATGACTTAATTGAAACAGGCAGAATACTGGTGAGCAGAATGAATTACAGGAAGACCGGCATAGCAATACTCGCATCAGCGGTCGCAGGGCTGGTCACAGCCTGTGGCACAGGCGAAGCAAGTACAGCCGAAGAAACCGAACAGGCAATAGTTACCCCACTGCCAGTCGAAGTCGTATTGCCGGTTAAAGCAGAAATCTTCGCGACCTACCACACCACTACGACCATCTCTTCGGATGCAGATGCTCCCGTCCCTGCTCGGGTAGCTGGCGAGGTGGTTGAGATTTTCGTCGAGGAAGGCGATCTCGTTGTGGAGGGCCAGACCCTGGCTCGCCTCGATGGCGAGAGACTACGGCTCGAAATGGAACAGGCCAGAGCCAATCTGAATAAAGTTACTCGGGAGTACGAACGGTCAATCAGTTTGCACGACCGGGGCATCGTCAGTTCAGCTTCCTTCGAGGCCATGCAATTCGACGTCGACGCATTACGCGCAAACTACGAACTGAAGCGGCTGAATTACGGCTATACGAAAGTTCGCGCACCTATCTCCGGCGTCGTTGTATCGCGGGACATCAAGCTTGGGCAGCAGGTCAATTCTGGTGACACAGCATTTCGGGTAACTGATACAACGAATCTTGTCGCCCACCTGAAGATTCCGCAAAGCGAACTGTCCAAATTTTCTGCCGGGCACGAAGTTGAAATAAGTGTTGATTCAATGCCGGACGAAATATTTGTCGCAACGATTGCTCGCATCAGCCCGACCATCGACGTCCGGAACGGAACATTTCGTGCCACTGCATATGTCAATAACCAGTCAGGTTTATTGGCGCCGGGCATGTTTGGTCGTTTTGATATCGCCTACGAAAAACACAGCGATGCCCTGGTTATTCCTGCCGCCGCGGTAATAGAAGAAGACAATCAAACCGTCGTATACGTCGTTGATGGCGGTGCTGCAGTTCGCCGGGAAATTCAAACCGGAATCGTTGACGGCGGCGCGATTGAGGTTCTGAGCGGTCTGGACGAGACAGACCAGATCGTCGTGACCGGTCAAGGCAGTCTGCGAGATGGCAGTAAGGTCCTGGCGAGCATCCCGGTAGTAACACCGCTAGCCGGATAATAAAGAGCGAACAAAGACATGTTTATTGGGGAGCACAAAATTTTCTGGCCGTTCGGCCGGGCTTGGCCGACGCTAACACTGATGACTGTGATGACGCTGGGCTTGTCCGGGTGCGGTCAGGGTGATGAATCGGACGAAGGCGCTGAAGACGAAGCACCGGCGATTCCGGTCGAAACAGCGAAGCCTTCGCGAGGTGACATCGACGCAATGTACTCAGGTACAGCGCCAATAGAGGCATTTGCTGACGCTACCGTGATAGCCAAGGTCGGCGGGGAAGTTCGCGAGATCCTGGCCGAAGAAGGTGATGATGTTAGCAGTGGTCAGATTCTTGCCCGCCTGGACGGTGATCGACTGCGACTCGAAAAAGACCAGGCCGAAGCCAACCTCCACAAACTTCAGCGTGACTACCAGAGAAACGTCGATCTCAAAGAAAAAGGGCTAATCAGTACCGGTGACTTCGAAAAGATTCAGTACGAAATGGAAGCACTACAGGCCACTTTCGATCTGGCAGAACTCGAACTGGGCTACACGATCATTCGTGCGCCCATTGATGGCGTTGTTTCCGAGCGCTTCATCAAGATTGGCAACACAATCGACGCCAACGCCCGGACATTCCAGGTCACAAGCCTTGAGCCGCTGATTTCATATCTGCATGTTCCCGAGAGGGAGTACCGACGCCTTGACCCCGGACAGGCCGCCAGCATCGAAGTCGATGCGCTGCAGGGCATGAGTTTCGATGCAAATGTAGCGCGCATCAGCCCGGTTGTTGATCCGGATACCGGAACGTTCAAGATTACGATTGAGGTCAGAGACCCGTCACGACGCCTGAAGCCCGGCATGTTCGGACGAATTGGTATTGTTTACGACAGCCGCGCTATGGCGCTGCAGATTCCACGGAGCGCCGTCATAGAAGAAGCGGGCCAGTCCGCTGTTTTTCTCGTCACCGAAAGCACGGCAGAAAAACGAGTAATCCGGACTGGCTACGCGGCGGCCGGTAATGTCGAGGTACTTGAGGGCCTGACGGACGACGATGAGATTGTGATCGTCGGCCAATCCAACCTGAAAGACGGCTCGAAGGTATCTGTAATTAATGCGTCTGACGCGGCTGACATTTCTGCCAGCAATGGACCTGACGCGCTCCCCGCGCATTGACCAAAATAAAACGGATTCTACGATGCGCCGCCTGATCGAAATTGCAACCGAACGCAGAGTCACGATCGTAATGTTTACGATCGCGATCGTACTATTCGGCATGGTTTCCCTGTCACGTCTCAAGGTTAATCTGCTGCCGGATATCTCTTATCCAACGGTCACAGTGCGCACAGAACTAACGGGTGCTGCCCCTGTAGATATCGAAAATCTGCTTACCAAGCCGATTGAAGAGTCGGTAGGCGTGATCAGAAA
Organism: uncultured Woeseiaceae bacterium; assembly: GCA_905480255.1. Classification (GTDB taxonomy): domain Bacteria; phylum Pseudomonadota; class Gammaproteobacteria; order Steroidobacterales; family Woeseiaceae; genus SZUA-117. The sequence continues at coordinate 21,258 of CAJQPR010000067.1, read as the reverse complement.
CGTGCGCCAGGTTCGCTCAGTCTCCCGGTCCGGCCAGTCTGACGTCACCCTGGAATTTCTGTGGGGTACGGATATGGATGTCGCCGGCGTCGACGTTCGTGAGAAGGTCGACATTCTTGACCTGCCGCTTGAGGCCGGGCGCCCGCTCTTGCTGAGATTCGACCCATCATCCGAACCGATTATGCGCCTGAGTCTCCTGCGCAAACTTGACGCCGGGTCGGAGGGCGAAAACTCCAGCGAGGCGAACCTCAAGACTCTGCGGCGCCTGGCTGAGGACAGGATAAAGAATGACCTGGAGGCCGAAGAAGGCACTGCTGCCGTCAAGGTGAGTGGAGGTCTCGAAGACGAAGTCCAGATTCAAGTCGATCAACAAAAACTTTCGCAGCTCGGAATCAGCATTCAACAAATAGCGGAGAGAATTCGCGCTGAAAATGTCAACCTCTCAGGTGGCCGGCTTGAAGAAGGTTCGCAGCGCTTCCTGGTTAGAACAATCAACGAATTCCAGACCGTAGAAGAATTTGCGGGCGCAATCATTGCCAATGTGGCGGGTCGCCCGGTTTATCTGCGCGACGTAGCGACTGTAACCCGTGGCTTTAAAGACCGGGAAGCGATCACTCGCGTAAACGGCCGCGAATCTGTCGAGCTTGCCGTCTACAAGGAAGGCGACGCCAACACCGTTCAGGTCGCCAATCGTATCGAACAAAGACTTGAGCGAATTCGTGAGTCGCTGCCCGACGAGCTCGAACTCGTCACCATTCACGACCAGTCAAAGTTTATTTCCGCCGCGATTCAGCAAGTCACGTCAGCAGCGCTGATTGGCGGCCTACTGGCCATCATGGTGCTTTACGGATTCCTGCGTGATTCCCGCGCAACTGCAATCATCGCAATTTCAATCCCAGTTTCCGTCATCGGCACATTCCTGCTGATGTATTCGAACGACGTATCCCTGAACATCATGTCGCTGGGAGGGGTGGCGCTTGCCGTCGGCATGCTGGTCGATAACGCGATTGTCGTACTCGAAAACATTGTGCGTAAACGCGAACAGGGAGAAAGTATCCTGGATGCGGCCCGAAACGGGACGGCAGAAGTTTCGACGGCGGTAATAGCTGCGACGCTAACAACAATCGCCGTATTTTTCCCGATGGTCTTCATTAGTGGCATAGCAGGCCAGCTATTCCGTGATCAGGCCCTTACAGTTACTTTCGCGCTGATCTTTTCATTGATTGTCGCATTGACGCTTATCCCAATGCTTGCAGCTCTCGGCACCGGTGCCCGTTACGAAGAATCCGGTGAGTACTCTCCACCAGGGCGCTTTACCCGCATCGTGGCTCACGTCGTACGAATGCTAGGCGTTGCATTCGCCGGCGTTGCCTGGCTGTTCCGGACTATCCTCTGGGTCCCGAGCCGATTGCTGCAAGGTTTTTTTGCGATTGTCGCAAAAGCATACTTACCTCTCCTTCACTGGTCCCTGAATCATCGTGCAGTCGTAATCGGCGGCGCAGCAGGCATATTCGCTGCCACGATGTTGCTGATACCCAGGCTCGGGACCGAACTTATTCCACAACTTTCGCAGGGCGAATTCGATGTCGACCTGAGGCTGTCGCCCGGTGCTCCCCTTGTTGAGACCGATCGCGCAATCCAGGCAGCGTATGCAGCGACCCGCGAAATCGATGATGTGGAGCTCAGTTACTCAGTTGCCGGTACCGGAAACCGACTTGATGCCAACCCGGTCGATTCCGGAGAAAATACCGGCACACTGAGTCTTATACTAAAGTCTGGCAGCGGCCGGGCTGAGGAAACTATGGCGATGGACGCGCTACGCGAAGAACTCGCATCGCTGCCTGGCGTGCAATACGAGTTCAGTCGTCCTGCTTTGATGAGTTTCGCCAGCCCGCTTCAAATCGAAGTTTCGGGCTTCGATCTGACCGGTCTCGAAACTGCCAACCAGGCTCTAATTCGGGAACTGGCAGCGTCCGGCAGATTTATTGACCTCAAAACGACAATCGAACTTGGAAATCCGGAAATCCAGATCCTGTTTGATCAGGAGCGCGCCGCTTCTCTCGGTCTGGCGGTCAGGGACATTGCGGATCGGGTTGTTGCGAACGTCCGTGGCGAACTCGCAACCCGGTACACCTGGCGCGACAAGAAAATTGATGTCCTGGTGCGAAGCGTGGATACGCGACAGGCGAGCATTGATGAAATACGGTCGCTTATTGTTAATCCGAGTGCGGAGCGGCCGGTCACGCTGGATGCCGTTGCTGACGTTCGTGTAGCTCGGGGACCCGCCGAAATTCGACGCGTTGCACAGGAACGTGTGGCGATTATCACCGCCAATCTTGCCTACGGCGACCTTGGAGCCGCGGCTACCGAAGCCAACGCAATTATCAATCGAACGGTGCTACCCAACGGTATAACGGCAATGGTATCCGGGCAGAACGAAGAAATGCAGGACTCTTTCCGGTCAATGCAATTCGCCCTGGCACTCGCAATATTTCTTGTCTACCTCGTCATGGCATCACAGTTCGAATCGCTGGTTCATCCGTTCGTCATCCTGTTCACCATTCCGCTTGCACTTGTTGGTGCGGTGCTGGCTCTTTACGTCACCGGCACTACCGTCAATGTCGTCGCATTTATAGGCGTCATCATGCTTGCCGGAATTGTGGTAAATAATGCAATCGTACTTGTTGACCTGATAAATCAATTGCAGGCCAGCGGAGTCGAGAAGATGGCGGCAATTGTCGAAGCCGGAACAGCAAGACTCCGCCCCATTTTGATGACCACACTAACGACCGCCCTTGGCCTCTTACCGATGGCAATCGGCGTGGGCGAAGGCGCCGAGGTCAGAACCCCGATGGCCATTACCGTTATTGGTGGACTTCTCGTATCCACGATGCTGACGCTGGTTGTCATCCCGGTCGTCTACTCGCTAATGGATCGGAAGAAGTGGGCGACGCCTGTGCCCGCAACCGACGCTGTTCCCGCACCTGCGGCATAGCGAGATGAAGCACACCGAGATTTCTCTGAAGCGCCCAGTTACGACCGTTGTCGTTTTCGTTGCACTAGCCCTGGTCGGGTTGATTGCAACGCGATTGTTGCCGCTCGAGAAATTTCCTGACATCGAGTTCCCCGGGATAATTATCCAGGTTCCATACACTGGATCGACGCCAGAGGAAGTCGAAAAATTAATCACGCGCCCTATCGAAGAAGCGCTGGCAACGCTGTCCGGCGTCGAACGCATGTACTCGTCATCCAGCGAGAACATGACGCAGATATTCCTGCAATTCGGCTGGGACCAAAGTATGGGCAGCAAAGGCATAGAGGCCCGCGCAAAGGTCGACGGCATCAGGCATGAACTGCCTGCCGATGTCCGGAGAATTCTGATCTTCACCGGCTCGCTTGGCGATCAACCCATACTGCAACTGCGCATATCGAGCGAACGAGACCTGTCCGACAGTTATGACCTGCTCGACCGCTTACTGAAGCGCCGAATTGAACGCATTGAGGGGGTATCCCAGGTAGTACTGGAGGGTGTCGACCCGCACGAAATTCGTATATTGCTGCGGCCCGACCGGCTTGCCGCACATGGCGTTACGATTGACCAGGTCCGGGAATTGCTGGAGCGCAGTAATTTCGCTGTCAGCGCCGGAAGACTGACTGACAGCAGCCAGCGATTCAGCGTCCGGCCGCGTGGCGAGTTTCAATCGGTGCAGCAAATCCGTGATCTCGTCATCAACACGGAGAATCTGCGCTTACATGACATCGCTGATGTAGAGCTGCGCAGCCCGGACCGAGACTATGGCCGACATCTCGACAAAGAGTATGCCATCGGCGTCGCGATCAGTAAGTCCACCGGCGCAAACATGGTCGATGTAACCGACCGGGTAATGGCCGAAGTCGAGGAAATATCAAAGCTCCCGCAAATGCAGGGCATCAACATTTTCGACCTCGACAACATGGGCGACAGTGTCAGGAAGTCACTCGGTGATTTACTGAGCGCCGGTGCTATCGGTGCACTCCTCGCATTGGTGGTCCTGTACCTGTTTCTTCGTCAAATGACGACGACAATCGTTGTCACAGCCTCCGTGCCTTTCTCGTTGCTGATTACGCTTGGCGCACTATATTTCGCCGGACTGAGTCTCAACATGTTAACCATGATGGGCCTGATGCTTGCGATCGGCATGCTGGTGGACAATGCCGTTGTCGTCACAGAGAGCGTTTTTCGTCAGCGCGAACTTGATCCGGAAAACCCGATCAAGGCAACTTTAAAGGGCGTGCAGGAAGTAGGCATCGCGGTGATCGCCGGCACGCTGACAACGATCATTGTTTTTGTACCCATAATGTTTGGCGCGCAGACAGATATATCCGTATTCATGACGCACGTTGGTATTACGATCATCGTCGCTCTGCTCGCATCTCTTTTTATTGCACAGACCCTGGTTCCAATGCTGGCGGCACGAATCAAAGTACCGCCACGGCCCAAAAGCGGCTCGGGTATGGCACGCCTGACCAAACGCTATGTTGCGAGCCTGCGCTGGATTCTTGTTAGACCGTGGAAGACATTTGGCGGCATCCTGTTGATCTGTCTGATTGGCATTTCGCCATTGCTCTTGCAACTGGTGAAGTTTGATGCGTTTCCGCAGGATGTTGGGCGTCGCCTTTTTATGCCTTTGCACATCGAAGGCGAGCACCCCCTGGAACGTGTAGAAAACACGGTTTCCACTATTGAGGACTACCTTTTTGAAAATCAGGAGTCGTTCGACATTCGCTCTGTGTATAGCTACTACGAAAAGCGCGATGCATCTATCGTCATCCTTCTGACCGAGGAAGAGCAAGCCACACTGTCGACGTCGGAAGTTATTGAACGAATCGAAGCAAACATGCCGGACATCGCTATTGGCAAGCCGAGCTTCGAGTTCGATCAGCAGGGCGGTGGCGATGGCTTCAGCCTGCAGATATCCGGCGACTCCACCCAGATCCTGAATGAGCTTGGCATAGAAGTGACACGACTACTGTCGACGGTTGAGGGGTTGGAGGACGTCCGTTCCGATGCCGAAGTCGGGGACCGCGAGATCCAGATAACGGTTGATCGCGAACGAGCGGCTGCGGCCGGCCTCACAGCACAGGAAGTTGCGCGGGATATCGGCATCGCCATGCGCGGCCAGAACCTGCGTGAATTCCGCGGGGCAACAGGAGAAGTAGCAGTTCGCCTGGCGTTTCGCGAGAACGACAAACAAAGCATCGATCAACTTGCGGATTTGCCACTTTACACTCCTGACGGCCGCCGGATACCGCTTGGAGCGGTTGCAAATTTCCGCATTGGTGCTTCACCGGACACCATTCAAAGGACAGATCGTCAAACCGCTGTGATCTTGAACGCAAATCTCGCCGACGAAGCCAGCCTGGATTCCGTCAAACCCAGGGTGGAGGCCTTGCTGGGCGAATTCGACATGCCACCGGGTTACAACTGGAAATTTGGTCGAGGGTTCGATCGGCAGGACGAGACGCAGCAAATGATGGCAACCAATATTCTGCTCGGGATTGCCTGCATCTTCCTGGTTATGGCAGCCCTTTTTGAATCTCTGTTGTTTCCGTTTTCCATCATATTGGGCTCAATTCTCTTTTCCGTGTTCGGCGTATTCCTGTTCTTCGCGGCAACGGGGACGACGTTCTCGTTCATGGCATCAATCGGAATAATGATCCTGATCGGCGTGGTCGTGAACAACGGGATAGTGCTTGTTGATCACATAAACAACCTTCGACTCGAGGGTATGCCACGAAACGAGGCGATCGCGGAAGCCGGCAGGGACAGGCTACGCCCGATTCTGATGACGGTTGCCACGACCATTGTAGGTCTTGCGCCGCTCGCGGTAAGCACCACCCAGATTGGTGGTGACGGACCGCCGTACTTTCCGATGGCCCGTGCGATTATTGGGGGTCTCGCTTTTTCTACGGTCGTTTCCCTGCTCGTCGTTCCGGCACTTTACGCATACTTCGATTCACTCTCGGTATGGGGACGGAACGTGATGCGCACTGCGCGCAGCCAGTCATCTGCCAGGAGCACGGCGCGATCGTCTGCCTGAGCAAACCGTGCTAAGGGTTAATACCAATTGCCCGGAAAACCGCCGGACGTAGCATAAATCTACAGCCCCACTTCCGTTGTTGGTGACCCTTGGACACGCTCAAACCCCGATTGCCCTGGCTTCTGGCGCTGGCGGTTTTTTTCGCCAGTTGTGCTCAGCAAACCGAAGTCATAAAGCTCTATGACGATACGGCGAACTCGGATCTCCGTTACCAAAGAATTTTCGTGGTTGGCATTGCTGGCGATACGCAGACAAGACAGCGTCTTGAAGATAGTATCGCGGAACAATTACGTTCAGCAGGTGCTATCGCCATTGCCGGACACACAGAAACAGGGCCAGAAACCACCCTGCTACAGGATGACATTGACGAGGCCGCCAGGCGTTCTGCAGCAGACGCAATCCTTGTAACTCACATCGTCAGCGTGGCTACGAGCGCGGACATCGAGGAAGGGCGTGTCGACATGGTTGCGGAGTGTCGCGGCGGTGATCCGGCAGACTACTTCCTGTACGACTATGAAGAGCTAAAAGAACCGGATACTGTGCGCCTGGCACATACAGTGGTCGCAGTAACCAATCTTTACGACGCCGGTGAAAGCAAGCGTGTCTGGACCATTCAATCGACATGTTTCGAAAAGGCGACGATGAACGAGGTGCTTCTGGAGGAAGCCAACGCCATCGCCCGCCAATTGAAGATCGATAAACTTATCGGCTGAATCCAGGTCCGCCGCGGCTGGCCGACTCTGCCTTCCAGCACGGCGCGGGCGAGTCAATACGCATCAATGTGTCGTTTCTCCGGCGCCAGATCTTACGCATGGCGCTCGCAAACAGGATCAACAGGAATGCGGTCAACAGCCAGCCGTCCATTGCACCACCTCCACCGCGATTGACGACCACCTGAACTTCCTCAATCGGTGCATCGCGGTTGTAGTCCTCCAGGGGAAGATACGCAAGCTCGGAGGTCTCATCCGGACCGAACGCCGCGAGGAAGCTGCCGTCATAAGCATCGAACAGCTCGATCAGCAAATCGTAACTTCCCGTGGGATAGCCTGACATTAGTTCCGTGACCATGACGTACTCGTCCGTTCCACTGGATCCGAATATTGTGAAGTCCTCAGTGACGCCATATTCATTCCACGGCCCACCTTCATAGCTGAGGTAAAGGACTGCGTAAACATCGGCCGCCGAATAGATCGTGTCAGCGTCGAACAACAGGTCAACGCCATGAAAGTAGCCGTCCGCGTCGTCGTCATTGAACAGCAGGACATCAGCTTCGTAGATCCAAAAATCGTAGCTGGCGCTTTGCGAATCGCTTGATCCGACCGCTGGTTTTGCGAAACTACCGCGGGTTTCTGTGCCTTTTCGATCACCCGACGTAACAAGTGCGTCATAGTCCTCGGTGGTCTCTTCGACATCGGTTGGTTTATCGCGGCCGCCCCGGACATGGTGGCGGGTAATTGAAGTTCTTACTTCTCCGGCTGCCTCATCTGCGCCGGCCTCCGGCGCTGCGACAACGACCGCCGAAGCAGACAAGACAATCAGGCTGGCAATTACCAGGTAGAAATTATTTGTAAATATGGCTCTCTCGATTTTTCTAGACATGTCGAACACCTCTGGCGCACAATCTTTGAAACTGGTATCCATTAAAGTACGAACACCATGAATTGAAGCTGAACTTCAGGGGTGTTTTTCTGAACGCAGGCTGAACGAAGAAATGCGCTGTGTGCATCGGAGCCACAGCGTTTTTTTATGGACCGAAAATGAGTGACAACGTCAAAATTCCCGATCACTTCGGGACTGCGGTCGCTTACCTGATGCTGGGCGTAGCGGGCGGACTCGCTCTCGATCTTTGTGCGAAGTGGCTGCTGACTGACTACTCGCTACAACAGTTCGTTTTTCTCCGCAGCCTGTTCGGAATTTTGTTTTTCCTGATTTCTGCTCGCTGGTACGGCGGATTCAGTTCGCTGAAATCAACACGGCCCTTATGGCATCTGCTACGAACGGTTCTTGCCACCGGCGCTATGTTCGGATTTTTTTACGGGCTTGGCCGAATGCCCCTGGTCAATGCGCTGACCATTGCATTTATGGCGCCCCTGATCGTTACCGCACTTTCCGTGCCCTTTCTTGGTGAACATGTTGGCTGGCGGCGCTGGCTCGCAGTCGTTGCAGGATTTATCGGTGTTGTTATCGTACTTCGCCCCGGCGCGGGCATGTTCACGCCTGCCGCTATTGCAGTCATTGTTGCCGCGTTTTGCTGGTCGGGACTCGCACTGACCGCACGAAAGCTGGCCACTACCGAAACCAGCTTCGCACTATCCCTGTACACGGTTGTCGGCCCGTTTGTGGTGTCAATGTTTCTGCTGCCCGGGAATTACACCGAACCAACTGCTGACGCCTGGGTTCTGTTTGTCGTGGCAGGTTTGTGTTCGGCCCTGGCCTGGGTTGGCATCGTGGGAGGTTACAGGCGAGCGCCGCCAGTTGTGCTTGCTCCGTTCGAGTACACCGCCCTGATCGGAGCGGCGGTAGCCGGCTACCTGATCTGGGACGAAGTGCCCGACAAATGGGTCATTACGGGTGGCTGCATAATTATTGGCAGCGGTATCTACATCGTCTACCGCGAAGTCGGCAACGTTTTGGTCAGCCGTTATCTTCGTGCATTCACAGCGTCCGGCGCTGCAGCGACCCTGAAAAAAATGCGCGGAGTCAGGAAGTGACGTCCAGCAAGCGTTCGAGCTCCGCCTGCATTTCGGTCAAGGTCTCCGCATAGCGCGAATCATTGATCACATTTCTGAGTTCATAGGGGTCCGCCGAAAGATCGTACAACTCGTTCATCCCGGCGAGATCAACGTATTGAATGTATTTGTATCGATCGGTACGGACGGCTTTGTAACCCATTTTGAATATTCGTTCGAAAACCGTGTCACTGTAGTATTCGACGAGAAATGACGATCGCCATTCCGGATTGCCGCCGTCCAGGATAGGTGCCAGCGACATTCCATGCAGGTTATCGGGCGGAGTGACGCCGGCCAACTCCAGCATCGTTGGCGCGATGTCGATTGAGAGCACCATCTGCGTGGGCCGGAGTCCGGCGGATACCCGGTCGGGGTAGCGAATCATCATCGGGATCCTGAGTGCTTCTTCATAGGACAACCGGCGCTCGTTCGACAAGCCATGCTCGCCGTACCAGAAGCCATGATCCGACGTCACGACCACAATGGTATTGTCCAGCTGACCAAGTTCGTCGATGGCCGCAACAATGCGGCCAACACTGTCATCGACACCCAGTAACATTTCCTGCCGCTGATGAATCGTTTGCTCCGGCGTCACGGTGGCTTCGCTTAGCGGAGGCAGATCGCCAATCGGTCTCATCAGGGCTGGCCGGTCATCTGGCACGATTCCCGAGTTCGGCCGCCGCATTACCGGCTTTTGGGCATACCTGCCCTTGTGCCGTTCAGCCGGGATAAAGCCGGGCACACCGCTCGGCGAGGCGGCCGAGCTACCGTCGTCAAGCTGCGTAATATTGGGATGCATTGCCTTGTGTGACACGTACAGCAGGAACGGCGCCTGCCTCGGTTTGGCAACGAAATCCACGGATAAATCCGTCAGGATATCGGTGACATAGCCATCGAACGGTTGCCGGGTGCCGTTGATGTTGAGCTCAGGATTAAGCGCCTCGCCCTGCCCTTTCATGCCGGCCCACGTCGAAAACCCCGGACGCGGACTATCGTCGTTTCCCATATGCCACTTGCCGATGAATGCAGTGTCGTATCCCACCGCATTCAGCATCTTCGGAAACGTTTCGAGCTTATGACTTTGTTCGTTGCGCGCCAGGTTGTCAGTGATGCCATTGGTGTGCGGATACAAGCCGGTCAGGAATGTTGCGCGCGCCGGTGAACACAGCGGTGTTGTGGTAAAGGCGCGTTGAAACCACGCGCCCTCCTTAGCAATCCGATCGATATGCGGGGTTTCGACATAGGGGTGGCCGGCAACCCCGATTTCATCCCAGCGAAGATCGTCAACCAGGACGAAAACAATATTCGGGCGCGTATCATTCACGACCAGCGGTTCGTCCGGTGGAGAACTGCAGGCAGTCAGGAAACCGGCAAGCACTAATCCAATAATTCTGTTCATACCATGTCCTCCGCGTCGGGGGCGAATTATCGCGCCGTTAGATCCGCCTCCGCTGCGATATAGCCAAATGAAGACCAGGACGGCGACTCCAGCAACGATTGCAGGATAGAGTTTCCCCGATCCGTCTCGCCGTTGTAGTAGTACCAGTTGCCGACGCCGTAAATAATTGCGGCGGCGGCCGGGCCGCCATCATCAGTGTCCAGCAATACATCGAGGCTTAGCTCGCCTTTATAGAAAAGGCACAGATTGTGATAAGACATATTTTCGATAACGTTCATGTCTGCTGAGATCGCGTTGAGAACTCTGGCCGCAGCCTCCGGGTCACCTTTTCTTTGCAGGATCATGTACAGCCAGTGCGTGGTTGATACGCGATTGTCGTCGTTTCGGCCCGCATCAAAACCGTTCTTGTAGGCGCGATAGGCATTGTCCCAGTCCTGCACAAGGTAATAGGCCAGGCCGAGGTGGTACCAGACATTGCCGTGGAGACTGCTCACGGGAATGTTGAGAGCATTCGGCAATCCGTCGGGCTCGGTTTCGTTCTCCGTTCCCTCGATGAGACTGGCCGCTTTTTCAAGGTCTGCGATGGCGCGGTCGAACTCACGAATGGAAATGTATCGATGCCCCCGGTGCCGGTACATGCGTGCATCATCCGGAAACTTCTCGATGCCCTCTGAAAATATTTCAATAGCTCCGCGGTAATCCCCCGCATAAGCCGTGCGCCTGCCATACCAAATAATGTTGTCCGCATTGTCGGCGTCGGCTTCGTATTCCGATTTGGCCATAGCCAGGCGTTCCGTGACCGCGTCGCCGGGTGCCGGTGCGTACCTGGGAATTCCCCTCAGGGTTACAACCTGGGCGCCTTCCGGTACATCAGGCAGAATCTGGCCGGTGGCAGCGCAGGAAAGGACCATCAGCCCGACCGTCAAAATATGGCGCAAGTTATTCATGACGATTCACCCTGGACTTTTTCACTTAAGATTTCGATTCGTTCCGCCATCGCGTTTAGCACGCCCGCCGCAATGTCGATCTGTGGTCCCACTTTTTCGTAGTCGCGTTGTTCGATCGCTTCCCGAACGCCCGGAATCGTCTTGACGCCGTAGCCAGTATAGAAACCAGGCGCATATACATGGTGCTTGTACCATTCCCTGCCATCGAGGCCTGCGTCCCTTGTCAGCAATCGCTCGCTCGTGAACAGCAGCCTGTTGATCTCCTCGCTGGCTATCGCATTTGAACCCGCGATGGCATCGAAGGAGTCAGCAGCCTCCTGCAATCGTCCCAACGCATTCTTCAACGGCGCAAAGTTGAAATGCGGCACTGGCGCCTTGACCTTGGGTGGACCGAACGACTTGTTCGGGTCCAGCGCCACGGCGTAGATGCCATCCTCAATCAACTTGTTGGTCTGCTCGGTCTGGCTGCGCATGCTGTCTGCGAGCTCCTGAAGCTCCGTTACATACATCGCGACATTGTCGGCAAATCCCTTGAACTCGAACGGCAGCCGCGGCGCATTAGCAAGCCTTAACGTCGCGCGGGCGGTCACCTTTGCCAGCGTGGCCCCGTAAACGAGCCCGGGATCGCGAAACTTCATGTAATGCTCATAGGTGTCGTAAAGCGTGTGGTAGCTGCCGTCGGATGCCTCGCCACCGAAGCCCAGGTTTGCCGACGCTATACCCAGGTGCTGCAGAAACGGTGTGTAGTCCGATCCGGACCCCATCGGATAAATTCGCAGGTCGTTGCGTTCGGTTGCCTCGGCTTTCGCTTTGTCGTCGCCATTGATCTGTTGGTAGGCACGGCGACGCTCCTTCAGCGTAATGTCCGTAACCGGGTCATCGAGTTCTTCCGTCACCTGGTTGAGATAGCGTTCGAGAACGTGGCTGCCGCCGATATTCATAAAACCGCGGCTGCTGCCATCGGTATTCAGATACGCAACGGCGTGTTCCTTGAGATCGTCCGCGTGATGCTCGACCCATTCTGTCGAGCCAATAAGGCCGGGCTCCTCGGCATCCCAGGCAGCATAAATGACCGTACGCAGAGGCGGATGGCCGGCTGCTGCCAATTCAGCAACACCTTTCGCTTCGGCGAGCATGGCAACCAGTCCGGAAAGTGGATCGGCAGCGCCATGATTCCATCCGTCATGGTGATTGCCGCGAATCACCCATTCCTCCGGGTACTCGCTGCCTTCAAGACGGGCGATGACGTTGTACGCGGTGACCATGTCCCAGTTGAACTCTGCCTTGATGCGAACGCGCGCCGGGCCAGGACCCAGGTGATAGGTAATCGGAAGACCACCGCGCCATTCGTCGGGCACCACTTCTCCACCCATCGCGGCAAGGAATGGCAGGGCATCGCGATAAGACATCGGCAGTACCGGAATTTCCGTGATCGTCCGGGCGTCTTCCCGATCGAGTCGACGCGCCCCTTTGGTAGCACCACGACCTGGCGTCAGTACATCACCAGGATAAGTTGGCATATCCATAACGGAGCCACGCTGCACGCCGCTTTCGTTCTTGAACGGTCCTTTAGGATAAACGTCGCCTGCACCATATCCATCGTCTGCCGGATCGGAGTAAATGATGGTACCGATTGCACCTTTCTCTCCGGCAAGTTTCGGCTTGATGCCGCGCCAGGACCTGCCGTATTTGGCAATGGCTATTTTGCCGGTGACGTCGATGCCGTAACGCTCGAGGATTTCATAGTCTGCGGGCATGCCATAGTTGACGAAAACCAGCTCGGCTTCGACCTCACCGTCTGTCGAGAATGCGTTGTAGGGCTCCAGCAGGGTTTCGCGCACGCTGGTGCTGGGATCCTCAACGAGCGTGTCTTCCCGGAGTGTCGCACTGTAGGGAGTCGGCCCGAGCAGCTCGACCTCACGGACACTCGGCGTTGGCAGCAGAATTTCATACTCCGCTATCTCCGTGTCGTATCCCCATGACTCAAGCAGTTCCGCTATGAACTCGGCATTTTCCTTGCTGGCCAGCGAGCCAACGTGGTGCGGCCTCGCCGACATCAACTTCAGCCAGCCATCCATCTCCCTGGCATCAACAGTACGGTCAAGCTGCGCCTCAATCTCGCGTTGAGCGGCACTCCCCTCAGCGTCAAAACCGACAATGTTGTCAGCAGAAAAGGCAGTAGCGCTGAACAGCGCAAAAAGCGCGAGTAACAGAAATCTCATGAAATCCCCCCGGGACGTCTAGTCGTAATTCTTATTTCGATCAATCAGACCATAGATTGAAGTTCGCGCCAATCATTACATCGTTGTTACGAGTCCGCGTAATTCGCGCAATGTGTCCTTAACTTTTTTGCCGTTGTCCGTCCCCATTCGCAACAACAGTTTCTGACCACTCGACAGGGCTTCAAGATCGGGATCACTATATTCATAGAGAACATGAGGTCTCACCAATTCGATCGGCTCAACAACTTCCGGCGTCGCAAGCAGATGATCGATGACTTGTACGAGGCGATCATTGAAGTAGCCATCCGGGTAGCCGAGCGACACATACGCATCCTGGAACAAAGGATAGAACCGGCGATAGAGGTCTATCAACGAAGCAAGATCTGCGGTGCTCGCCAAAGTCACCAGCGCGTCATAGCGGTGGTAGTTGTCCGGATTGATAAAATATTCACCACTGCCATCCTGTCCGTCAACGAGAAACGGATTCTGGAGGCCGCCAATGGGACGGATTCGTTCGGCGACATGTGAACGGGGCAAATTATCAATCGTCGCCACAATGCGCTCTATCAAGCCGGACTCGGCAAGCATGTCATCGACAGAGTCACCGAAAATTCCGGCGATTTCGAGCTTCAAATACTCATCGCTCTGATCGAGCGGCGGCAGCGGTACGAGTTCCGGCTGGTCCCCAGGCTCGCTGTCCTCCGTCGCCAGAGGATGTACTGGTCCAGGTGGTTCCGCAGGCGTCTCTGCAACGGGCTCCGGGACTGGAGTCAACTCGGGAGTCGGCTGTGTTACTCCGGCCCAGTAGTACCAAAGCGCTATGGCAGCTCCTGCTGCAAGCAGAGCCGGGATCAGCCATTGGTTCGATTGTTTCTGCATTGTCCGGTACTCGATTAGTCGCATCGCCGAATATATCGGCAACATTAGCTTATGACCCGCAATCCTGATTAGGGATCATATTTTTTTGGCCAGTGGCGGCAGGCCACTGATATGCTGTCCGGCCTCACCCCCCTTTCTAGTTTAGCCCCGGATTCACCGTATGAAACACTGGATTTCGATTATATCGCTTGTTTTTTTTGCAGCTTGTAGCCAGCAGGAGCAGGCAGCACCGGTCACCGATCTGAATTCGTTGGCCAGGGATTACCTGTTTCTCGAGCTAAGCATGGGCTGGCACGACAACGGGCATGTGGATGCGTATTTCGGGCCGGAGGACATTCGGGAGAAAGCTAACGAGACTCAACTGCCCCTGAACGAGATCAGCAAGCGCGCGGCGCGCATGCGTGACCAGCTCGAGGCCCTCGGGCCGGAGACAGCCGATCCGCAGGAAAGCATGCGTATAGACGGGCTGAAGGGACGCCTTGTTGCTCTGGAGACAAGAATCGCACTGAATGCCGGCGAGGCACTGCCTTTCGATGAAGAGTCGAGACGCCTGTTCAATTCGGCTGCACCCGACCACGACGCCGCCTATTTCGAAAACATACTCAACGATATAGACGAGTTGCTTGGCGGAGAGGGAGACCTGTCGGAACGGGTTGTGAGTTTCCAGGAGCAGTTCGTCATCCCTCCGGATCGGCTTGCCGATGTATTCGATGCTGCTATCGCCGAATGTCGTCGCAGAACACTATTGCATATTGATCTTCCGGAAAATGAATCGTTCAGCATTGAATATGTCAATGACAAGCCCTGGTCCGGCTACAACTGGTACCAGGGCGATGCCCGGAGCCTGATCCAGATCAACACCGATTTACCGATATTCATCAGCCGTGCGGTTGACCTTGGCTGTCACGAGGGATACCCGGGCCATCACACGTTTAATGCTCTGCTCGAAAAAAACCTGGTGCAGGGAAAAGGCTGGCTGGAATTTTCGCTTTACCCGCTCTTCAGTCCACAGTCGTTGATCGCTGAAGGAAGCGGCAATTACGGCATCGATTTGGCATTTCCGGGTAATGAGCGAATCGAGTTCGAGCGCGATGTTCTGTTTCCGCTCGCCGGTCTCGATGCTGCAGAGGCTGATCGCTACTACGAACTCCAGGCGCTCGTTGCCAAACTCGACTATGCCGGCAATGAGGCGGCGCGGGATTATCTCAACGGTTCGATCGACCGGGACCAGGCAGTGCAATGGCTGATTGATTATGCCCTGACGTCTCCCGAACGTGCCCGGCAACGCACTGATTTTTTTGATACTTACCGAAGCTACGTCATCAACTACAACCTGGGTAAGGACCTCGTCGCAAACTATATCGAGCGCGACAACGCAGATATCGACGAACGCTGGAAACGCTTCGAGAATCTATTGTCATCGCCAATGACAGCGAGCGACCTGAAGTAGTCTGCCGGTTCGTGGATAAAGCGCTATTCGTGAGCCTGATCGGCTTTGCATTCATCACTTCAGTGACACCGGGACCGAATAACCTTCTGTTAATGTCATCGGGAGCCTTGTTCGGCTGGCGCAGGACTGTGCCTCATCTTGTTGGCATTCAGATTGGATTTATCATACTAATGTCAGCAGCCGTGTTTGGGCTTGGCTCACTCGTCGCCCGCTGGCCCTGGCTCATTACCATTGTTCGTGTTCTCGGCGCATCCTGGCTTGCCTGGATGTCGTTACGCTTCTTCAAAGCGGCTATCAGGGACGCCGAAACGGAGTCGCGAATGGAGGCGGCACCCATATCTCGCCCGTTCCGGCTTTCTGAAGCAATCTTGTTTCAGTGGGTTAACCCGAAGGCAATTATTGCGGCACTATCAAGCGCGGGCGCCTACATCGCGATTGCCGATCAGGCCTGGCAACGCGCGATAATCATCGCCGGTGTCTTTTGTGTGACCGGCATGCTGGCTTGCAGTATCTGGACAATCGCCGGAGACGCACTAAACCGGTATATGTCTTCCGGAAAGTTCGCGAAGTGGGTAAACACAGGCATGGCGATGCTGATCCTCGCAACTGCCGCCCTGATTCTGGCTGGTTAAAGGATGGCTGAAATGAACGTTGACGATTTCCCGGTGGATGCAAATGCACTCTGTGACATTTGCCACGTATTTGGCGAACGCGGCTGGTGCCGGGCGACGAGTGGAAACTTCTCAATTCGTGTCGATAAATCGCATTGCATTATCACGCAGTCGGGTTGTGATAAATCGAGGCTCGCTTCCGACCAGCTGATGATCTGCGACCTGGACGGGCGCGCGATCCATCCCGATCAACGACCATCTGCAGAAACTCCCTTGCATACCTGCCTGTACCGGCTCGATAATTCGATCGGGTCAGTGCTACACACACACTCTGTCAGCTCGACTCTGTTATCCATGCATAGTGGTCCGCAGCTGACCATCAACGGCTTTGAAATGCAGAAAGCACTTGCAGGAATTACGTCACATGAACGAAGTGCCGTTGTGCCGGTTTTCGACAATAATCAGGACATGAGAGCTCTTGCAGAAGAGGTGACCGCTGCCTGGAAAGACGGCGACATCTCTGTTCCCGGTTTTCTGATTGCAGGACACGGCTTATACGCGTGGGGGAAAAATTCTACGGAGGCGCTGAGGCACACGGAAGGGTTTGAATTTCTGTTCGAGTGCCTGTGGCAACAAACCCTGGCGAAACTGTCATGACGATTCGAGCCATTTTGACCGACATTGAAGGCACCACCAGCTCAATCAGTTTTGTTCACGACGTGCTGTTCCCTTATGCCAGCCGCGAATTGCCGGAATTTGTCCGCTCAAACAACGAGCATCCCGACGTCGCGAAACTTCTCGACGATGCGAGGCTTGAGGCCGGCGAGGCGGACGCTTCCACGGATCGGGTCATCGACATACTGCTGACCTGGATAAATGAAGACCGCAAGGCGACGCCGCTCAAGGAACTCCAGGGCCACATCTGGAGAAGCGGCTACGAAAGCGGTGATTTCACCGGCCACATGTACGACGACGCCGTCGATCGATTGCGTCGCTGGTCTGCCGAAGGCATCAGGCTCTTCGTCTATTCAAGCGGATCAGTGGCCGCACAGCGACTGCTGTTCGGCTACAGCGATAGCGGCGACCTGACCCCGTTATTTGAAGACTACTTCGATACCGGTACCGGACATAAGAAAGAACCTGATTCCTACCGGAACATTACTGCGGCAATTGCTCTTCCCGCCGGCGAAATTCTATTCCTGTCGGACGTTGCAGAGGAACTGGATGCAGCCGATGCGGCCGGCATGCAAACCTGGCAACTGGTAAGAGATGATGACGTCGCGGTCGGCACACATCGTGTCGCCGGCAGTTTTGACGAAGTTATAATCAATACCGATAACGATGTAGCGGAGTAAATCCATCATGAGTCAACTGACCATTTACGCAGAAAACGACGCCGCAACGCCACTCATGAGCACCGGCGATTTTGAGAAAATTACGACCGAGCTTGGCGAGGCCGGCATCAGGATCGAGCGCTGGAAGGCCGACCGGGAACTGGCCGATGATGCAGACAGCGAGACCATCATCGCCGCATACCAGGCAGAAATCGACCGGCTGGTTGCAGAGGGTGGCTACCAGACATGGGATGTGGTCAGCATGAATCCGGGGCATCCTGAGAAAGACGCATTTCGCAGGAAATTCCTCGACGAACACACCCACAGCGAGGATGAAGTCAGGTTTTTCGTTCGCGGCCACGGCCTTTTCGTTATTCACGCAAACGACAAGGTCTATTCGATGCTGTGCGAGAAGGATGACCTGATCTCGGTTCCGGCCGACACAAAGCACTGGTTCGACATGGGCCCTAATCCCGTGTTCACCGCAATCAGGTTATTCAACAATCCCGAAGGCTGGGTCGCCAATTTTACCGGCGACGCAATCGCCGAAGAATTTCCCTTGCTGGATAACTGATCAGTGTGATTTCTCTGCCAGGCCACTGATCGGAGGATTCCATGACCTCGATCCAGGAAGGCGTCGACCCCACACCTTGCCGCCATATCCCGGGCAAAGATGCCGGGTGACCAGCCGTTGAACAAGATTGACTCCGGGCAACAGCCCGTGGAAACCACCCAGTCCGGCCAGCAGTCTGTCGCGGAGCTCCAGGATTTCAAGGTCCTTATCCGAGACACAAACTAAACGGCTTGCGGGAAGAAACGGCGGAATCGCGCCCGCCAGGGGCACGGTGCCATCTCCCGTCCGCATTGATTTTGGATTCCCTCGACTTAATTCATTAACAAACTGTTCTTCCTCGATCAGGAATCGCGGCTGGCCTGACGATGGATCAACCTTCAATTCAACACGTGTCTTCTCACCCACGCCCAGGATTGCAAGCCAGTTGTCCTGCCGAATGCCCGCCGTCGAAGTTCGAAAATTCTCTACATTTCGCCGGTGACTTTTAGCGTTGGCCAGCATTTCCTCAAGAATCGCCACTGCCCTGGACTGCCGCTCCGCTTTGCGGGTCGAAACGGAATAAAGCCGCACGAACTCGGCCAGGCTGGCAATAATGCTTGGCTGAAAATTCTTACAATCGAAAATATCGACATCCGCGCCGCCCGGACTGGATGTTGCACCCGGGTAACTCGGCAAGAGCTGGTACAGAGCCGGCGTAACTCTTGCCGCCTCGCGCTCCCGCTCTTTCGGTTCCGGCCCGGTGATCAGGCTCATGCCCGTTGTCATTTTGACGATAGCTTCTACCGATCCAAGCCAGGGAGTGCCGATGGTGACAACCTTGCCAACGCTCGACCGCCGCCGAAACTGCGCCAAATATTCGCAAATAACCAGGCCGCCCATCGAATGTCCGACGAGATCGACTTTCAGATCATCGGCGCGTGCATAGTGTTTCAGCAGTCGGGTTCTTGCCAGGACCTCATCGACGAAAGCGCCGAGTTTTTTCGCTGTGGCCCGCACATCCATGCGCCAGTCGTAAGGAAATGCAAAGACCGGTGTCGGTTGATCCGCACGGGGCGACAGTTCGTGGCGGAGCGCCCGTATAAGGTCATTGTAGATAGGAAACACGCGGCCGGAGACCACATGCGCCGGCTCTATCGCTTCATAACGCAGGTCATCCGGATGCAGTGCAACCCGCTCATATTCCTTGTTGAACACCATGGTCCAGATTTCGTCGGCTTTCAGCGGATAATCGTCGACGAGATTCGTCGCCGTGATGCCGGGAATTACTATGACCGGATTTTGTACGCCCATATCGCCCCCTGTTTACTCCATTCTGCCCGAACCCACAGCAAAACGGACCCCGGTAATAGACTTGGTTACCCGTGAATGTGTTTTCCTGATCCGGTCCCTGGGGTATTCTCACCCCGCCATTCACAGGGGAACGAAGCGTTAAGCGGCAGTTCAGCTGATTAAGGCAATAATCGCAGCAGGTTCATGGGCCGTGGCCCGCGAACCTGCTTTGCCCTAAAGAGTCCGATAATAATGCGCATGAAACAAAGATCTTTCTTGGCCACTGGTCCCGCCCTGCTCTGCCTTTTGCTGGGCGGTATCGTTTCTGCTGATCCGCGTACCGTCAATGACGGCGTCTATACGGAAGACCAGGCGGACGTTGGCGAAGTGCTTTACAAAGAACATTGCCTGCTTTGTCACGACAAAAAGTACTTTCGCCCGGTACTCAAACGCTGGGAAGGTCAGCCGCTCTCCATTATGTTTACCGTGATGAGCACTTCGATGCCCGAGTCAAACCCGGGTTACCTGTCCCAGAAAGAATATGTCGACATCCTTGCCTATATCCTGTCGTTGAGCCGTTATGCGGCGGGCGATACCGAACTGGACCAGGCGGATGGTGCCTTGAACGAATTGATGGTTGAGGCCCGACAGCGCAAATAGTGGCGCCGTGTTTCGGAGCCAACCCCTGATCTGGTATCCTCTCTCGAAGCCCGCGACGACGGGCCACGGCAAATATGGGGGGACAGCCATGCCACAGAACACCGGATTAAACCGTCGAAATTTCATTAAGGGCGCAAGTCTGACAGCACTGGCAGGTGCTGCTGGTTCCTCGACTGCCGTTATTGCCGACGACGACATGGGCAAGGGCCTTTTCAGCAATGGGGCGTACGATTTTGACGATGTCTACAATCACAGCGGCAACAACTGCTCCCGCTGGGACACCCCGGCCAAGAAATACCCGAACGGTGAATTCAAATTCGGCATGGGTGTTGCTACGACAGACTTTGAGGTGGCGCCCTGCATAACCGAAGCGCTCGCGGAACGCTGCAAACACCATGCCTGGGGCTATATGAGCAGCAAGGAATCGCTTCAGGAAGCGATTGCCAACTGGAACGGCGAACGATACAACCTTGAAGTCGATCCCAGCACGATTCAGTTGTCTGCCGGTGTATATCCCGCAGTCATCGCAGCACTGCGGACGTTTTCCAGGCCGGGCAGCAAGGTCGCATTGTTGTCGCCAGCATACCCCGGCTTCTATTTTCATTGCGATCATACGTATGCGATTGCGAACGACAGCGAGATGACTCAGAAGAACGGTCGTTATGAAATTGACTGGGACGACCTTGAATCAAAAATGACGCATGACACGCAGGCCATGATTGTGTGCAATCCGCACAACCCGACCGGCAATGTGTGGACGGAGGAAGAGCTTCTGCGGATTGGCGAGATGTGCCTGGAGAACGAAGTTGTTGTGATTTCCGACGAGATTCATTCAGACTTTATCCGTCCGGGTCACGAATTCGTCCCATTTGCGCGGCTGCCAAACAAGGCTGTCGTCAACAACAGCATTTCGATCAACTCGGGTAGCAAGACGTTCAACATGGCTGGCATGAAAAATGGCTGGTTCCATTCAACGAACCCGAAGATTCTTGAACGTGTTAAACAGAATCACTTCAGTTCGGTCAGCACACTCGGTTGCGTCGCCAACGAAGCTGCCTACAGAGAAGGCGCGGAATGGGTCGATCAAATGCTTGCGTACGTCGA
>CAJQPR010000066.1 GCA_905480255.1 uncultured Woeseiaceae bacterium | reverse complement strand
TTTCCATGTCATGCATGTTGTACGAACGAAGAATAATAGCGTCCGGATTGGAAATCTCCGAGGCGACCTCGTAGCGATCACGCGGGAAGTGCCGCAGTCCGGCGACCGCGATATTGTTGAGTGTCTGTATTTTGAACATCGTTATTTTGAAGGTGAGAATAAGTCCGAAGGGATGGTACAGACTTGTGTCAGGAATTGACTGCCCGGTTATTACTTACTTATACAATTACGGCTAAGCCCTGGTGCGTTCGAATTCCTGCATGAAGCTGATCAGCGCATCGATTCCCGCTTCCGGCATAGCATTGTAGATCGATGCCCGCATCCCACCAACCGATCGATGGCCCTTGAGGTTTGTCAGTCCAGCCGCCAACGATTCTTCAAGGAATACTGAATCCAGGTCCGGATTGCCGAGAATGAAGGGTACGTTCATCCATGAGCGGCAATCCTCGCGCACAGGATTGCTATAGAAAGATGATCCATCGATAGCGGCATACAATTTCTGCGCCTTTCGCGAATTAGTCTCAGCGACGGCATCCAATCCACCAAGGCCTTTTAGATGCTCAAACACCAGGCCTGCGACATACCAGGTGAAGACCGGTGGCGTATTACTCATCGAATCTGATTTATCGTAAACCGAGTAATCGAGAAGACTCGGCGTCGACATTCCAGCCTTGCCTATCAGGTCTTTTCGAACGATCACCAGCGTAATGCCTGCCGGGCCGATATTTTTCTGCGCGCCAGCATAGATAACGCCGAACTTGCTGACATCCAGGGGTCGGGACAAAATCGTGCTGGACATATCACTGACCAGGACGGTGTCCCCGGCATCGGGAATGAACGGAAACTCCACGCCCGCGATTGTCTCGTTGGCGCAATAGTGCAAATAGGCGGCACCCTCACTGCGATTCCAGCCGTTTTCATCGGGTACATAGGTAAAATTCTGGTCGGAACTGTCGGCGATTACATTGACCTTGCAGAACTTTGACGCCTCAGCGATCGCTTTTTTCGACCAGCTGCCGGTCAGGCAATAGTCGACGACCTGTCCTTCCGCGGCCAGGTTGAGCGGGACCATCGAAAACTGAAGTGATGCGCCGCCCTGAGGAAACAGCACGCTGTAGTCGTCAGGAATTGATAGCAGGTCTCTAAGATCCTGCTCCGCTTTCGACGCAACTTCTACAAATTCCTTGCTGCGGTGACTGACTTCCATGACCGACATGCCAGTGCCGTTCCAGTCCGGGATGTCCTCCCTGATTCTGTCGAGAACGGCATCGGGGATGGCGGCGGGGCCGGCACTGAAATTGTAGGCGCGAGACATGGAACAATGGTCCTGTGTTTCTGGGTTCAGGATATGGAGGCGAGAATGTAAAGGGGAGCTACTCGGAAGTGCTTATTCTTCTTCACCCTCAATTTCTTCTTCACCCTCAATTGATTCGATCCTGGCAAGGCCAACCAGTCGCTGCCCTTCCTCGACTCGAATAAGAGTCACACCCTGTGTATTGCGACCGATGATTGAAATGTCGCTTACCGGGGTCCGAACCAGCGTGCCACCGGAACTGATTAGCATGACTTCGTCGTCATCGCGGACCTGGATAGCACCGACTGTGCGGCCATTGCGCTCTGTCGTTTGAATGGCGATTACGCCTTGGCCACCACGTCCCTGAATTGGGAAGTCTTCAATCTCGGTGCGTTTTCCGAAACCGTTTTCGGTTGCCGACAACAACATGCCGTCAGCGACAATCGCAAGTGCAATGACTTCGTGCCCGGACGGGAGCTTTATACCCCTTACACCTGCCGCGCCACGACCCATAGGCCGGACATCCTCTTCCTTGAATCGAATAGCCTTGCCATGGCTGGCCACGAGCATGATTTCACGCTCGCCATCCGTAATCGCCACGTCGACCAGCTTGTCGTCATTGCGAAGATCAACGGCAATGATGCCGCTCGATCTTGGGCGCGAAAACAGGCTTAGCGGCGTCTTCTTAACCGTGCCGCCACTGGTCGCCATAAATACAAAACTGTTCTCGTCAAATTCCCGGATTGGCAAAACGGCATTAATTCGTTCACCGGCATCCAGCGGCAGCAGGTTGACGATTGGCTTGCCCCGGGAACCGCGGCTCGCCTGCGGAACCTGGTAGACCTTGAGCCAGTACATTTTTCCACGACTGGAAAAACAAAGAATCGTGTCATGCGTGTTCGCGACGAACAGCTTATCGATGAAATCTTCGTCTTTGACCTTCGTCGCCGAGCGACCCCGGCCACCCCGACGCTGGGCCTGGTACACATCGATGGGCTGCGCTTTCGCGTAGCCGCCATGCGACAACGTGACGACAACCTCTGCCTCCGGAATCAGGTCCTCATCCTGCAGGTCGCTGTGATCAATATTGATCTCAGTACGCCGCTCGTCCCCATAAGCATCACGGATTTCGATCAACTCCTCGCGGATTACACGAAGCAGTACATCGGGGTCAGCAAGAATAGTAGAAAATTCTTTAATTTTATCTAATATATCTTTGTATTCTTTGAGAATTTTTTCCTGTTCAAGACCGGTTAATCGATGCAGCCGGAGATCCAGGATTGCCTGGGCCTGCACAGCGGACAAGCGGTATTCACCATCAATCAGTCCGAAGCCCTCTTCCAGAGCATCCGGACGAGTATCGGTTGCACCGGCTTTTTCCAGCATGCCGGTAACGGAACCTGGCGACCAGCTACGCGCCATCAGGCCCGTCTTGGCCTCTGCCGGCGACGGGGAGCCCTTAATCAACGCAATAACGTCGTCAATGTTCGCTAACGCGACCGACTGTCCTTCCAGCACGTGAGCCCGGTCTCGGGCTTTTCTAAGCTCGAAAATAGTCCTGCGAGTAACGACTTCGCGTCGGTGCGCCAGGAAAGCCTCGAGAACCTGCTTGAGATTCAGTAATTTTGGCTGCCCTTCGTGCAGTGCGACCATGTTGATGCCAAACACGCTCTGAAGTGCTGTCTGCTTGTACAGGTTATTCAGCACTACATCGCTCATCTCACCGGTGCGCAGCTCAATAACGATGCGCATGCCGTCCTTATCGGATTCGTCACGCAGCTCGCTGATACCCTCAATCCGTTTTTCACGAACGAGGTCGGCAATCTTCTCGATCAACCTTGCCTTATTAACCTGGTACGGAAGCTCCGTAACGATGATGGCTTCCTTGCCGCGCTTGTTGATTGTCTCAACCGATGTTCGGCCACGCATATGAACGCGGCCCCGACCTGTCTTGTAGGCCGAATAGATGCCCTGCGCTCCATTGATGATGCCTGCCGTCGGGAAATCCGGTCCTGGCAGGTGCTCCATCAGTCCGGGCACATCAATGGCCGGGTCCTCTATAACCGCAAGACATGCGTTAATCATTTCCGTGAGATTGTGCGGCGGAATGTTGGTCGCCATACCGACGGCGATACCTGATGACCCGTTAATCAACAGATTCGGAATCCGGGTTGGCATGACAGACGGCTCAGACTCCGAGCCATCGTAGTTTTCAGTGAAATCTACAGTTTCCTTGTCCAGATCAGCGAGAATTTCATGCGCAATTTTGGACATCCGGACTTCGGTGTAGCGCATTGCAGCCGGCGCGTCACCGTCGACAGAACCAAAGTTTCCCTGGCCATCGACCAGCATGTATCGCATCGAAAACGGCTGCGCCATGCGCACGATCGTGTCGTATACAGCAGAATCGCCGTGCGGATGGTACTTACCGATGACGTCACCAACGACACGTGCAGATTTCTTATACGGCTTGTTGTAGTCGTTGCCCAGCTCCCGCATGGCGTGCAGGACGCGTCGATGTACAGGCTTCAGACCGTCGCGAACATCGGGCAGCGCCCGTCCGACAATGACGCTCATTGCGTAATCCAGGTATGACTGCTGCATCTCCTCTTCGAGACTTACAGACAGTATTTCCTGCGCGACTTCAGACATAAAAACTCACGATGCCGACGCAATTTCGCCAATAGTGGCGGAATCGCTTAAGGCAAAAAATGGGGTGTTTTATTTGGAAAATTTTCCTGTATTTTTCTGGCTTGAAACGTGCGCCGGAGCGCCCTGAGTCAAGAAAGCGATAATACCACAGCAAGCCGCATAACAGCAGGCCTTCCCGGCGTTTTTTGGCACTTTTGGACGGCTCCGATCAGGTCGTTATACTAGGCCGCTCACTCGCCCTCCGGGGCCCTTCAAAAGCAGACAAAATGCAGCATTGTGACACCCTGATTTCGGCTGGCTGGTGCATACCAGTGGAGCCCGACGGTCTTGTATTAACCGACCATTCGGTTGCAGTCCGCGATGGCCGGATTGCAGATATCCTTCCAACGGACGAAGCCAGGGCGATTTACGATCCCGGAGCCGTCATCGATCGGCCCAATCATGTGCTCATTCCAGGTTTTGTAAATAGCCATACTCACGCCGCAATGACCTTAATGCGCGGGCTGGCGGACGATCTGCCACTGGAACGCTGGCTGAAGGAAGGCGTCTGGCCGGTCGAGGCGCGTTGGGCCGGCGCAGAATTCGTCCGTGACGGAACCCGGCTAGCTATCGCCGAGATGCTGTTATCTGGCTGCACCTGCTTTAGCGACCAGTATTTCTTTCCGGAGATCGTTGCCGAGACCGCCGTGGACCTTCATATGCGCGCGATGGTTGGCACACCTGTCATCGAATTCGCTACGGAATGGGCGGCAAACGCCTCTGAGTGCCTCAGTAAGGGGGCGGAGCTGGTTCATGACCGCTATGCGGATCATTCACTGATATCGAGCTGTTTCGTTCCTCATTCGACCTCTACCGTCTCCGATCAGTCGTTTAGCGAGTTGAGAATTCTTGCTGATCAGCTCGACAAACGAGTGCAGATCCACCTGCACGAATCCCGGCAGGAGGTCGAAACCTCCGTCGCCACCAGGGGTAAGCGACCTTTCGATGTTCTAGATGAGCTTGGGCTGGTCAATTCTTCTTTGATGGCAGTCCACGCTGTCCATATTTCGGCCGAAGAGATTGCACGATTTGCAGGTGACGGTGTGGTCGTCGCACATTGCCCACGCTCAAACCTCAAACTGGCCGACGGAATTGCGCCGATTCAAAAAATGCGCGACGCCGGCATCGTGGTTGGTATTGGTACAGACGGTGCCGCAAGCAACAACGTTCTGGAAATGCCTGGCGAAATGCGGACCGCTGCATTGCTGGCAAAAGCCAGCGCTGAAGACGCCGCCGCCCTGCCCGCCAATGCAGCACTTCGGATGGCTACACTCGACGGAGCCAGAACGCTGGGACTTGAAGATTGCACTGGATCGATCGAAACCGGCAAGTGGGCAGACCTGACTTGCATTGACATGATGCATTTGAACAGCCAACCGGTTTACGATCCTGTCTCGCAGGTGGTGTATACCGTACAGCCCCACCAGATCAGTGATGTTTGGGTCGGAGGTCGCCACCAGGTTGAAAACGGCGTACTGACACAAATTGATCAGGACGATATTCTGCGTCGTACTGCAGAGTGGCAACAGCGCATCGCCGGACAACAGGAAAACGCATAAATATGAGTGCCGTAAAGGAAAATATCGATTCCGCCGAGATCGCCAAGTTTGACGGCCTGGCATCTCGATGGTGGGATCCGCACGGCGAATTTCGCCCGCTGCATGAAATTAATCCGCTAAGGCTCGACTACATCAGGCAAAGAGCTAACCTGGACGGTAACAAGGTTCTCGACGTCGGTTGCGGCGGCGGCATCCTCGCCGAATCCATGGCGGCCAAAGGCGCGACGGTGACTGGCATCGACATGGCCGAAAAGCCACTGGGCGTTGCGCGCCTGCACATGGCTGAGTCCGGCATCAACGTGGAGTACATACAGTCAACTGCTGAGGCGCTGGCCGAAGAACGTTCAGGCCAGTTTGACGTGGTGACCTGCCTTGAAATGCTGGAACATGTGCCATCTCCGAAAGGCGTCATAGCTGCATGCACGAAACTCGTCAGGCCCGGTGGCGATGTGTTTTTGTCGACAATTAATCGAAACCCGAAATCTTTTCTGTTCGCCATTGTTGGCGCAGAGTATCTGCTGCGTCTGTTACCCGCCGGCACGCATGAATACGAGAAGTTCATACGACCATCCGAACTTGACAGCTGGGCGCGCGACGCCGGCCTGCAACTCAAAGGCAGCATCGGCATGCACTACAACCCGGTTAGTCGCGAGTACTCACTCGGGCCGAACGTCGACGTCAACTACTTGATGCATTTCAAGCAGCCCGGCGACGCCTGACGTGAGTAGCAACGAAGATTTCGAAGCCATTCTATTTGATCTGGATGGCACGCTCGTTGATACCGCGCCGGACATGGTCGCCGCACTTGTTGATATACAGCAAGACGAAGGTCACAAACCCATCGCCTACGAACTGGCTCGCACTCATGTTTCACACGGCGCTGCAGGACTGGTGAATCTCGCTTTTCCCGGCATCCCTTTCGACGAACACGAGCGTCTTCGCCTGGAGTTTCTTGACCGGTACGAACAGGCCGTTTGCGTCAATTCAGTTTTGTTTTCACAAATGGCGGAACTCCTTGACCAACTGGACAGCAGCGGCTTGCCATGGGGGATTGTTACGAACAAACCAACCCGCATGACAGAACCGCTTCTGGCAGCGCTTAATATTGACCATCGTGCTGCCTGCGTAATTTGTGGAGACACTATTCCGCAGCGAAAACCGGATCCCGAACCACTGCTGCTTGCCAGCCGGCAGACTGGTGTTGAACCGAATCGCACAATTTACGTTGGAGATGCTGCAAGGGACATCGAGGCAGGTCTCGCGGCAGGTATGTTTACCATCGCAGCGACCTATGGCTACATTACCGCAGACGATGACCCGCTAGCCTGGAACGCACACCAAATCGCGGCCAGCACCGAAGAACTCACGCATCAGCTCTTAAAAGGCGTTAATCTGACCGCCTGATGAAGACGATCCAAATTGACCCACTGTGGATTGAAATTGGCGGCCCGGCCCTGGCTGGCGGCATCGTTCTGGGAGCGCTGACTGCATGGCTTATTGCCCGCGGGCGGCAGAAGCGTCTCGCAGACGACATCAGGCTTCTTGAATCCCGGATCAAGGACCAGAGCGCGTTACAAACGGAAAGGGATTCGGCCTACGAAGCGGCAACCACCCAGCTTGCGACCGCATTTTCGAACCTGGCAAATCAGTCTCTCAAATCGAACAGCGAGACATTCCTGCGCCTGGCCGAGCAAAACCTGGGTGCCCAGCACGAACGCGCCAAACGGGAACTCGGAAGTCGCGAGCAGGCCGTAGAAAACCTGGTCAAACCGATCAAAGAAGCATTACAGCAATCCCAGGCGCAGATCTCCGAGCTGGAAAAAGCTCGCAGCGAAGCTTATGGCGGCGTCAAGTCACAGCTTGAGTCTATGCAGACCAGCCAGCAAACGCTCGCGCAAGAGACGCACAATCTCGCCAAGGCGTTACGGCGTCCGGAGGTGCGTGGCCGCTGGGGTGAAATCACGCTGCGCCGCCTGGTCGAACTCGCCGGCATGGTTGAACATTGCGATTTTCAGGAGCAGGTCCACACCAGCGCCGAGGATAAAGTCATACGGCCAGACATGATTGTGCGGATGCCGGACAAGAGGGAGCTGGTGGTCGACGTAAAGACGCCACTGGATGCCTACCTTGAGGCAGTCGAAGCCAAGGACGATGCTCAAAGGGACCTGGGCCTGAAGCGGCATGCACGTAATGTACGTGAACATATCCGCAAACTGTCCAGCAAGGCTTACTGGGAACAGTTTTCGCGAAGCCCGGAATTCGTCATCCTCTTTATTCCCGGTGACCAGTTTTTAAGCGCCGCCTTAAATGAAGATCCAGACCTGATTGAAAGCGCCCTTTCACAGCAGATTATTCTGGCAACCCCGACCAGCTTCGTGGCACTTCTTAAGGCCGTGGCCTACGGGTGGAGACAACTTGCCCTGGCCGACAACGCGGAAGAGATTCGTCGCCTGGCTGAAGACCTTTACGGGCGCCTTGGAACATTCGTCGGGCACCTGAACAAGGTCGGTAAACAACTATCCAGTAGCGTAGATAACTACAATCGCGCCGTAGGCTCGCTTGAACGGAAGGTGCTTCCGGGTGCCCGCAAGTTTGTTGAACTCGGGATTCATCCCAAAAAAGAAATCGAGCGGATTGAAGCGATCGAAGCTTTGCCTCGCACAATAGTGGAGCCGTCAAACGACAACGATGACGAATCCGGCGACAAGACCCTGCAATAGACAATCCCGTGCAAAAGGACACCTCATTGAGCACTGACCCGAAAACCTACGAGTACGCGGACGACGTGCTCAAAGGCCGCATCATCCTGATTACCGGCGCCAGCGACGGCATTGGCCGGGCGTTAGCCATTCACGCCGCGACCCTGGGCGCTCAGGTGATTTTGCATGGCCGTAACACAAAAAAGCTCGAAGCAGTTTACGACGAAATTGAAGCCATCAAGGGTGCCGCTTGTCCGTCGATTGCTGTCCTGGATCTCGCATCCGCTGACGGTGACGCTTATGCAGCCCTGGCGAAAAGCATTGAAGATGAATTCGGCCGCCTGGATGGCTTGGTCCACAATGCCAGCATCCTCGGGCAAAGATTGTCCCTGGAACAGTACGATGCTGCCGAATGGCAACAAGTACTGCACGTCAATCTCACAGCCGCATTTGTGTTGACTCAGCAGCTGTTCCCGGCGCTCCGCAACTCGGATTACCCGTCCATCATATTCACGAGCAGCGGCGTCGGACGAGTGGGCAAGCCATTTTGGGGTGCCTACTCAGTGTCTAAATTTGGTACTGAATCAATGTCGCAGATTATTGCCGGAGAAAACGCCCATACGAACCTGCGCTCAAATTGCATAAACCCGGGCCCGGTCCGGACCAAAATGCGCCTGGAGGCCTATCCTGCCGAGGATCGTGACGCGCTCGCTAAACCCGAAGACATTCTTGGCTCTTATATATACCTCCTGGGCCCGGACAGCCGCGGAGTAACCGGTGAGAGCTTCGATATATAGTAATATCTTGCATTAATAAGTAACTGTATATTATTGTTTTTAATGTCTTTTTCTTGTCTTTTTATGTCGAACCTTTCGTCGCGGCCTGACTGTGTCGGTTGCATCATTCGGTATGGCCATATTGACCGAGCGATAGAGCAACCTCGCCTGTCCCGGTGTCAGCGCCTGGTGTTTACCCCGTCTTAACGAGCGCGGCAGATCGAGCGGGCCATAGGCCGTTCGCATTAATCGACTCACCTGGTAACCGACCACTTCCCACATTCGGCGCACTTCCCGATTGCGGCCTTCTTTCAAAGTCACGTTGAACCAGCGGTTGGCACCCTCTCCACCCGCCGCCTCGAGCGAGTCAAATGCGGCCATTCCGTCCTCAAGCTCTACCCCGGTGCGCAGCCTTTTCAGCTCCGCCTGGGACGGCGCCCCGTGCACGCGCACTGCGTATCGGCGCACAAGCTCTGCCGAAGGGTGCATCAATTTGTTGGCCAGATCGCCATCTGTCGTAAATATGAGGAGACCCGTCGTCGTGAAGTCCAACCTGCCGACCGCGATCCAGCGCGAACCGGATAAATGAGGAATTGATTCAAATACAGTCCGCCGCCCTTCAGGATCAGCGCGCGTCGTGATCTCGTTGTCAGGTTTGTGATAAATCAGGTGGCGATGGGCTAATTTGGTTTCGCGAATATGTAGCGGGCGACCATCAAACGTGAAACGCTCTGTTCCGGAGACACGGTCGCCAAGCTTTGCTGGCTTGCCATCTACAGTGAGCCGACCTTCCCGGATCCAGCCTTCAATCTCGCGTCGCGAGCCATGCCCGGCCGCAGCAAGCACCTTTTGAATGCGTTCGGGCATCAGGCACCGGTCAATGACGCATCGGCACCCTCTTCATCGTCGGCGAGGTCTTCCTCACCTTCGGGGCCAAGTACCTTGACCACGGTGTCGCCAAACTCCGGATCGGGCCACTCGGTCGCTTCAATCGGTTCAAACCCCGCATCCTGCGACAGCGCCGTCTCAATGTCAGGTATGCCGTCGTCCGCAGGCTCTGCAGACTCCTGCTCTTCGGCGGCAACCACCTCCTCCTCGCCGGACTCAGCCACAATGCCTTCACCGTTATCTTCTCCTTCCGGAAGCAAAACGGGAATATTCGCGGCCGCACCGATTTCTGGTTGATCATCCGCCCCGGGCTCGCCCTCGACGGCAGGCAAATTCAGCTGTACCCGCAAACTCTCCCAATCCGACAAATCAGCAAGCGGTGGTAAATCATCCAGTTTCTTAAGTCCGAAATAGTCGAGAAACTGCTTGGTCGTACCAAACATTTCCGGACGTCCCGGCACGTCACGATGTCCAACAACGCGGACCCAATCCCGCTCCAGGAGCGAACGAATGATGTTGGTGCTGACCGTCACGCCACGAATTTCCTCGATTTCTCCGCGCGTCATCGGTTGTCGATAGGCAATCAATGCCAGCGTTTCAAATAAAGCTCTTGAGTAACGAGGCGGCCTCTCTTCCCAAAGCTTCTGCAGCCGTTCGGCCATGCCGCCTTCGATCTGAATTCGAAAGCCGGAAGCAACCTCCGTTATCGTCAGGCCTCTTTCCTCATAGTCTCCGAGCAAGTCGCTGATCGCCTGCCGAATCTGCGGCTTCTCGGGCGCCGAGCTGTCGTCAAAAAGCTTCTGCAGCTGGTCAACGCTCAACGGCCGTCCGGCCGCCAGTAACGCCGATTCAACAAAGTACTTTATCTGCGTGTCATCCATCTTCGGGCGGTCTCTCTTCTGCTTCTTCTATTAATTCCGTTCCTACACTCTCGCCATCATCTGCGACCAGTCGTACGGAAGATGCGGCGCGCACATGCAGTGGAGCAAACGCTTCTGCCTGTACCACTTCAATTACCGACTCTTTCAAAAGCTCCAGGATCGCGATAAAAGTGACGGCCACTCCCAGTCGCCCCTCTTCCGGATCAAACAGGTCACCGAACCCGGAGAACGTGCTGCTTTTGATTCTGACGAGAATCTCTGACATTCGTTGCCGCACTGACAACGGCTCTCTCTGCAAATGCAGGTTCGTGAACATTTCTGCACGTTTCAGAACATCATGAAAAGCCAACAGGAGCTCTTTGAGAGTCACGTCAGGCAATTTCGTGGTCACCTTCCGTTCCGGCGCATCAACGATGGCGACATGAACGTCTCTCTCGAGTCTTGGCAGATCGCTCAGGTCTTCCGCCGCTTTCTTAAAGCGTTCGTATTCCTGTAGCCGGCGTACAAGTTCGGCCCTTGGATCTTCCTCCTCTTCCTCTTCTTTCTCTGGTCGCGGTAACAACATGCGCGACTTGATCTCTGCCAGCATGGCCGCCATCAGGAGATACTCTCCCGCCAACTCGAGCTGCATTTCCTTCATCAGCTCGATGTACTTAACGTACTGCCGCGTAATCTCGGCGATGGGAATATCGAGGATATCGATGTTCTGGCGCCGGATCAGGTATAGCAACAGATCCAGCGGACCCTCGAAGGCCTCAAGAAATACCTGCAAAGCGTAAGGCGGGATGTAGAGGTCCTGCGGAAGCTCCGTTACGGGTTCGCCCTCGACAACCGCAAATGGCATTTCGTTTTGTGCCGGGACCAGATCTTCCTGCCCTTCCGG
The DNA here is from genome assembly GCA_905480255.1 of uncultured Woeseiaceae bacterium. Lineage (GTDB taxonomy): Bacteria > Pseudomonadota > Gammaproteobacteria > Steroidobacterales > Woeseiaceae > SZUA-117. The sequence goes on along the minus strand of CAJQPR010000066.1, from coordinate 3,857 downwards.
TTTCGGCGCATCTTTTGGGGTCAGGACTGTAAGTTCGGGTTTCATGGATTTCTCGAGCGAGGACGGCGCATTTTAGCTCATTTAAGGGACGCTGCGTCCAGATCCGGTGGATTAATCAGGCAACGGCACTGACATCGCCAAGTCCCTGGCGCAGGACCTCAACGGAACCTTCAGACAGGTCAATCACGGTTGTGGGTTCGATGCCGGTCGGCCCCCCGTCGATAATCAAATCGATTTGGTTGCCGATCCTTTCTTCGATCTCATAAACATCGGTGATTGGAATGTCGTCGCCCGGTAATTGCAGCGTCGAGCTCATAATTGGCTCGCCCAGCGTCTCCAGCATCGCGCGAGCGATTTCGTGATCTGGCACGCGCAGCCCGATTGTGCGGCGTTTGGGGTTTTGCAGACGCTTTGGCACTTCCCGTGTTGCCGGCAAAATAAACGTATATGGGCCTGGGGTCAGTGATTTGATCAACCGGTACTGCCAGTTTTCAACGCGGGCATACAAGCTGATCTCTGACAGGTCGCTGCAAACCAACGTGAAGTTGTGCTTCTTATCCGTCTGCCGAATTCGTCGAATTCGATCCATTGCCCGCCTGTCGCCGAGATGACAGCCGAACGCATAGCTGGAGTCCGTAGGGTAAGCGATAAGTCCGCCACCACGGATAACAGCCACAACCTCAGCGATCAGACGCTGCTGCGGATCCTGCGGATGAATTTCGACCAAACGTGCCATTCGCGGATTGTAACGGCACAATTTGCTCTCTGCTCCGGAATTTCAGGCAATTTCGATCAGGAGCGATATGGGCTATCATTCGGCACCCGCCCGACCGGACCCGAAGCGATCCACAAATGCAGCTACTGCTTGATTACATTCCAATTATCGTCTTTATCCTTGCCTATTTTTACAAGGATATATTCTTTGCCACCGGTGTGCTCATGGTGGTCATGCCGATAGTCCTGTTCGTCCAATGGCTGATCACTAAGAAACTTAATCGAATTTACGCCGCATCTACGGCGCTCGTACTGATACTCGGCGGATTCACCCTGGCATTCAGGAACCCGACTTTTCTTTACTGGAAACCGACAGTGCTGAACTGGGCCATCGCTATTGCGTTCTTTGGTAGCCAGTGGATTGGCGAGAAAACATTCGTGCAAAGGATGCTGGGTAGTGCCGCAGAGCTGGGCCGGGAACAATGGATAAGGCTGAATCAGATATGGGTGGTTTTCTTTCTTTTCGTCGGCTCAATAAATCTTTATGTCGCCTACAACTTCAGTGAGGCCTTCTGGGTGAAATTTAAGCTATTTGGGATGCTGGGCATCACTCTCGTATTCGTCATCATTCAAAGCGTTTGGCTGACACTGGCCGCGCAGAAGAATGAATCTGCTTCAAATGATTCGGAGGCCTGATCATGTGGTATGCCATTATTAGTGAAGACGTGGAAAACAGCTTGCCGCTGAGAGTCAAGGCAAGAGAAGCACACCTGGCGCGAATGCAGGAGCTCGTGACCGAAAACCGGGTGCTGATTGCCGGACCTCATCCGGCGGTTGATTCCGAGGACTCCGGGTCGGCCGGATTTACCGGCAGCCTGTTGGTTATCGATTTTCCCAGCCTGGAAGAGGCCAAAGCCTGGGCAAATGATGATCCATACGTAGCCGCCGGCGTCTACGCCAGTGTCACTGTGAAACCGTTCAAAAAAGTCCTGCCGTGAGCGGCGATCGACAATCCAGAATCAGTGCGGAGTTGCAGGAACGCTTCAACCCGACGGAACTATTGATAAAGGACCAGAGTCAATTGCATGCAGGGCACGAAGGTGCAAAAGACGGCAAAGGCCATTTTGACGTAACCATAGTTTCAAGCGCATTTGAGGGCCAAAACCGCATTCAACGCCACAGAATGGTTTATGATGCGCTCACTCAACTACTGCAAACCGACATACACGCGCTCCGGATAAAGGCTTTCACTCCGTCAGAGCGCTGAAGACCAAATCAAACCACTCCCTTTTCACACTTAATCCAAGGATTTAAATCATGGACCTTATGAACGGTTCCCGACTGAGCGGAACACGATTAGCGGCGATCGGGCTGATTGCTGTCGGGGCATTTGCCACTGGCACATCTTCTGCCGATACAATTTTCACGGTTAACGGGGTTGATGTTGATAGCGCCGTTGTAGACCTTTACTTTGATAGCCGACTTGGCGGTCAGGGCGCACAGGCGACATCCGAGCAACGTGTCGCACTCATGGCAGAACTGAAGGATATCTACCTTCTGGCCACACAGCCAAATGCGACAGCGCATTCGAAAACGCCCCAGATTGCAGCCCAGATCGAGCTTCAGGAAAAGAGCATTCTTGCCCAGGCGGTTGCTGCCGAATACTTCGAAACCATTGAGGTGACCGACGAAGAAATGCTCGCTGAATACGGCACGAAACTCGAGCAGGAACCGCCGCTTCAATTCAAAGCGAGGCACATCCTCCTTCAGACTCAGGCTGAGGCAATCGAAGTAATCGGCCAACTTGGCGCCGGAGCGGACTTCGAAGCACTGGCTAAAGAGAAGTCAATCGATCCCTCAGCAGCCACCAATGGCGGTGACCTCGGATGGTTCTCTCCAAATCAAATGGTGCAACCATTCTCGATGGCGGTACAGGCGATGGAAGATGGTGACTATTCTTCACAACCAGTACAAACGCAGTTTGGCTGGCACGTCATCATCAGGGACGAGTCCCGGGAATCTGTTCCGCCAACATTCGAAAGCGTGAAGGACGAGATGACGGCGGCGGTACAGCAACGAAAATTCCAGGCGCACCTCGACGAGTTGCGAACAGCATCGCAGGAATAGCTCTGCTTAACTTAATACAACCGTATTTAACAATAAGGGCGCCAAAAGGCGCCCTTTCTTTTTGTCGGGATTTTATTTGTGAGGTTTGTCACAGCATTGCTGCTGTGACGAACCTATAGTTTGTCGCGAGTCGTCTCTAATCGCTCAGAGACGGCTTCTCCAACCCTCGCATCTCCTTAGTGTGATACGAGACCTAAAGTCGGCAAGGACGCCGACTTTTTTTTGCCTGTTACTTTTAGTCAAGCTCCAGCTGTGGGTCTGCAACCAGCAAATTCATTCCAGCATAATCGCGACCCGTCACCGACACCATGTCACCAACACTCGGCGCAGCCCCATCAGAGAGCAACGCGTTGTAGTCGACAGCCTTGCCACTAACAACGGCCAGGCCTTTTGAGTAGTCGATCGAATCAACAAATCCTGTCAGTAACGACGGCGAATCTGACCTGAATCCTGCACTTGCTGCAGATAACACGCTCGCATCAGTAATCCCACCGGTTTCGAAGTCAATCGACCCATACACGGCAACCATTGATCCAGCACTCATTGACGAAGCTGTTGCCTCATTTACAAACACTGTCTGGCCAAGTACGGAAACGAAATCGGAACCGGCAAATTCCACGCGACCCAGGACGAGAAGGCGGGCACCGCTGCCGGTGATTGCTCTAGCGCCACTGCCGGTGATCGCTCTAGCACCACTGCCGGTGATCGCTCTAGCGCCACTGCCGGTGATCGCTCTAGCACCACCGCCAGTAATTGCTCTAGCCCCACTGCCAGTAATTGCTCTAGCACCACTGCCGGTGATTGCTCTAGCACCACTGCCGGTGATCGCTCTAGCGCCACTGCCAGTAATTGCTCTAGCGCCACTGCCGGTGATCGCTCTAGCACCACTACCAGTAATTGCTCTAGCGCCACTGCCGGTGATTGCCTTCGCACCACTACCAGTAATCGCTTGCGCGCCACTATTTGAAATATTCTCAGCAGCACCATGTGCTGGGAACATACCAATAACAGCAGCT